>OCMG01000002.1:0-300000 GCA_900215285.1 Ensifer adhaerens
TCCGGCAATATCCTCTGACCCAGCGACAGCGGCGCATTGATGCGGATGTGACCCGAAACGCGGTCGGTCTGCGCCCTGACCTCGTCGGCGACTGCCTCGAACTGATCAAGCAGCGGTGAAATTCGTGCCGCATAGACCGCGCCCGCAGAGGTCAGCGAAACCTGCCGCGTGGTGCGCAGGAGAAGCTGGACGCCCAATTCGGTCTCCAGCGCACTCACTGCTCGCGTCACGGACGGCGCAGTCATCGACAGTTGGCGTGCCGCGGCGACGAAGCTGCGCTGTTTGGCGACGGCCAGAAAGATCCGGATCGTGTTCAAATCACTCATGTCGATAATTTCATATTCTGCAATAATATTGTCAATATTATTTCTATTCAAAAAGTTCCGGTCCGGGGCCATCTTCTGCCCATCGGAGGACGCCGACACCGCGTCCCGCAACAAAGGACCAAGGCAATGCTGACACAGATCAAGGGCTTGCATCATGTGACCTCGATGGCCGCCGATGCGCAGGTCAACAGCGATTTCTTCACCAAGACGCTCGGATTGCGCCGCGTCAAGAAGACAGTCAACTTCGACGCCCCAGAGGTTTACCACCTCTATTATGGCGATGAAGTCGGTACGCCTGGCTCGGTCATGACCTATTTCCCCTTCCCGCATATCGCGGCCGGCAAGGCCGGCGT
This sequence comes from Ensifer adhaerens, assembly GCA_900215285.1. Lineage (NCBI taxonomy): Bacteria > Pseudomonadati > Pseudomonadota > Alphaproteobacteria > Hyphomicrobiales > Rhizobiaceae > Ensifer > Ensifer adhaerens. The sequence continues at coordinate 680 of OCMG01000002.1, forward strand.
CGGCGAAGTGGGCGAAACCTATTTCGCGGTGCCCAAAGGTTCGCTCGGCTACTGGCGCGAGCGCCTTGGAAAGCTTGGCGTTCAGGGCCTTGGCGAAACGGAAGCCTTCGGCGAAAAGCGCCTGCGCTTTGCCGGTCCCGACCATGACGGCTTCTCGCTGATCGAGGTCGATGGCGACGAGCGCACCGGCTGGCTGCATGACGAGATCGGCGCTGCCGAGGCGATCAAGGGCTTTCACGGCGCCAGCATGCGCCTGAAGGATTCCGGCGCCACTCGCGAACTTCTCGGCTTCATGGGCTACCAGAAGATCGATGAGAAGAACGAATGGGCGCGCTACGCCATTCCCGGCGGCAACGGTGCCGATTTCATCGACATCGAAACACTGCCCGATGGCCGGTTTGCCAGCCAGGGCGCGGGTTCGGTACATCACATCGCCTTCGCGGTGGAAGACCGGGCAGCACAGCTCGAAGTGCGCAAGGCGCTTCTCGACACCGGCTACCAGGTCACGCCTGTCATCGATCGCGATTACTTCTGGGCGATCTACTTCCGCACCCCCGGCGGCGTTCTCTTCGAGATTGCCACCAACGAACCGGGCTTCGATCGCGACGAGGATACGGCCCATCTCGGCCAGGCACTCAAGCTGCCGACCCGCTACGAGCCGCATCGCCAGCAGATCGAAACCCTGCTGAAGCCGATCACTGACTGAGGTTCAACTTCAACAGGAAGACAGCGGGACTGGCACACGGTCCCGTCTGTCGGAGATGTGACATGACGAACACCTATCATGCCTTCACGAAAGCGCCCGCCCCCGGCGCGCCGCTGATTTTCGCCTTTCACGGTACGGGCGGCAACGAGTTTCAATTCAACGAACTGATCGCGGAAATCCGCCCCGATGCCGGCATTGTCGCACCGCGCGGCGATGTCAGCGAACATGGCGCGCTGCGCTTTTTCCGCCGCACCGGCGAAGGCGTCTATGACATGGACGACCTGAAGATGCGGACGGAGCGGATGGCAGCTTATATCGCCGACCGCAAGGCGGAAAATCCCGGCCACCCGGTCTACGGCCTCGGCTATTCGAACGGCGCAAACATTCTCGCCTCGGTCGTCTTCCAGCAGCCCGACCTCTTCGAAAAGATCGTCCTGCTGCATCCCCTGATCCCCTGGAGGCCCGAGGACAACGCGAGCCTGAAGGACAAGGAGATCCTGATCACGGCTGGCGAGAGGGACCCGATCTGCCCGCTTCCCCTGACGGAGCAGTTGGCGTCCTATTTCAGCCGGCAGGGCAGCCGGCTCGACACATTTTACCACCCCGGCGGACATGAAATCCGCCAGGGCGAATTGCAGGCGCTTGCGCAGTATTTTACGGTGTGAGCAGTTGTCGCCCAACGGTGTGGAGAGCGGCCTCGCAGCCGCTCCCCCCTCATGGCTCTGATCAACCTCCGGCCGCCGCCTTTGTCCTCTGTGGCTCCAGAAGAGCCATGACGCCGGCAAGCTTTGCGCGTTGATCTACATCGACTGGCAGGAAAGGTGGCATGACGCGAGCCCACACCGGATCACCGGTGCGGGCGCCAACGAGATACTTGACCGAGGCAACCAGCGTCGGCCCGGCGATCGCCCCACGGATGGCAGCAAGTTCATCGAGATCGGCTTTTGCGGGGGCCAGACGATTGCGCCATACCTTGCCCGCCGGCCTGGAGGTCTGATTTGTCGTGGCAGAGATGCAGCCGGCAAAGCCAGACTGCGCTGCTTCACCCAGCGACACTTCCGAGCTCGGGAACACGGCAAAGCCCGGAAAAGCGGTGGCAAGCGCGCGGCAGTAGGCGAGATCGCCGGAGGAGTCCTTGATGCCGGTGAAACGGGCTGGCGCAAGCTGGCGCAGCCGCGCAATGACTTCGGCAGTGATCGTGATCCCAGTCATCTGCGGGTAATTGTAGAAATAGATTTCAAGCGTGCTGTCGCCCAGCGCTTCATGCACCGCCATGTACCAGGCGACCAGCCCGTCATCCGTCAGCGGCTTGTAATAATAGGGCGGCAGGACGAGGGAGATCGGGTAGCCCAGGCTTGCGGCATGACGCGTCAGTGCGATGGTTTCAAACAGCGAAGGCGTGCCGGTTCCGACCATCAGGCGCGTGCGCGGCAGGTCCTCCGCCGCCCAGTGCATGACGGTGCGGCGTGTCTCGCCATCGAAGAGATTGGCCTCCCCCGTCGAACCCAGGATGTTCAGCCCGTCGCAGCCGTTGTCGAGCAACCAGCGGCAATGGGCGATGAAAGGTGCCCGAACAGGCTCGTAGCGTTCGGAAAGCGGTGTGGGAACGGCTGCAATGACGCCTTGCATGGGGTTTTCCTCTCGAAATCAGTTTCTTCTGGCCCGCGCGGCGACGGCGGGATGATCGGGGATCGGCGGGCTCTTGCGGCTCCAGCCGCCGGGCGAAGTGAGCGCGCCTGCCGCGTCGGAAAAGACATCGCGATTGATGGCGATGAAGGCCTTTGCCTCTTCTCCGATCTCGTCTTCGAACCGGATCGCATCGACCGGACACACACTCTCGCAGACGCCGCACTCGATGCATTCGCTCGGGTGGATGTAGAACATCCGCTCGCCTTCATAGATGCAGTCGACCGGGCAGACCGCGGCGCAGGCTCCGTCCTTCACATCAATGCATTCGCTTTTGATGACGAGGGTCATGTTTCGCCTACCTGCCGGTCCATTGCGGCGCGCGCTTCTCGCGGAAGGCTGCCACGCCTTCCTGTGAATCGGCAGAGGTCAGCGCCGCGACCAGTTCCGGCGTCTTCAGCCCGCGCGCATCGGCACTGGCGAGATGGGCCGTGGCCCGGATCGAACGCTTGATGGCCTTCAGCGACAGCGGCGCGCACGTGAGGATATCGGCAACCCAGCGCTCGATTTCCGCATCAAGCTCTGCTTCGGGCACGACGGCGTTGACGAGGCCGAGCCTTGCAGCCTCTGGCGCACTCAGCATCCGCCCGGTCATCATCAGGCCCGCCGCGATATTGCGCGGGATCAGCCGTTGCAGCATCACCATGCCGCCATCGAGCGGCAGCCGACCGACCTTGGCCTCCGGCAGGCCGAAGCGGGCATGCTCTGCGGCAATCACGATATCGGCGCCCAGCACCATTTCCATGCCGCCGCCGAGCGCCAGACCGTTGACGCGGGCAATCACCGGAACCATCAGGCTTTCGCGGCAGGCAATACCGCCGAAGCCGGCCGGATTGGCCTCCGCCCAATATTCCAGGCCGCTCTTGCCGGTGTCGGATTTCATATCGGCCCCCGCCGAGAAGGCGCGATTGCCCGCGCCCGTCAGCACGACGCAGCGAACGCTGTCATCCGCCTCGATTAACGACCAGATGCGCTCCAGCTCAGCGGATGTTGCGAGATCGACGGAGTTCATGCGGTCGGGGCGATCGATCGTCACCCGGGCGACGCCGCCGGCGAGGGTAAAGCCGACCGTCATACCGCCGCCCTCCGCTTGTCGCGGGCGAGGCCGAATTCGGCGATCACCTCATCGGTATGCTCACCAAGACGCGGCGGGACATGGCGAAGCTCGACCGGGGCGTCGCTCAAATGAACCGGAGACCCGAGAAGCCTGAGCCCCCCGAGAACCGGGTGGTCGATATCGATGAACATGCCGTTGATCGCCGTCTGCGGATCGTCGAGCGCGACGCCCAGAGAGCGCACCGGCGCGCAGAGGAGGTCCTGCTCCTCCAGCCGCGCCAGCCAATGGGCCACGGTGTTCGTCGCGATCTGCTTGCGGAACGTGTCCTGCAGGAATGGCTTGTTGGCGCGCTGGCTGGCGAGATCGGGATATTGCGGCGACAGATCCTCAAGGCCGAGTGCGGCGCAGATGTCGCGCAGCGGGTTCTGCTTGAACGCGCCGACAATCACCAGCGGGCCATCAATCGCATCGAACAGGCCCGTCAGCGGCATGGCAGCCCAATTGAGGATCTCGCGATGCTTCGACCATTGCGCGGCTTCCTGCATCTGCATGGCGATGATGGAATCGTAGAGCGAAACGGAAACCTTCTGGCCGTGGCCCGTCTTCTCGCGTGCAAGAAGGGCGGCAAGCACGCCCTGAACGAGGTGCATGCCGGCGGTGTAGTCGCAGAGCGTCGTCGGATAGATGGAGCGCGGGATGGAGGGATCGGAGGTCTTTTCCATGACGCCCGTCATCGCCTGCGCGAGCACGTCCTGTCCGCCCTTGTGGGCATAGGGACCCTTCTCGCCAAAACCGGTGCCGGAGGCGCAGATGATGCGCGGGTTGATCGTCTTCAGGGTCTCATAGCCGAAACCGAGCCGGTCCATGACACCGGCGCGGAAATTGTCGACCACCACATCCGACACGCGCACCAGATCATAGACCATCTGCCGCCCGGCCTCCGACTTGGTGTCGATCTCGACCGAACGCTTGTTGCGGTTGAGCGAGCAGAAGACGGCGTTGTTCTGCCCGGCCTCGCTCGCGTCGCCCATGAAGTTGCGCGACAGATCGCCAGCACCCGGCCGTTCGATCTTGATCACGTCGGCGCCGAAATCGGCCAGCATCTGGGTGGCGCAGGGACCGAGCATGACCTGCGTGAAATCGATGACGCGCACGCCTTCAAGTGGATGGACCATGGTGTTTTCCTTCTGTCAGACGGCGACGGAGCGCGGTTCGATGAGCGCATTTGCGGAGGGGCGGTCGCCGGGGTCGGCACCTTGCGCCCGCATCCGCGCCTGGATCTTCGCCGCATCGACATGGCGAAGCGCATGGCCGCCTTCGAGCGCGAGCGACACGGCAACGCCGGCGGCCTCACCTTGCGCCATGCAGGGTGGAATTTCGCGGGAAAGCTTTTGCGCCTCACTTTCCGCCGAGTAATGGCGGCCGGCGACGATAAGGTTGTCGAGCCCGCGCGGCAGCAGCGCGCGATAGGGCGTGTAATAGTCGCGGCCGCGGCAGACGGTGTCGTCGAAATAGCGGCGGTTCTTTACGTCGTCGCGGGTGACGACATATTCGCCCTGCAGAAGCCGCGTCTGGCGGATGCCGATCTGCTCGGCGGCACCCAGCATCTTCGCCTTCTCGAAGCCCGGCAGGTTGGCGCGGGCGAATTCCAGAAGCGCCATCATCCGGTCGCGGCCCTGGATTTCGGCCGCCACCATGTCTTCCGGCGAAAGCCCGTCAAAGCCCGGCATATGCGGGCAATTGCACCAGACAATGCCCGGCAGCGGCGTCTTCAGCCACCACATGCCCCAAGCCCCGCCGATGATGCGGCGCGCCTTGCGGTCGAGTTCCTTGTAGGCCTCCGGATTTTCATATTCGAAGGCTTCCGCCGCATCCGTGTCCACATCGCAGAGCCGGAAGACGGTCGTCACGATATACTGGCCGTTGAGGAAGGAGGCGCCGGCGGAGGATGCGACATCGAGATCGCCCGAGGCGTCGATCACCATCCTGGCGCGGATCGCCTGACGGCCGAGCTTGGTCTGGCAGATGACGGCCTTGACCTCGCCCCCCTCGACCACCGTGCCGCAGAACCAGCTGTGCAGGCGCAGGTGAATACTCGTCTCGCGCACCAGATCGAGGCTCACGCGCTTCCAGCCATCGGGATCGAAGGCGACAGCGTGAATGATGGGTTGCGGCATGCCGGTCTTGTGGAAGTCGATGCAGCCCCAGCGCGACCATTTACGCCACATGTCCCAGTTCGTCAGGCAATCTTCCGGCGGCGGACAGACGGCGGCGTCCTGGCGCTTGAGCCGGTCGACGAATTCGCTGACAATGCCGGTCGTGACGATTTCGGTGCCTTCATTGACCATGTCGTCGAGGACCAGAACCATGCCGCCGGAGGCCATGCCGCCGAGATGATGGTAGCGCTCGATCAGCACGACCTTGCAGCCGTTGCGCGCGGCCGAAACGGCGGCGGAAAGGCCGGCCGGCCCCGCGCCGACGACAACCACGTCGCAATCGGCCACGACGGGCACGTTCTCGCTCTGGAGGGTGATGTGATCGATAGCTTTGTCGGTCATGGTCTTTCTCCCATAGCTCCGCCCGCCCTCTGTCGAAGGTTTCAGGCAGCCTGTGCGGTTGCGTTGCGTTATTTGTGTTCCCAGCGGATGAGCAGCTTTTCGGCGATGGCGACGCTGGCGAACATCACAACCGAGAGGCCGGACGACATCAGCACCGTCGCGTAGAGCTGCGCGGAGCGAAAGTTGAAGGTCGCATCGATGATCAGCGTGCCGAGCCCCTTGTCCGCGCCGACCCATTCGCCGACGATCGCGCCGATGACGCTGGTCGTTGCGGCAATCTTGAGCGCGGCGAAGAGGAAGGGCAGCGACGAGGGTAGCCGGATCTTCCAGAATATTTCCCACTTGGATGCCGAGAGAATGCGCGCCAGTTCCATCACCTGCGGCGTCACCGCCTCCAGCCCGCGCACCATGTTGACGAGCGTGGGGAAGAAGCAGATCAGCGCCGCAATCACCACCTTGGCCGTCAGCCCGCCGCCGAAGATCAGCACCAGGATTGGCGCGATCGCCAGGATCGGCACGGTGTTGATGAAAACGGCGATGGGAAAGAAGGCCTTTTCCACCGTCTTGTTATGGACGAAGGCAATGGCGATCAGCACGGCACCGATATTGCCGACCGCAAAGCCCAGCAGGCTTTCGAACAGCGTCGGCCAGAAATTGCGCATCAGCAGCGGGAAATCGCTGACCAGCGTGCGGGCAATGTCGCTGGGTGCGGGCGCGATATAGGACGGCACGGAAAACCCGCGCACGCCGGCTTCCCAGAGCAGGATGAGCCCGACGGCCGTCAGGAGAGGAAGCGGTACGCCGCCGCCGAATTTATGCATCGGAGTGCTCCTCGGGCGCAGCGGGATCGGCCGGGTCGTGTCTTGGGTCGCAGCCATCAGCATGTCTCCAGAAGCTGGCGCAGACGCGCGGAATAGCGGGTGAATTCGAGCGTATCGCGCAGCGCGATCTCGCGCGGATAGGGAAAGTCGATATCGACGATTTCCCGCACCCGGCCGGGATTGGCCTTCAGCATCAGCACCTTCTGGCCGAGGAAGATGGCCTCCGGGATCGAATGGGTCACGAAGAGGATCGTCACGCCGGTCTCCTGCCAGATGCGCAGCAGTTCGAGGTTCATGTGGTCGCGCGTCATCTCATCCAGCGCGCCGAAGGGCTCGTCCATCAGAAGGAGTTTCGGCTTGCAGACGAGCGCGCGGGCAATTGCCACGCGCTGACGCATGCCACCCGAAAGCTCATGCGGAAGGGCATTCTCGCGCCCCTTGAGGCCGACAAGCTCCAGTAGCTCTGCCGGCGAGCGCTCGCTGACCGGCAGTTTCAGGCCGCGGCTGCGGCCGATTTCCAGCGGCAGGCGAACATTGTCGATGGCGCTGCGCCAGGGAAGCAGGGTTGCCTCCTGAAACACGAACGCGAATTCACGCGCCAACCGCGCCTCTTCGGTCGACTTGCCGAAGACGGTGACTTCGCCCTCTGCGGCCGGGATGAGATCCGAGATCAGCCGCAGAAGCGTGGACTTGCCGCATCCGGAGGGGCCGAGGATGGAGTAGAAGGCTCCATCTTCGATATCGAGGCTGATCTTGTCGATCGCCGTGAAGGTCGCGAACCGGACGGTCGCATTGCGCAGGGATGCCGCTATCGGCACTGGACCTGCGGCGGGAGCGGAGGCCGTTTGCATGTCCCCACCTCAGCCATACGCCGGACGTTGGGCGGCCGTTGCCTCCAGCACCGACAGGGTCATGACGTCATCGACCTTCGGCGCCCCCTTCTCGAACTGGGCGAGTTCGTTGTAGGTGTCGATCTGGGCCTGCCAGTTCTCGCGGGTCATCGCCCCCCAGCCGGCCTTGGCCGTCGTTTCATTGAACGAGTAGGCGACGATGGGGCGCACGGCCTTCATCTCGCTGTCCTTGTTGAGATTGGGGAAGCGCTCGACCAGGTATTCGACGGCCTTTTCCGGATTGTCGTGGACAAAGCCCCAGCCCTTGGCAATGGCGCGGATCGTGGCCTGCAGCTTGTCCGGATGATCCTTCAGGGTCTGGTCGGAAACATAATACGGGTTAGCATAAAGGTGGATACCGGCATCCCAAAGCGTGAGATCAACGCGCTGGTCACCGAGGATCGCGAGCGCATCGATATTCGTCAGCCAGCCGGTGATCGCATCGACCTGACCGGTCATCAAGGGCGTCATGTCGCTGCCGATGATCTTCATCTCGACGTCCTTCTCGGCGATGCCGTTCTTGGCGAGAAGGGCGCGGAGCAGAATGCGGCCGGTGGCCTGCGTACCGATCACTTTACCGACCATGTCCTGCGGCGTGCTGATCGGCTTCTTCTTCAGCGAGAAATAGGTATAGGGGTGCTTCTGGTAGCCGGCCGCGATGCACTTGACCGGAATCCCTTGAGAACGCGCCATCATCAGGGATGGGCTCGATGAGAGCTGCCCGAGATTGGCGGCGCCGCTGGCAATCGCGGCAACGCCATCGATATTCGGGCCGCCCGGCACGATTTCGAGCTTCAGCCCCTCATCGGCAAAATAGCCGAGCTTGTCGGCCGCGACTTCGCCAAGGATGCCGTTGCTGGCGAGCCAACCCAGTTGCATGCGAACCGTGAACGGATCGGCGGCGCGGGCGGCCGGTGCGAATGAAAAGGATGTTCCGGAAAATGCGCCGGCGGCGGCAAGGCCCAGACCTTTGAGAACGGAACGGCGGGATGCTTGCGGAATGAATGTCGTCATTGATCAGTCTCCACAGTTTTTGCGATGGGCTTCGGAGTTCCCCGTTTTGTTTTTGCCATCTGCTTGACACTAAGCCCGGCTGCAGTGACACAAGAAGAGCTAAATTTCGCCAACAGTGGTGCGATTTTCGCTCCACATCGGAGGTGCCTGAATGCACACGGTTTTCCTGCGCTATCTGGACGAGGTCGCCCGGCAAGGTTCGATCCGCAAGGCGGCCAGCGTTCTCAATGTCACGTCGACATCGGTGAACCGGAAGATCATCCAGGTGGAGGAACAGCTGGGCGTTCGGCTTCTGGACCGCACGCCGGAGGGCGTGGAGCTCACCACCTCAGGCCGCATCATTCTCGAACATTGCCGCAAGACGCTCTATGATTTTGAACAGGCGCAGGCGTTGCTCGGCGACATTCGCGGTCTCAAGACCGGGCATCTGAGCATCCAGGCCATCGATTCAGCCGCCTTCAGCTTCCTGCCCAAGATATTGGAACAGTTCAGCAGCGCGCATCCGGGTATATCGCTGTCGATCAATGTGGGCATGCATGACGAAGTGATGCAATGCGTGGTCAATGGCGAAGCGGATATCGGCATCGGCTTCACGAAGATGATGCACCCCGATTTGCGTATCATTGCCCAGAAGCCAGCGCCCTTCGGAGCCGTCTTGTCGATCGACCACCCGCTCGCCGAACGCAGCAGCATCACGGTGGAAGATCTCTCTCACTATGCCCTGGTTGCGACACCCAGAGCGCGGGGCCGCAACTCCATCGTCGATCAGGAGATCGCCTCCGTATCGTCCATGCTCAAGACGCAGATCTTCACGAACACGCTATCGATCGCCAAACAGGCGATCCTTTCCAAACAGGTGGTGGGAATCTACACCAAGATCGGCTTCCTGGATGAGATCGAGGAAAAGAAGCTAAAATTCGTGCCCATTGCCGACACCGCGCTGAGTAGCTACCGCATGGGTGTTTTTGTCTCCGCGTCATCCAGCGTCGACCTCCTGAAAGGCCTCTTTCTCGGGACGACCGAACGCGTCCTCAGGACCGTCGATTTCGCCTGATGCCCTTGGGCTCTTGCGTGAATCCCCTCGATCGCACCCATCACACGCTCAGCCTGAACCACCGCCTCGGTTTCCTGGATGATGCGGATGGGCCGTATCTCCGGCAAGCCCATGGCAGCAGGTTTCCGATGGCCTTCGCGGCGGAGATCGGGAGAGACCGCCCGTCGCGCCTATGTTGCAGGCAGGGTGTCACGGCGGTCCCTGCCCCCTGAACCCGCAAGTTCTCCTCCGAGTCCAGCGTCGCGAAATCCAGACGGCCCCCTAACGCGTAAGGCAGCTGGAGGAGCAACAGATCCTGCCATTTTTTGTCACCTCCACCTGTCAGATTTACAGCGAGGAGGATGGAAGTTTTCTGGATCTATCGACCGGTATTCCATGGCGATACGGAGCCGAGCACGAACACCACGAGAAAATTTGGAACATTCCCCTCCCTCATTCATTTCCTTGTCGGCGAGGTCCGGGATTATGACACTGGAAACGACAGCCATACGGCAGCCGTAAAAAGGACAACGATCGCAATGCCAGGAGCGCGGCGCGCGCCCGACCTTAAACTCGCTTCAGGCCGGAGAAAGGGACAATCCATGCAGGGGCTTTTCAAGTTTGCCGCCGTCGCGGCAATCAGCATTTTAACTGCGGTTGAGGCGGCAGCTTCCGACAGCGTGACCGTATCTTCCAAAATCGATACCGAAGGGGGTGTGCTCGGCAACATCATCCTTCTCGCCCTGAAGGCAAACGACATCCCTGTTGAAAGCAAGATTCAGCTCGGCGCCACACCGATCGTTCGCCAGGCCATCACGCAGGGGCAGATTGACATCTATCCGGAATATACGGGTAACGCCGCCTTCTTCTTCAACAAGGGTGACCTGCCTGTCTGGAACAATCCGCAGCAGGGCTACGAGAAGGCCAAGGAACTCGATTATGCGGCCAACAAGATCGTCTGGCTGACGCCGGCGAAAGCCAACAACACCTGGGCCATTGCCCTTCGCAATGATGTAGCTGACGCCAACAAGCTGGCGACCCTGACGGACTTCGGCGCTTTCGTTGCGAAAGGCGGGCAGGTCAAGCTTGCTGCGTCGTCGGAATTCGTGACATCACCCTCCGCCTTGCCCGCTTTTGAGAAAGCGTACGATTTCAAGCTCAAGCCCGACCAACTGATTACCCTGTCCGGCGGGGACACTGCGGCGACCATCGCAGCGGCAGCCCAACAAACCTCCGGGGCCAATGCGGCCATGGTCTATGGCACGGACGGAGGGATCGCCCCATCCGGGTTGAAGGTCATGGAAGACGACAAGGGCGTCCAGCCGGTCTATCTGCCGACGCCGATCATCCGGGAGGCGAAGCTCAAGCAATATCCGAAGATTGCGGATATCCTGAAACCGATCTTCGAGGCTTTGGATCTTGAAACACTGCAGAAACTGAACGGACGCGTGCAGGTTGGCGGCGAACCGGCAAATGCAGTCGCTGCGGACTTCCTGAAATCGCATGGGTTCGTCAAGTGAGATGACGGTGCAGAGACGGCCGGGTGTCTCGGCAGAGCAGACTGTTGCAGTCGAAACCCCGCATGCCGGGAAGCAGAGCGCGACGGCCCGGCTGCCACGCGGAATAGACAAGCTGGGCCTGATCCTCATGGCGATTGCCCTGGCCGGTTTCTTCACGCAGCCTTTCTGTCTTTTCCGCGCCAATCGCATTGTCGCCGCAAAGCCGATTGCCATGTTGTCCGCGCTGCCGCCGGCAGAGGCCATCACGGCCATGGGGCTCGTGCTCGCAGCCGGCCTGCTTCTGCTGTTTCGCACGCATGCGACACTGCGTCTGCTCGTCTCGTGCCTTGCGCTCGCGGTGCTCGCCCTGGCGATAGGGCGGGCAGCCTTTCATCTCACGCCGCCTGAGAATGCCTATGCGCGTGTTTCGCCCGGCGGCGGCTTCTGGTTGGCGATCTTCGGCTTCGCAGTCTGTCTCGCTGACGCAACAATTCGCCTGCGCATGACGCCCTTGAAACGCGTCGCCCTTCTGGCGGTGATAGCGGCTCTGTCCTGGGCGCTGTTGTGGTCCGGAGCCTGGGATGCGTTGTCCATTCTGCGCGAATACGCCAACCGGACAGACGTTTTCTGGCGCGAGGCGCGCGTGCATCTCATGCTGGCGACCGGATCCCTGTCATTGGCCGCGTTGGTCGGCATCCCGCTGGGCGTTCTCTGCTACCGGGTAAGGCCAGTGCGGATGCCCCTTCTCGGAAGCTTGAACATCCTGCAGACCATTCCCTCGATGGCGCTGTTCGGCCTCTTGATTGCGCCACTCGCCTGGATTGCGGTGCACGTACCCGGCGCGGCGGCACTTGGCATCGCCGGTATCGGTTTTGCGCCCGCCTTTATCGCGCTGTTTGTCTATTCGCTGCTGCCAATGGTCGCGAATACCCTCGCAGGGCTCGAATCCGTACCGCGCGAGGCGCGTGAAGCGGCCAGAGGCATGGGCATGACGGCGCGCCAAAGGTTCTTGCGGGTCGAAATGCCACTCGCCTTCCCTGTCATCCTCACCGGAATCCGCATCGTCCTGGTGCAAAATCTTGGCCTTGCCGTCATTGCGGGACTGATCGGCGGGGGCGGTTTTGGTACGTTCGTCTTTCAGGGCATCAGCCAGACTGCGACCGATCTGGTCCTGCTCGGGGCCTTGCCGGTCGTCGCCCTCGCGTTTGCCGCCGCCATCATTCTTGATGCCGTGGTGGAGTTGCTGAACCCACTGGCCAACCGGAGAGTGCAGGAATGATCGAAATCCAATCGGTCACAAAAATCTATGAGGGCATGCGTGCCGTCGATGACGTGTCACTCAGGGTGGAAAGCGGCGAGATCGTCGCCGTCGTTGGCACCTCCGGCTCCGGCAAGACAACATTGTTGCGGATGATCAATCGCCTCGTCGAGCCAAGTTCCGGTGCAATCCTGATTGATGGACGCGACAATCGCGATCTTCCCGGCCATGAACTGCGCCGGGCGATTGGTTATGCCATCCAGGGTCACGGCCTCTTCCCCCATCGCACGGTCGCCGAAAATATTGCGACCGTGCCGAAGCTTCTGGGCTGGGACAAAAAGCGCATCGACAAGCGCGTCGACGAATTGCTTACGCTTTTCCATCTCGACCCGGCCCGGTTCCGGCAACGCATGCCGCATGAACTGTCGGGCGGGCAACAGCAGAGGATCGGCGTCGCCCGCGCGCTTGCGGCGGAGCCCGCTGTCCTGCTGATGGATGAGCCTTTCGGCGCGCTTGACCCGATTATCCGCGGCAAAGCGCAGGAAGACCTGCTCGCCATACAGCGCCGGTTCGCAACGACCGTGGTTCTCGTAACGCATGACATGGACGAGGCCATCCGCCTCGGAGACAGGATTGCCGTGATGGACAAGGGCCGGATGCTTCAGTTCGCGACTCCCGCCGACACCATCACGAACCCCGCAAACGACTTCGTCAACGCGCTGGTCGGCAGCTCGGATCGCGCGTTCCGATTGCTATCCCTGTTGTCCGTTGGCGATTTCCTGGAAGCCGGCGAGGCCTCAGGTCAACCGATCAGCGCGGCTGCGTCGCTGAAGGATGCGCTTGCGGAAGCGCTCTGGTCGGGACGCGCAAGCCTGCCGGTGACACGCGATGGAGTCCTGATCGGTCGTGTGAGCCGTGAAACGTTGATCGCGCAGGCGGGAAGGCCGCAATGAACCTTGGCATTATCATCCGCGTTGCGCTTTACGCGTTGTTCCTGGCCTTCCTGCTCTCGCCGCAAAGCTTCGAAGGGGTCTTCGCGCCTTTTGCTGCGAATGGCGCCCCGGCAATCTACACGCAGACAAGCCTGCTCGCGCTCACCTTGAGCCATATCGCCCTTGTGGGCATAGCCACGGTGGCGGCCACGGCAGTGTCGCTTTGCCTCGCGATTATCGTCACGCGCCCGTCAGGTCGCGAATTCCTGCCGCTTTCGCGCTCGATCGCCAATATTGGCCAGACATTTCCACCGGTCGCCGTGCTGGCGCTGGCCGTCCCGGTTTTCGGTTTCGGGCCCGTTCCCACGCTGATCGCGCTTTTTCTCTACGGCCTGCTGCCGATCTTCGAGAATGCCCTCACGGGTCTCACTGCACTCCCGCCATCCGTTCAGGAAGCAGCGCGCGGCGCGGGCATGACCAATCTGCAGCGGCTTGTGAATGTGGAGTTTCCGCTTGCCCTTCCCGTCATCATCACCGGGATTCGCCTATCGGCTGTCATTTCGCTGGGCACGGCAACCGTGGGCTCGACCGTGGCGGCCAAGACGCTCGGCGAAGTCATCATTGCGGGCCTGATCTCGAACAACACCGCTTTCGTGTTACAAGGTGGCCTCATCGTCGGAGCGCTGGCGCTCGCCATTCACGACGGTTTCACACTGATCGAAAACAGACTGACAAGGCGCACACGCGCGCCGGTACCTGCCGCCGTAGCGTAGCCCGAGCGTGCCGATCCACTTTTTTGCATGATTTTTTCAATTTGAGGCCATACGGCCTTGATCAACAGCTTTCTCCTCGAGCGAGTGCAGCCGATCTCACCAAACATAGGCAGCAATGTCGCGCCGCCTCTCCGGGAGGGATGAGGCGACGCGGGGCACGGCCGGGGCCGTATCGCGAAATCTGGAAATCAGAGATTGGAGAGCAGATCGTTGACGCGGCTTTCCATATCGGCGAGAGCCTGGTCCACTGGTTTCTGGCCCGTAATCGCGGCGCTCATTTCTTCGCCCACAATGTCCTGAATTGCAAATTGACGCTGCACGGCAGATGGAAGCGGTTTGCCGAGGGTCGCGATGGCCGCGATCGTGTCACGATGGGGCAGAGCCTTGAACTTGGCGGAGTCAATGACAGCCTTGTAGGCCGGCAGATGTCCCGTGCGCGACCACTCGAAATCGTTGTCCGCGAAGAACTTCAGGAACTTGCCGATGGCGGCCGTCTGTTCCGGCGTGCGATCCTTCTTGGAGACAGCCCATGTGTGCCCATCCGCATATTGCGCCTTGGCGCCAGAGAAGAGCTGCGGATAGGGATAGACGGCGTAGCCGCCCTTGTTGAGCGCTGTCCCGGGCTTTTCCGACTGCGCATTATAGTCGCCGACGACCCAGGTGCCGTTCAGCTGGACGCCGCCCTCTCCGGCAAGAAACGCATTGATGGCACCGCCGTAATCAAGGTCCTTGGTGGTGTAACCCTTGTCGAAGATGGTCTTGTACATCTCTACGACCTTTTTGGCCTCGGGCGTATTGAACTTCACATGTTTGGGGTCGGCAAAGAAGTCGGAATTCTGCTGGAAGAGATAGGTATAGAGATTGCGTGTATAGAGCGCGGTCTCATTGGCAAGGTTCTGCACGAAATAGGGCTTGCCCGTCTTCTGCTTGAACTGTTCGGCCTGCGCCAGCAGCTCGTCAACGGATTTGGGAAGCTTCGGTGTTCCGTCAGCGTTGACCAGGCCAGCCTGTTTGAACAGGTCCATGTTGATGTGATAGAGCATCGTCCAGTTATCGAGCGGCAGACCATAAATCTTGCCGTCCTTGGTTGCGCCCTGCTTGGCCGCATCGGTGAACTGGTCCGGCGTGACGCCAACACTCTTCAGCAGATCGTCGAGCGGCATCAGCAGGCCCTTCGACTGGTAGTCGGACAGGGCCGACTCGTGGATGGTGACGATGTCTGGCGCGTCGCCGGAGGCAAACTGTGCCGTCAGCTGGTCATAGCCTGGCCATTCGACGGTTGTGACATTAACCTTGATGTCCGGATTGTCGGCGGCAAACTTGTTGATCAGCGACGTCATGATGCCGCATTCACCGACGGCCTTGCTGACATCGGTGTTCTTGCCGAAATCGGCGTCGCAGGCGCCAAAGAAGCGCTGCACCTGCAATTCGGTCGCCGCGAAGCTCGGCGATGCCATCATGACCGCCGCAGCGGAGATGGTGGCGAGAAACAGTTTCCTCATGCTCATGTCATTTCCTCCTGTTTGATTTTCGCCGCCCACCTCCGGACGACGCCGTTCCCTCAATCGCCGGACATTTGCGTGCCCGCCTTACTGCCTCACCGGACCGCCGCGCCTGAGACGGCGGTGACGATATATTTCTGGAAAAACAGATAGATGATCAGAATGGGCGCGCCGGCGAAGACTGCCTGCGCCATCAGAAAGCCGATGCCTTGCGACTGCGCGAAGTTCATTTGCGTTGAAGCAATGCCCACCGTCAGCGTGAACATTTCCTTCTTGGTCGCTGAAATCAGCGGCCAGAAATAGTCGTTCCAGGCCCCGAGAAAGGTGAAGATGCCGAGCGTCGCCTGTGCCGGCACGGTCAAGGGCAGCAACACCTTCCAGAAGACGCGGAAACGGCTGGCATTATCGAGAATGGCCGCTTCATCGAGTTCCCGGGGAATGGCGCGGAAATACTGCGTCATCAGGAAGACGCCGAAGGCGCTCGAGAGACCAGGCAGGATCAGGCCCGGATAGGTATTGTGCAGGCCGAGCCAGCTGAAAATCTGGTGGCGGGCGATCAGTACCGCCTGTTCCGGCACGGCAAGCCCCAGAAGCACGATGACGAAGAGCGCGTCCCGGCCGGGAAAGTTCAATCGCGCAAACCCGTAGCCGGCGAGCGACGACAGGATGAGCGTGAGGACGGTCAGGCCGCCCGCGACGATGATGCTGTTCAGCACCCAGGAGAAGACATTCGACGTACCGATCGTATCGACATAGTTCTTGAGCGTATAGGGCAGGTGGAACACCGAATGCGGGTCCACCATCAGCTCCTTGTTATCCTTCAAGGACAGCGCCACCACGTAAAGCACCGGCGCGGCCATGGCGAGCGCGAGAAGGATCACGAGACCGAAAAGGACACGGTCGCCGAAGGATCTGCCGCGGATGTCGGAATTGTGGGAGGCCATCACGCATCTGCCTTTCTGCGGGTGACGAAATATTGCGCCATGGCCGCAATGAGGATCAGCAGGAACAGGATTTCCGACGCCGCGGCCCCCAGGCCGAGATCCCAGCGCTGGAACGCCGTGTTGTAAATGTAGAGAACAATCGGCTTGGTGACATTGTTGGGACCGCCGCGCGTCATCAGCCAGGCCTGGCCGAAAAGCTGGAACTGCAGCACGATCTGGATGATGACCACCAGAACGAAGGTCCGCTTGATCGAAGGCAGCGTGATGGAGCGAAGCGTCTGCCACCGATTGGCGTTGTCGAGCGCCGCCGCTTCATAGATGTCCTGCGGAATTTGCTGCAGGGCGGAGAGAAAGAGCATCATCGGCAGGCCGATACACCACCAGACAGTGGCAATCGCGATTCCGGCCATCGCCAGATCCGGATCGGAAATGAAGGCCGGAGCCTTCGCGCCGAACAGGCCGAAGATCATCGAAAGAAGGCCGATATCGGGGATGTAGACGATACGCCAGATCAGAGTGACGATCGTGACCGAAAGCACGGAGGAGGAAAAGAACAGCGTTCGCAGCACCGCGGCGCTGCGGGTGCGCCTGTTCAGGCAGAGCGCAAGAAACAGCCCGATCAGGGCAAGCGCCGGGACTGTGAGGAACACGAAATAGAAGGTGTTCCAGATCGACTGAATGAAAATC
Organism: Ensifer adhaerens; assembly: GCA_900215285.1. NCBI lineage: Bacteria > Pseudomonadati > Pseudomonadota > Alphaproteobacteria > Hyphomicrobiales > Rhizobiaceae > Ensifer > Ensifer adhaerens. Next base: position 18,040 of record OCMG01000002.1, read on the forward strand.
TTGTCGCGGAAGAGCCGGGCGTAATTCTCGAGGCCGATGAAATGACCCGACGAAAAGGTGTCGGCCTTGTGAACGGAAAGCCACATGCCCCAGAAGAGCGGGAAGACGAGAAAAAGGACGAAGATCGTCAAATAAGGCGCAACGAACAGGAAATTGCGCCACTGAGGCGCGTAGATGTCGACGCTTTTCGTCCGCGGACCGGGGCCGCGGGCATGGGCTGTATAGGCGCTAGTCGACTCAGCCATGGCCGGTTTCTCCCGCATGCCAGGCCCGACCGGACGAATCGAAGAGATGAGCCTTCGAACCGTCGAAAACCAGACCAACGCGGTCCCCGACGGCAACGCGGCTATCGCCGCCGTCCGAGCCGACCACCTGGCTGCCGTCATTCAGGCGAACATAGACGAGGGTTCGCTCGCCAAGGCGCTCAACGACGTCCACGGTCCCCGCAGCGGCTTCGCCCTGCGGCGATGCAATGCGGACATCCTCTGCCCTGAGACCCAGTTCAAAGCCACCCATCGCCAGAGATCCGGCAGGAATAGCGGTCGCGACCTTCAGCCCGGCCGCCGTCTCGACCGTGACAAGACCGCCGTCCTCGTTGATTGTCACCGGCAGAAAGTTCATGGCAGGCGCGCCGACAAAGCCGGCAACGAAACGGGTGGCGGGCCGATTGTAGATTTCCATCGGCGCGCCGATCTGCTCGATCTTGCGGTTGTTCATGACGACGATGCGGTCGGCCAGCGTCATCGCCTCGATCTGGTCGTGGGTGACGAAAATCATGGTCGATTTCAGCCGCTGGTGAAGCTGGGCAAGCTCGATGCGGGTGCGGGTGCGCAGCGCCGCGTCGAGGTTGGACAGCGGCTCGTCGAACAGAAACGCCTTCGGCTCTTTCACGACGGCGCGGCCGATCGCCACGCGCTGGCGCTGGCCGCCGGAGAGCTGGCCCGGCTTGCGGTCAAGCAGATGGCCGATCTCCAGCATGCGCGCCGCCTCCACAATGCGGGCATCGATGACAGAACGCTCGACGGAGATGTTCTTCAACCCGAAGGCCATGTTGTCGCGCACGGTCATATGCGGATAAAGCGCATAGGACTGGAACACCATCGCCACGCCCCGCTGACCCGGCGGCTGGGTGTCGATGCGCTCGCCATTGATGAGGATTTCGCCGGAATCGACGCTTTCAAGACCCGCAATCATGCGCAGCAGCGTGGACTTGCCGCAACCGGACGGCCCAAGGAAGACAACGAATTCGTTCGCCGGAATGGATAGCGACAGCTCATCCAGCACGGTCAGCGAACCGAACCGTTTTGTCACATTCTTGATGTCGATGCTTGCCGTCATTGTCTCTCCTCCCATGACCGGACCGGCGACCCGGATCAGACCTTGATCCGGATCATCTGGTAGGAATAGGGGGCAAACCTGGCCGAGAGGCTGCCATTCGCGAGGGATGCCGTGTCGGCCTTCTTCGGCGCGACATTCATCATGTCGGCTTCCGTGTTGACCGCTTTGATGTCGGCATGCGTCATGACCTGATGGTCGATGATGCTCGCATTCTTGCCGAAGGCGGCAATGTCGAACTCGGCTTCAACGTCCTTGTCCGAACGGTTGACGATGAAGAAGCTGACGGCGCCAGTCTTGTCGTCGTGAACGGCCGAGACGTCGAGGCAGGAAACGTCGCCTGCGACATCGCTCTTGTAGGTCGGGCCGGCGACCTTGAGATCGAGCGCCTTGCCGCGGCCATAGCGCGAGGCAAACATGTAGGGGTAGAAAATGGTCTGCCGCCAGGCAGCACCATTCGGCGAGGTCATGATGGGCGCAATCACGTTGACGAGCTGCGCGAGGCAGGCAATGCGCACGACATGCGAGCGGCGGATGAAGGTGTTCAGGATCAGGCCGACCTGAAGCACATCCTCGAAATTATAGATATCTTCGAGCAGCGGCGGGGCGAAGGGCCAGCCGTCTGCACCTTCCAGCGTCTTCTTGTCCTGTTCCTTGGAATGATACCAGACGTTCCATTCGTCGAAGGAAATATAGACCTGCTTGGACGAACGCTTCTTGGCCTTGATGTAATCGATGACGCCGGCCACCGACATGATGTAGTCGTCGAGCTTCTGGTTCATCGCCAGATAGTTCGGCGTGTTGTTGGCGTGGTTGTCGAAATACATGTGCAGCGAGATGTAATCGACTTCGTTGTACGTATGGTCGAGAACGGTCGCTTCCCATTCCGGATAGGTCGGCATCTTCGCATTCGACGACCCGCAAACGACGAGCTCCAGCGACTTGTCGAAGGCGCGCATGGCCTTTGCGGTTTCATGCGCAAGGCGGCCATATTCGTCGGCCGTCTTGTGGCCGATCTGCCAGGGGCCGTCCATCTCGTTGCCGAGGCACCAGAGCTTGACGTCGAAGGGCTCCTTGCGGCCGTTGGCAATGCGCTTGTCGCTCCATTCGGAGCCACCGGGATGGTTGGCATATTCGAGGAGATTGCGGGCTTCGTCGAGGCCGCGCGAGCCAAGGTTCACGGCGAGCATCATCTCAGTATTGGCGGAAACGCACCAGTCGGCGAATTCATGAAGGCCGACTTCGTTGCTTTCGGACGTGTGCCAGGCGAGGTCGAGACGAACCGGGCGCCCTTCCTTCGGGCCGACGCCGTCTTCCCAGTTATAGGCCGAGACGAAGTTGCCACCGGGATAACGCACGATCGGAACGTCGATTTCCTTGATGAGATCGATCACGTCCTGACGCATGCCGCTTTCGTCGGCGGTGGCATGGCCGGGCTCGTAAATGCCCGTGTAAACCGCGCGGCCAAGATGCTCGATGAACGAGCCATAGAGCCTCGGGTCGATATCCGCGACAACAAACTGCGGATGCGCCACAACGGACACCTTCATGCATTCCTCCCATAAATATCATAAAAGACGATATGGATCGTCATTGCGGATACTAAACCGAAAAATCCGATGAAGGTCAAGGCATCGGCGCCAAAACTGGCCTCTCAAAATGCCAAAAACAAAGCAATATATTGATATATAGACATTATTTTAAATATCGGAAGATCTGATATTATTCGATCTTCAGACGCAGGACGATGTCCTGATCGTAATTGCCGAAGCCCTTGCCGAAAATGTTGATGCCGCCGGGATGGGAGGCGTCGTCCTCAATACCTATACGCACGCGCACCGAATGATGACCGGCGAGATCGAGATCGGCGAGTGTGACGTTGGAGATCTGCACACCGTCTACAAAAGTGCCGTCCGGACCGACGCGCCAGTTTTTCAGCTTGCCGTATTGCGACCCTTTGAGCTTCCACCAGTCCGGTGTGTAGACCCCACGCTTGTCGCCAAAATCGCCAGGCGAGGTCCATACGCCAACCTTTTTGCCGTTGATCGTCAGCGTGATGTCGGAAGGCCAGTCAGCGCTGGTGCCGGGGACTTCCGAACTCAATTCCACCGCCACTTCGAGTTCCTTGACGGCCGCATTGGAAAGCTTCGCATTGTTGGGAAACTGGTATTCCACGTAGCCCCGTGTGAACCAGATGAGCCCGGCCTTCATCCGATCCGGATCAAGAAGCGCATTGGGCACATCGAGCAAACCGATGATCCCGTCCGGCGAACAAAGCCCGCACGGCGCGGTGACTTCGAAGCTCGTGTAGAGACCCACAGGCATCGCCACTTCGATGAGATCCTTGCGCGGCTCGCGCACTTCGCTCTTGAAGACGACGATAACCTCCTCGACGGTAGCGCGACAGATTTTCTGGTTCCCTTTGCGCGCCTTTTGGGTCTCGCTCTGCAACAGACCCGCATCTTCAAGAATCTGGATATGCGTCGAGACGGTAGACTGGGGCAAATCAAGCAGAGCGGCAATGTCGTTCACATTCATCGGCCCGCGATCATGCAGCATTTTCAATATTGTAGCGCGCGCGGGCGAGGCAATGCCCTTCAAAACGGCATGATCGGTCTCAGGATCGATGATGAGGAAATTCTTCGTCATGGCGCTCTTTTATTACGGAATTTCCGATTTGTATCCCGGTTTCCGATGTTTGGAAAGCAGATTTGAAGGACAAAGAACGGCCTCTTGCTTGGCAGACGTAGGAGGGAAAGGTCCCTGGCGGGCCCGTTTCGCCGTTGACATGTAACCCATCAGAGAGAGCCAATCCTCCGGCGAATGAGGGTTCGCGGCCGCTTCATGTCGGCTTCTTTACAATTCTAGTTTTTACTATATATTCGCTCCAACAAAAATCGAGGGAACCTGATGTGACATTGTCTAGAGCTGCGCGGCCCTTTGGCGGTGGCGCCTGTCCTGCTGATCGCTCGCCGGATGCTCTGGCGAAACCGGCTACACCCCAACCTCCCCTTGCCGCCATGCAAACGCGTCTTGAGCACTGCACTCGTAACACCGCATCAGAACCGATCAGCATGCGGGGCGTGTCAGTCAATCGATCCTTCAACTCAAACACGGAACCGACGCCATGAGTTCGTCTCCCTTGAAATGGATAGCCCGCGCCGCATGCCGGCTCCCGATCCCGATCATAAAGCTTCTCGGCGGCAAACCTTTCGAAATAGATGGCCAGCGCCTCGATCCCGTTGTCCAGTTCATGGTCCGCTTTTTCGCTGACCCGCCCGGCAAGCTGGCCTCGGTGGAAGAGACCCGCCATGGTTTCGACCTGCAGGGTAACTGGCTGACGCATCCGCCGGAGCCCAGCGTGACGATAGAGCCGTGGCTCATCGAAGGCCCAGCCGGACCGGTGCGCTGCGAGATCCACAGACCGGCTTCCCTGCCCCGCAGCAACGCGCCCGTTCTACTATTCTTCCATGGTGGCGGACATGTCGCCGGCTCGCTCGATTCTCACCGTGATGTCTGCCGACAGCTTGCGCATGACGGGCACTGCGGCGTCGTGGCCGTGGATTACCGCCTGGCACCTGAACATCGCTTTCCGGTTGGCATCAGGGATTGTCTGGCTGCCTATGACGCTGTTGTCACGCAAGCCGCTTCCCTGGGCTTTGATCCACGCAGGATCGGCGTGGGCGGCGACAGCGCTGGCGGCAACGCGGCGGCCGTCGTTGCCCAGCAGCGCCGTACGGCAGACTATCCGCCGCGGCTGCAAATGCTCTGGGTTCCATGGTTGGACATGAGCAAGCAGTCGCGTTCCTATCAGCTTTTCGCGGAGGGGTTCTTTCTCGAGAAAGCGAAGATGGAGTGGTATACGGACCTTTACCTGAGTAAGCCGGACGACGCACTCGACCCTCTTGCCTCGCCGCTGCTGGGAAACGTCGAGGGTGTCTGCCCTGCCGTGCTTCTGATTGCCGGCTTCGATCCCTTGCGGGATGAAGGCATTGCCTATGGCGAGAAGCTGAAGGCTGCGGGCGTGGCGACCCATGTGCAAGTCTTTACCGGTCTCGTGCATCCGTTCGTCAATGTCGCCGGCTTCGTTCCGGCGGCCAATGCCGCCTTCGTCGAAGCAACGCGCCTTCTGCGAGAGCGTCTCTGAACACTCGCTGGAAACCCGAACGTGCCACCAGCCCGCTTTTCGGGAATCGGTGGGGCTTGCGCCAATACGCATGTTCACCGGCACCAGTCATGGACTTTACTCCGACGCGCGACGCCCCGCCGAGAAGGCGCCGCGGCCTTTATGCTCGAAGTCACGCAATCGGAGCCGCCTCATGACCTTTGACCGCCGAGGCGGTACGATATAAGGGTCGCGCATTGCCCATCCGAAGCGCCGGACACGGCGCACGCAATTGCGCGCTTGCGTCCATCGTCCGAGGCAGTCCCTGGAACCCGCTCATGACCACCAAAGCAGCCGGCAAGACTCCGAAACACCAGAGCAAGGTCCGCCGTCCGACCAATGCGCGCGCCGTGGCGAGTTTCGAGAAGCTGTTGCAGGCCGCGTCGGATGTGCTGGCGGACACGGGTTTTGAGCGCCTCACGTCAAACGAGATCTGCGCGCGCGCGGGCCTCACGCCGCCGGCCTTCTATCATTACTTCAACAACAAATATGAAATCCTGGAAGAGCTGGCCGATCGGCTGATGCGCAAGCAGTACGACAGCTTTTCTGCCTGGTTTGCGGAGTTCTCCGAGAGTGGCAGTCGGCTGCCCTCGACCGACGCCCTTGAAAAGCTGTTCGAGGCGGCGGTTCAGATAGCGGCGCAGGAGCCGAGCGGCATGTGGACGATCCGTGCGCTGCGTGCATTGCCCAATCTGACGCATCTGAGACTGAAGTGGCAACGGATTTATGCCGACCAGATATTCGAAGCCGCGAAGCAGTTGGCGCCGGATGTTCCCGCCGACATCCTTTGGATGCGCGTCCGCATCATCGTAGAATTCGCCTATATCGTCGGCGAACTGGCGATCGAGGAAGACCGGATACCGCAGGACATGCTCTTCAAGCAGGTCGGCCTTCTGTTTGGCGGAATCCTCGACAAGCTGGTCCTTCCGCAATCGTGACACCCCAGCCTTATCGGGTCATGAACCGCGCCAGCCACCTTGCTGCCGCTCCGAAGGGCGGCGAAGCGAGGATGGATGGGTTGAATATCCGAATTTTTGCGATGCCACGCGCATGGGAAAAGCGCTTGAAGCCATCAAATCCGTGGTACGCCCCCAGACCCGACGGGCCGACCCCGCCGAAGGGCAGGTCGGTCTGCGCGATGTGTAGCAAGGTTCCGTTGATGGTGACGTTGCCGGAAATGGTCTCCCGCAAGAGCCGTTTCTCCGCCTTGCGGTCATGCGTGAAGATATAGAGTGCCAGCGGACGATCCTTTCCGGCGACAAAGGCCATGGCATCTTCGAGTGTGTCGTAAGGGACAATGGGTAGAACAGGTCCGAAAATCTCCTCTCGCATCAAAAGGCAATCAGCCGGAGGGTTGATGACCAGCGTCGGCGCGAGACGGCAACCGTCGCCCGACAGGTCGATCTTGCAGTTGAAGATCTCGGCGCCTCGTTCGCGCACTTCCTCAATTGCGCCCAGAAGACGCGCCTGGAAGCGCTGGGCGATGAGGCTGGAGAAATCTGCGGCCTTCTTGTCAGCCGGGTAGAATCTCTCGATATCCGACACGAGAGCCTGTGTCAGCTGCGGCATCTTTTCGCGAGGGACCAGTACGTAATCGGGTGCAATACAGGTCTGACCGGCGTTCATCATCTTGCCGAAAGCGATGTCTCGGGCCGCCGCTTCCACCGGATAATCCGGCGCGATCACCGCCGGAGATTTCCCGCCCAGTTCCAGCGTCAGCGGCGTCAAGTGCTCTGCGGCGGCCACCATTACGCGCTTGCCGACAGCGGTGGAGCCGGTGAAGATCAGATGATCGAACGGCAGCGCCGAGAAGGCCTGTGCCACATCGACACCGCCTTCCATGACCGTCACCTCGGCAGGAGCGAAATATTTGGGAATGACACGCGCAAGCAGTGCGGAGGTTCTGGGCACGAGTTCCGAAGGCTTGATCATCGCGCGGTTCCCGGCTGCGAGTACATCAACCAGGGGCCCCAGCGCCAGAAGGATCGGGTAATTCCACGGAACCATGATCCCCACGACCCCAAGCGGCTGGTACTGCACCCAATTGGATACCTGGAGGAACTCGAGCGAACTGCCTCGCCGCCGGGGCCGCATCCAGCTCCGCAGATGCGCTCGGGCATGACGCAGCTCCGCCAGAAGCGGGGCAATTTCGAGAAGCGTTGTCTCATGCGGCGAACGCGTGCCGAAATCCTCCGCCACAGAAGCGCAGAACGAGCCGCCTTGTTCCTTGATCATCCGCCGCAAACGATCAAGCCTGTCGCGGCGAACCTCAAGGGAAGGGCAAGGCTCGGTCTGAAATGCGCTTCGCTGTCGTTCAAGCGCCGTTGTCAGTCTTTCGATTTCCAAATTCTTGCTCCCAGAGCTCCGTTTGACGCAACGCTCTCCTTCAGCAGGCGGCGTGCGACCTCCATTTGCGAAGATAGCCCCCCAACGAGCAATGACAAGGGACCGGGAAGGACAGAGAGGGATCAATTCCGGCCAGATCAGCTTGTCATGCCTCAGTTATCGTGGTCTCCTTGCCCGAAGGAAGACAGAGCTTTCTGGAGTCGAACAGAGGGGGTCCCTGTGAAATCGGTCGATGCGCGCTATGTCACGGCAAACATACCCGCCTTCCTGATCCGCAGCCTGATGGCAACGCTTGAGGATTTCGGGCTCAATCCCTCGCGCCTGACCGTCGGGCTGGGGGTGACGACCGAGGACCTGGCCGATCCTGCCTGCCGAATCTCCTTTAGACAGGGACGCGAGATCGTTGTGAGAGCCATTGCGATGGCCAAAGGCCGCGCGCTGGGACTCGAAACCGGCATCCGCGAGAAAATTACGTCTGTCGGCATGGTCGGTTATGCCATGTTGACGGCAGCGACGGTGGGCGATGCGGTCAATGTCGGTCTTGAGCTGCAAAAGGACACCGGCAGCATGCTGGAATTCGACACGCGGGTTACGGCCGACTGCGTCGCCTACACGGCAGCCAGCCGTTTTCACGACCCCGAGATTTACACTTTTCTGGTGGAGGAGGCCTTTGCCAGCTTCATGGGCATAGGGCGCGAACTCGCGGGCGAAGGCTTTCGGCCGCTGCGCGTCGATCTCGCCTATGCGCCACCGCCCTACGCCGATGACTACGAACGGATCTTCGGCTGCCCAATCCGCTTCGGGCAGTTGGAAAACGCGTTTGTCTGCGAGTCGGGACTGTACCGCATGCCCCTTCCCAGCGCCGACCCCTTCAGCCATCGTCAAGTGCTCGAATTCCTCGCCTATAGTAGCCGTCGCACACGGGTCGCGGTCGAAATCATTGAGTCGGTCGAGCGCGTTCTGCGGCAGAAGCTGCGCGAGCGCAACCACATCACGGACGTGGCGAAGGAACTGGGGATGAGCGAGCGATCGCTGCGCCGGCGGCTCGCCGAAAGCGGCGTCTCGTTCCAACTGCTTCTCGATGGTATTCGCAAGGCACGCGCACTGGAGCTTTTGGCCAATCCGGCCATGTCGGTAGAGCAGATTGCCTATGCGGTAGGTTTCACAGACCCCCATAATTTTCGCCGCGCTTTCCGGCGGTGGACAGGCTCTACCCCGGGCGCCATGCGGACCGACGTTGCGGCGATTTGGCCGGAATAGACCCCATATCGGACACATCCGCCGCTTCATGGCCCCGGCTTTTCCCGTTAGCTTCATGACAATTGGGTGAATGCGCGGGAAAGCGCTGACCTGCGGGAACGATGATGCAAAAGTCCGATCCACATATTCTGGCGATCGATCTGGGAACAAGCGGCTGCAAGGTCGGACTGGTCTCAGCGACGGGGCATATCGCCGCCTGGGCCTTTCGCCCTGTGGAATTGCTGGTCGTGGATCACATCGGGGCCGAACAGCGGCCGCAAGACTGGTGGAACGCCTTTATCGAGGCAAGCCGGGAGGCGTTGTCGCAAGGCACCGTCTCACCCGAAAAGATCGTGGGCATCTGTGCATCGACGCAGGGCGAAGGCACGATTGCGGTGGATCGCAATCGCCAACCGCTGACCAACGGCATCACCTGGCTCGACATGCGCGGCGCGCGGCATCTGAAGAAATCCATGCGCGGGGCGTTGAAGGTCGCTGGCTACAATGCGGTCAAGCTGCAAAAATGGCTGCGGCTCTGCGGCGGCGCGCCGGCCCTGTCCGGCAAGGACCCCGCCGCCCATATGCTCTTCGTCCGTAATGAACTGCCCGGCATCTACGAGAAGACCTACAAGTTCCTCAATGTTCTCGACTTCTTCAATCTGCGTCTCACCGGTCGATTCTGCGCGACGCAGGATTCCATCCTGACCTCATGGGTCACCGACAATCGAAACGTAGACAATATCCGCTATGACGACGGCCTGATCGCCGCGAGCGGCATCGACAAGTCGAAGTTTCCCGATCTCGTGCGCTGCACCGATGTCATCGGCACGCTGTTGCCCGAGGTCGCCCACCAAATCGGCCTGTCTCCCAAGACCCCGGTCGTCGCGGGTGCGATCGATAACTCGGCCGCCGCCATCGGCGCCGGAGCCTATGAGGACTTTCAGGCGCATCTCTACATGGGCTCATCTTCCTGGATCGGTGCGCACGTGCCCTTCAAGAAAACGAGCGTCTTCGATCAGATCGCTTCCATTCCATGCCCCGCACCGTCGAAATATCTGATGATGGCTATGCAATCGAGTGGCGCGGCCAATATCGCCTTCCTCAAGGATCGCATGGTCTACCACGACGATGGGCTTTACAGGGGCGAGCCGACACCGGATGTCTATGCCGTGCTGGACGAGATTGCAGCTCGCACGCCGGCCGGCGCACAAGGCATGGTTTATCTCCCTTGGCTCTTCGGCGAGCGCAGCCCCGTCGACGACGCGTCCCTCCGCGCCGGCATTTTCAACATGAGCATCGAGCATAATCGCGAGACGCTGGTGCGCGCGGTGTTCGAAGGCGTGGCGCTCAACACGCGCTGGATGATGCGCCCGGTCAACAAGTTCCTAGGCCGCAAGATCGAGGAACTGACCATTATCGGCGGCGGAGCCATGTCCAATGCCTGGTGCCAGATTTTCGCGGATGTGCTGAATGTCGGCATTCGCCAGCCCCGCGATCCGATGAAGGCCAATGCGCTTGGCGCAACCTTCATCGCCCTGCACGGGCTGAACATCATGGATATGCGCGAGACAACCAAATCCGTCGTCATCGACCGCATCTATGAACCGCAGGTGGCCAATCGCCAGCTTTACGACGAACGCTTCGGAATTTTCACCGAATTGCACAAGCGCCTAGCCCCACTCTACCGCCGCCTCAATGGCGCGAAAGGATGATGTGATGATCAGTTTCGCCAGGGAAAGACAGTATGTCGCCGACATGTGCCGCACACTCGCCGATGCTGGCTATTTCGCCGGCACGGGCGGCAATCTCGGCCTGCGTCTCAACGACAGGCTGATGGCTGTGACACCGTCTGCGCTCGACTACTACCTGATCCATGCCGAAGACGTCGTCGTCCTCGATATCGACACGCTCGCGATCGTGGAAGGCGAAAGAACCCCGACAGTCGAAAAGGCGCTGCATGCCGCAATGCTGAAAGCACACCCTGCTCATGGCGTCAGCATCCACACCCACCAGCCGGTGGCGAGCGCGGTTGCGCTGTCACACGAGGTTCTGCCCTGGCCAGCTGGCATGGATCGAACCGGACTCGGCCCCCATATCGCCGTCATCCCCTATCGCCCCTCGGGCACCGGCATGTTGGCGAAGGTCTTCCGCAAGAACCTGCGCTCCGACATCAACGCCTATCTGATGGCCAGCCATGGCGCGATCTGCTCGGCGCCGGACTTTCAGGCGGGGCTTGGCGTCATCCGCAAGATCGATGCGGCTGCAGCCGCATTCCTCCGCGCGCGACTGGAGAGCCGCGCAAACCTCGACAAGCAGGTTCAGGCGAGCCTTCTGAAGACTTTGAACAAGATTGAAATGATGGGAGCTTGAGACATGAACATGAGCGCAGACATCTCCACCAACGCCTATTCGATCAGCGCCTGGCCGGACTATGCAGACCTGATGGACCGTCTCAACGCCCTGCTGAAGCAGCCGGTGCGCGGTATTGCGCGGCAGAACATGCCGCAAGTGCTCGACTATTTCGAAGAGAAGTGCAAGACCTCGAAGGCGCTGGCCGAGCGCGCCCAGGAGGTCATTCCCGGTGGCGTGCAGCACAATCTCGCCTTCAACTATCCCTTCGCCATCGCCGCCGCCAAGGTGGACGGCGCCTATATGTGGGACGAGGACGGCAACCGCTATATCGACTTTCTTCAGGCCGGCGGCCCGACCATTCTGGGTTCGAACTATCAGCCGGTTAGGCAGAAGGTTCACGAAATCGTCGAAAGCTGCGGCCCGGTGACCGGCCTGCTGCACGAATACGAGATCAAGCTCGCCGAGATCATCCGCAAGTACATGCCCGGCATCGAAATGTTCCGCATGCTGGGTTCGGGCACTGAGGCGGTCATGGGCGCAATCCGCCTCGCCCGCGCCCATACCGGCAAGAAATGGGTGATCAAGGTCGGCGGCGATTATCACGGCTGGTCGGATCAGATGGTCTATGGCATGCGCGTCCCCGGCACCGGCCGCCGCGAGGCTCACGGCATTCCGAAGGGCTCGACGGCCTACACGCAGGAGGTCTTTCCCAACGAACTCGGGTCGCTGCGCCGCAAGCTGATGCTCAACAAGATCCGCGGCGGCACCGCCGCCGTCATCGTCGAGCCACTCGGCCCCGAAAGCGGCACGCGCCCAGTCACGCCTGAATACAATCGCGAAGTCCGCAAGCTCTGCGACGAATTCGGCGCGCTGCTGATCTTCGACGAAGTCGTCACTGGCTTCCGCGTCGGCATGGGCGGCGGCCAGGGCTATTTCAAGGTGAAGCCCGACATCACCGTTTTCGGCAAGGCGATTACCGGCGGTTACCCGATGGCCGGCGGCATCGGCGGCGCCAAGGAGATCATGATGACGCTCGCCGGCGGCATCGGCGGCAAGGGCGGCAAGCGCGCCTTTGTCGGCGGCACGCTCTCGGCCAATCCGCTCTCCTGCGTCGCCGGCTATTACGCCATTGAGGAAATGGCCCGCACGGGCGCTCCTGTTCTCGCCGGTCGCGCCGGCGACAGGCTGACTGCCGGGCTCAAGGAGATCATGAACCGGCTCGGCCTGCCTTACGTCGTCTACAACATGGGCTCCATCGTCCACCTGCAGACCTCGGCCGTGCTGCTCATGAGCATGCGAAACCCGATCAAGCTGATGCGGGAAGCGAATGCCCGCAAGCATCTGATGGAAGAGATGGGCGCCGCCTATCTTTCCCGCGGTATCCTGACGCTCGCTGGCAGCCGCATCTATACGAGCATGGCCGACACGGATGACGTCATCGACGATGCACTCAACCGTTTCGAAGACGTTTTCAAGCTGGTGTGACACGATGAAGCCCGACCGCATGACGATCGAAGAGACCCTGGGGCTGGCCGCAACGCGCCTTGCCGGCAAAGGATTGCTGAAACCCGGCGACACGCTGTCCCAGCGCATTCCAGAGCAGAACGCCATGGTCCTGACCCGGATCAAGGCCGGTCAGGACGTATCGGAAGAGTTCCTATGGTCGCCCCTGACGGGTTCATCCACGGACCTGCATCAGGCCATCTACACCGCACGCCCCGATGTCGGGGCGATTGCGGCAGGTCAATTCACATGGACGAGCATGCTTACCCGCCTCGACCTCACCATGCCGCCGATCTTCGATGAACAGATCCGCCAACTCGGCGTCGAGACCCGCCGCGTCGGCCGCCGCTCGACCGATGGCGGCGCATTTCCGGCGCTTCAAAACGGCGCCAACGGCTATTGTCTCGACGACGTCTCGATCTGCCTCGGCATGGGGCTCGAGCGTCTCCTGCTCAATATCGAAATTCTCGAGAAGTCCGCAGAGAGCTTCGTTCTGGCCGCGAGCGCGGGTCTGAAGGTCAGGCGCATTCCGTGGCTGATCAAATATATCGCCAACGGACGCCTGAAGAGGGACCAGAAGGACGCCGCAGCGCGGCATTTACGCGGCGAGCGCTCGATCATGAAGGCGGGCTACTAGGCGCAAGGTTTCGCAAAAGTGGGAAACGGCCTCGCGTCTGCGCGACGTCAAAACAAAAAGGAAGATCGTCCGCGAGCCGGCATGCAGGAGCAACTTTAGCCAAGATATAAAAAGGGGATCGACGCATATGGAAGAAACAGTTCTGATTACCGGTGGCACAGGCTTTGTCGCCAGCCACATCATCCTCCAGCTTCTCGCCGACGGCACAACGGTTCATGCCACCGCCCGAAGTCTCAAAAACAAATCCAAGGTCCAGCCTCTCCTTGATCTACAGGCACGCTACCCCGGACGGCTGAAACTGTTCGAGGCGGATCTGCTGAAGGAAGGCTCGTTCGACGCGGCGATGGCCGGATGCTCGGTCGTCTATCACGTCGCCTCGCCGTTCAAGCTGCCTGAGAAGATCAAGGACGGGCAGACCGAAATGGTCGAGCCGGCTCTCAACGGTAGCCGCAATGTGCTGACCTCGGTCAACCGCACGGAGAGCGTCAAGCGCGTGGTCATGACGTCGACCATCGGCGCCATTTTCGGCGACTACATCGATGTCTACGCGATGAAGAACCGTACGCTTTCGGAGGACTATTTCAACACGACGAGCAATGTCAAAAACAATCCCTACCATTATTCCAAGGTGCTTGCCGAAAAGGAAGCCTGGAAGATGAACGAGGCGCAGAGCCGCTGGTCGCTGGTTGCGATCAACCCGGGGATGGTGCTCGGCCCGTCCATCACACCGGCCTCGGAATCCGGGTCGCTTTTCCTGCTGGACGAAATGTTCAAGGGCTATTTCTTCTACGGCATGCCGGACCTGTCGCTTGCCTGCGTCGACGTTCGCGAAGTGGCAGCAGCCCATATTCGCGCAGCGAGAAATCCGAACGCCCACGGCCGCTACATCGTCGCGGAGGATCACACCCGCAGCTTCGTGGAAATCGCGGGCTATGCTCGGCAGGTTCATTCCCGGCCCTATATGCTCCCGTCTTGGCAGATCCCGAATGCTGTCGTTCGTATCATAGGACCGCTGTTCGGGCTGACGCAGGAATACATGTCGCACCACCTCGGCATCCGCTTCGCGCTCGACAATAGGCGCAGCCGAACCGAACTCGGCATCGTTTACAGGCCGATTTCGGAGACAATCGAGGATCATTATCGCAGCTGGGCCGCCCAGCGAAACGCATCAAAAGCCTGAAAGCGGGGGCCACGTCATGAAGTTCGCCGGCCAGGTCATCCTCATCGTCGGCGCGTCTTCGGGAATGGGGCGCGTTCTAGCCGCTCGGCTTGCCGCCGAAGGCGCAAAAGTCGTTGTAACGGCGCGACGGCAGACACGTTTCGAGACGCTCGCCAAGGAAATTCGCGACGCCGGCGGCGAATGTCTGCCACTCGCCGCGGATGCCGCCGACGAGGCTGCCGCTGCGGATGTCGTGTCCGCGACGGTCGCCCGCTATGGCCGGCTCGACATGATCTATCTGAATGCTGGCGGCGCACCCGCGCTTGACATGCGCACCATGACGGCCGCGGACGTCAACGCATACATGCGCTCCAATTATGACGTCGTGGTCAATTACCTGTTTCCGGCCCTTCAGCAGATGATGAAACAGGGCGGCGGCTTTGTCGGCCACACCAATTCGCTGGCTGGCTTCCTGGGCGTTCCGCTCCAGGGCCCATACTCGGCAGCCAAAAGCGCTGCCATGATCCTGATCGACACCTGCCGCGTCGAATTCAAACGCTACGGCATCAAGTTCATCACCGTCTATCCCGGGTTCGTGGCCACCGAAAAAACGCAGGGCGATGGAATGCCGGCGCCCCTGGAAATCTCGGAGGACAAGGCTGTCGATCATATCATGTATGCATTGAGCAGAGAAAAGTCCGATCATCTCTTTCCCTTTTCCATGCGGGCCCTGATCCGCCTGGCGCAGTTCCTGCCGAAAGCCGTCGTTCTGTGGATTCTGTAAAGGACGCTGCCGAAGGACACGGCGGGTCCGGACGTCCTCTGAGCTGCCACAACCCTCAAGATGGAGTCTTGTGCACCCTTGATATGTATGTATACATTGCTTCCCATTATGGAGTGATCGCTGGAGGAAAGTGCTTGGAGGAGCGTCCTTTCCGTTACGGCTCTGCCGTCGGCGATCAGGGTGTCGGAATGACAAACGGGAGGAAATGCGCATGATCACGAGACGTCAACTCATTGCAAGCGCAGCGGCTGTTGCCATGCTGTCGGCTGCGGCACCGTCTTTTGCCGCGGACACGGTCAAGATCGGCCTGATCCTGCCGATGACAGGGCCATTCGCCTCGACGGGGCGGCAGGTGGAAGCCGGCGTTCGTGCATACATGGCGCTGAACGGCGATACCGCCGGCGGCAAGAAGATCGAGATCGTCTTACGTGACGATGCGGGCACTGCCGACCAGACACGCCGGATCGCACAGGAACTTGTTGTGAACGACAAGGTCTCTATGCTGATGGGCTTTGGTCTCACGCCACTTGCGATGGCCGTCGCACCGGTTTTGAACCAGGCGAAGGTGCCGGCCATCATCACCTCGGCCACGACATCGGCCATCATGTCGAAGTCGGATTACTTCGTACGGACCTCCATGGCCGGTCCGCAGTCGGCTGTCCCGGTCGCCACCTGGGCCGTCAAGAACGGCCTGAAGCGCGTCGTGACGCTGGTCACGGATTACGGCCCGGGCCACGACATCGAGAAGGGCTTCACCGATCAGTTCAAGAAAGACGGCGGCGAGATTGTCGAAGCGGTCAGGGTGCCGCTGCAGAACCCCGACTTCGCCCCCTTCCTCCAGCGCGTGCGCGACGCAAAGCCCGATGCCGTTTTCGTCTTCGTGCCGTCGGGCGTCGGTTCGCTCTTCATGAAGCAGTTCGTCGACCGGGGCCTCGCTGATGCCGGTATCAAGCTGATTGCCACCGGCGACGTCACCGACGACGACCTGCTCGGTTCCATCGGTGATCCGGCACTCGGCGTCATCACCGGCCATTTTTATTCGGCCGACCATGACAGCCCGGAAAACAAGGCTTTCGTGAAACAGGTGAAGGATGCCGCCAAGATGCGGCCGAACTTCATGGCCGTCGGCGGCTATGACGCTATGCATCTCGCCTATGCCGCACTTGCCAAGACCAATGGCGACACGGACGGGACGAAGCTGATCAATGCCATGAAGGGCATGGAATGGATGAGCCCACGCGGCCCGATCTCCATCGATCCCGCCACCCGCGACATCGTGCAGGATATCTATATCCGCAAGGTCGAGAAGAAGGACGGCGAGCTCTACAATGTCGAGTTCGATACCTTCAAGAAGATCCACGACCCGTTCGTCGCGAAGTAACTTGAGGTCGCCGATCTTTCCAAAACCGGCGGCGGGGCGTGATCGCCCCGTCCCATAACCGGGAGAGACCATGCTGACGATCCTGTTCGACGGCATCGCCTATGGAATGCTGCTTTTCATTCTGGCCTGCGGCTTGTCGATCACGCTCGGGCTGATGAATTTTGTCAACCTCGCCCATGGCGCCTTCGCCATGGCGGGGGGCTATGTCACCGTGATCCTGATGAACCGCTACGGCATCTCCTTCTATTGGTGTCTGCCTGCGGCCTTTCTCGTCACTGCGTTGATCGGCGCAGCGCTGGAAGTCACGCTCTATCGCCGGCTCTATCGTGCATCGCATCTCGATCAGGTGCTCTTCTCCATCGGCCTTGTCTTCATGGCCATTGCGGCCGCGGACTATTTCATGGGCGGACAGCAGCAGCTGATGAACCTTCCGGCGGAACTGCGCGGACGCTTCGAATTTTTCGGCATCGGCATCGGGCGCAGCCGATTGTTTATCATCGGGATCTGCGCCATTCTGGCGGTAGCGCTTCAGCTCGCGTTGACGCGCACCCGCTTCGGCAGCCAATTGCGTGCCGCCGTCGATGACGGGCGCGTCGCGCGCGGACTCGGCATCAATGTCTCGACCATCTTCGTTCTGACCTTTGCGCTCGGCTCCGGCCTTGCCGGTCTCGGCGGCGCCCTCGGCGCGGACATGCTCGGGCTGGATCCGAACTTCCCGCTCAAATTCCTCATCTATTTCATGATCGTCGTCACCGTCGGCGGCACGTCCTCGATCACGGGACCGTTTATCGCGGCACTTCTTCTCGGCATCGCGGATGTGGCCGGCAAATACTACCTTCCACAGGCCGGCGCCTTCATCATCTATGCGGTGATGATCCTCGTACTGATCGTCCGCCCCAATGGCCTCTTCACGCGGGAGGGTGGACGATGAGTGATCACACCACGGCGCTCGCACTGCTCAACACCAGGCGCCGCTGGCGCTTCTGGGAAATTGCCCTTTGGGTCGTCGCGGCTGCTGCAATCTTCGTGTTGCCCTCGCAGTTGCTGATCCTGACGGAAATCGCCATCCTGGCACTCTTCGCCGTCTCGCTTGATCTCGTCCTCGGCTATGCGGGGATCGTCTCGCTGGGCCACACCGCCTTTTTCGGGCTGGGGGCCTATGCGGCCGGCATTCTGGCGCGAAGCTACATCGCCGAACCCGTTACCGGCCTCGTCTTTGCCGGCATCGTCAGCGGTCTTTTCGGGTTGGCGACCAGCTTCCTCGTGCTGCGCGGTTCGGACCTCACGCGGTTGATGACAACCTTTGGCGTGGCGATGCTGCTCGCGGAGGTCGGCAATCAGGCAGCCTGGCTCACCGGCGGCGCAGACGGGCTCTCGGGTATTTCCATGAGCCCCATTCTGGGCCTTTTCGAGTTCGACCTCTGGGGTCGAACCGGTTATGTCTATTGCCTGGTCGTTCTGGTCGCTCTCACCTATATCGCGAGGCGCATCGTCAACTCACCCTTCGGTCTTTCACTGATGGCGATCAAGCGCAACCCACGCCGCGCCGCGATGCTCGGCATATCGCCCAAGCGGCGCATCGTCGTGATCTATGCCGTGTCGGCCGCATATGCCGGCATGGCCGGCGCCCTGCTGGCGCAAACGACAAATTTCGTCTCGCCCGATGTGCTCGCCTTCCATCGCTCGGCTGACGTTCTGCTCGTCCTCGTCATCGGCGGGGCTGGCTACATCTATGGCGGCATTTTCGGTGCGATCATCTTCACGCTGCTGCGAGACTGGCTCTCGGTTGCCACCCCTCAATACTGGATGTTCTGGATTGGCCTGATCCTCGTCGCCATCGTCCTGATCGGGCGCGAACGACTGACTGGATGGCCCACCCTCCTCGTCGCGCGGCTCAAGCTCAGAACGAAGGAGCGCACGCGATGATGGCGCTCGAGACCCGCAACCTCGTCAAGCGCTTCGGTGGCTTCACCGCCACGCATGACGTGTCGCTCTCCATTCGGAGGGGCGCGCGCCATGCGCTGATCGGCCCGAATGGCGCCGGCAAGACGACGCTGATCAATCTCTTCACCGGCGTCTTTGCGCCCACCAGCGGACAGATCCTGCTCGACGGCGAGGATATCACTACACTGCCGGCGCATGCCCGCGTGGCGCGCGGCCTGTCGCGAACGTTCCAGATCAACCAGCTCTTCGGCGACTTCACGCCGCTCGATTCCATGATGCTCGCCATCGGTGAACGCAAGGGCCATGGGCGCTACTTCTGGCGCTCCCTTGCTGCCGACCCCGATGTCATCAATGAGGCCGCTACCACGCTGGAGCAGTTTCATCTGGCTGACGTAATGTCGGAAGATACAAGATTGCTGCCATATGGCAAGCAAAGACTGTTGGAAATCGCCCTTGCGATCGCGTCCAGGCCCAAGGTTCTCCTGCTGGACGAACCCGCTGCCGGCGTCCCGGAGGAGGAGCGCGAGGAGGTTCTTTCCATCGTTCGGGCCCTTCCCGAAGACGTGACCGTGGTTCTGATCGAGCATGACATGGACCTCGTCTTCTCCTTCGCTGACCGCATTTCAGTTCTCGCCGCCGGCGCGCTCATTGCGGAAGGCACAGTCGAGGAGATCGCGCGCGATCCGCAGGTCAAGGCGATTTATCTTGGAGAAGATGCCTGATGACGGCCCTCCTTCACATAGAGAAACTGGTGGCAGGCTATGGCGAGGCGAGGGTGCTCTCCCATGTCGATCTCACCCTCAAAGCCGGCCGCTCGCTTGCGCTTCTCGGGCGCAACGGTGCCGGCAAGACGACGCTGGT
Organism: Ensifer adhaerens; assembly: GCA_900215285.1. Lineage (NCBI taxonomy): Bacteria > Pseudomonadati > Pseudomonadota > Alphaproteobacteria > Hyphomicrobiales > Rhizobiaceae > Ensifer > Ensifer adhaerens. The sequence continues at coordinate 37,746 of OCMG01000002.1, forward strand.
CGACACGATCGCAGGCGTGACGACACATCACGCCGGCGCGATTCGATTTGACGGTCGCGACATCAGCCGCCTTCCTCCAGAGCGGCGCGCGCCTCTCGGCATTGGCTGGGTGCCGCAGGAACGCAATATCTTCCCCTCGCTGACGGTGGAGGAAAACCTGACCGCCACCGCCCGGCCAGGCGCCTGGTCGCTGGAACGCGCTTACCAGATGTTCCCCCGCCTGAAGGAACGCCGGCGCAACATGGGCAATCAGCTTTCGGGCGGCGAACAGCAGATGCTTGCCGTCGCCCGCGCCTTGTTGCTGAACCCGAAACTGCTCTTGCTCGACGAACCGCTGGAAGGCCTCGCTCCGATCATCGTGGATGAATTGCTGGCAGCGCTCCGCCGCATCGTCACGGGAGAGGGCATGTCCGCGATCATCATCGAGCAGAAGGCCCGCAAGATCCTGCCACTGACCGACGAGGCCGTGGTTCTGGATCGCGGGGCCGTGAGCTATCGGGGAACATCTCAGGCGCTGCTGAACGATCCGGTGCGGCTGGATTCGTTGCTGAGCGTCGCGTGAGCGGCGTCTCTTGGAGCCGACGCCGGCTGATGCGGACCGCGTCAACCTCGGCGCAAGGTCGGGGAGAGTAGAGGGTCTACGCCAAAGACAGCCTGACCCAACAATCAAAAGACACCGAAAGCGGGTCGCGCCTTCGGTGTCTTTGGCTTCCAGTCCATGCAAGCCGGACGGGCGCAGCGCTCTCGCACCGCGCCAGCACTCCTGATCAGCGCTTCGTACGCCAGCTTTCGGCATAATTCTCGCGGGCCTCGCGCGCGTAAGGCGTAGGCGAAACGCGGACGCGGATCTTGGCCTGCTTGTGGCGCTCGGTCGAGGTCTTGCCCGAACCGCCGTCGGGTTCACCCCAAACCAGGGTCAGCACATCGCCTTCCTTAATATCCTGGTCGACGATACCCAGCGAAAGCAGGCAGCGCTCGTTATAGGAATAGCCGTTGAACATCGACATCCCAACCTGCTTGCCGCTCTGGTCGAGGATCAGGTCCGCGCTCGTCGAAGCGTAGTTCGGCTGCGGGAAGTCGATCCACTTGTAATGATCTTCGCCCGGCTTGAAGGCGGATGCGATGACGTCCACGACGTCTTCGGCATTCCACTCGAAGGTCACCTTCTTGCGGTGCTTCTGCTCCTTCATCTTCAGCAGGGCCTGCTTGCCGATGAAGTCGTCCTTCTTCCAGCCGATGTAGAAGTCGTAGCCCAGCTCGAACGGGTTGACGTAATAGTCTTCGATATTGTTCGAGACATAGCTGCCGCCGATGGCACCAGTCGCCTCATAGGAATCCGCGCCGAGCCATTCTCGATAGGCCTGCAGCATACCGTCGCCGGTATAGATGCCCGGCAGAGGAGACGGAATCCAGCCGGATTCGAGCGTGTTGGTCGAATAGGCGCGGCTTCCGCAGCGCACGAGATCGACATTGGCTTCCTTGGCAGCTTCGAGAATGCAGCTCAGGATATAGTTCTTGTCGTCATAAGGCCCCCAGATTTCGAGGCCTGGCGCGCCGGACATGCCGTGGCGCAGCGCCTGCACCTTCTTGGAGCCGACATTGATCTGGTCGACATGGAAGAACTTGATCTCCGGGATCGGACCGCGGTTCAGCTTTTCGAAGATCTTGTAAGCCTCCGGACCCTGAATCTGGTAGCGGTAATGCGTGCGGAACACGCGCTCGCCTTCAGGGCGCGACGGCGAACGCGGGTCGTGCTTGATGCGCACGTTCCACTTGCCATAGGCAGCGCAGAACATCAGCCAGTTCGACGTCGGCGCGCGACCCACGAGAATGAACTTGTCCTGGCGCTCGCGGAAGATGATGTGGTCGCCGATGACATGGCCGTTCGGCGTGACCGGAACGAAATGCTTGGCGCGGTTGAGATCGAAATTCGAGAAGGAATTGATGCCGTGATAGGCAAGAAACGCTTCGGCATCCGGGCCTTCGACGATCAGTTCGTCCATGTGATGCGACTGGTCGAACAAGACTGCGGAGTGGCGCCAGGCGGCCTGCTCATCGCGCCAGTTCGCGAATTCCGGCGCGACGACCGGGTATACATACATCCCGATCTTCGAATTGCGCAAACGCCCGACAATGTCGGGGTTTTCTTTCATGATGTCGGACAGACTGGAAACAGCCATCGTGGTTCCTCCCATTGGCTAAACGATCTATGTATACATTCATGCCGATTGACGCGCAGAATGCAAGCCTCTTTTTCAGAGAGATTGGCGCGAGGAGATGGCAAATGGAAGACGGATTCTTCTCGGCGAGGAACTCGGACTCAAAGTTTTTCAGGCTTTAGCGGTGAATCAGCGCAAGGCCGGGAATCTTGCCGAGAAGATCCGGGTCCTTGTTGAAAATGTATTCAATATTGTGCCGGGCTGTGCGCGCATGCTCGCGCGCCACGAATTCCGCCCGCGCGCCCTCTCTGCCGATAATCGCATTCAGGATTGCCTTGTGCTGCTCCTGTGCCGAGCGCAGGGAGCGGCGAAAGGCAGCGATTTCCAGCCGGTTCGGCAGGAAGGCCGAGGGCGAGGCAAAGGGTAGCGCCGAGGCACGCTCGACTTCCCGGCGGATCATTTCACTGCCGCAAAGTCCTGCAAGCTCGCGGTGAAAATCCTCGTTGAGATCAGAATAGGCATCGAAATCGACCTCATCTCCCGCCCCAAAACAGGCATCGATCTTTTCGACGATATCCTGCAGCCGCAAAAGCCCTTCCGGTGACGCGCCGCGTTCGGCAGCAAGGCGTGCGGCCGTCCCTTCCATCACACCGCGCAACTCGATGGAATCGATCACATCCTCATAACCGAAGCGGCGCACGACGAAGCCGCCATTCGGCAAGCGATCGAGGAGCCCCTCCTCCGCCAGCCGCGACAGCGCCTCACGCACCGGCGTGCGGGAAATCTCCAGCGTTTCAGCCAGCGACACCTCGAAAAGCCGCATCCCGCCCGGCAATTCGCCGCTGACGATCTTTTCACGCAATTCGATCACGGCCCTGCGGCCATGGGTGGCGGCTTCGCTGACTTTCATGATTCAATCCCCCATTCGCACCATCGCTATAGCACTCCGAGAGGCGGCTGCGAAGCGCCTCGGGGTCCGCCTGTATACATTGGCGACGAGGGCTCCCGCGATTATTTGGCGAAGACGACAGTCTTGTTCTTGTTGAGCAGAACGCGATCCTCCAGATGCCAGGTCACGGCTCGCGCCAGGACCCGCCGCTCGATATCGCGCCCCTTGCCGACCAGTTCCTCAGGCGTGTCGGCGTGGCTCACCGCCTCGACGTCCTGGCAGATGATCGGCCCCTCATCCAGATCGCCGGTGACATAATGAGCGGTCGCGCCGATCATCTTCACCCCGCGCGCATGCGCCTGGTGATAGGGCTTGGCCCCCTTGAAACCGGGCAGAAAGGAATGGTGGATGTTGATACAGCGACCGGAAAGAAAGGCAGAGAGCTCGTCGGAAAGCACCTGCATGTAACGCGCCAGAACAACAAGCTCAGCCCCGCTTTCTTCGACGATCCGCTGAACTTCGGCTTCCTGCGCCGCCTTGGTCTCCCTGGTAATCGGCAGATGATGATAGGGAATGCCCTCCATCAGGGTGAGGTTCAGCGCCTCGCGCGGATGATTGCCGATGATCCCGACCACCTCCATGTTCAGTTCGCCGATCCGCATCCGGTAGAGCAGATCCCCGAGGCAATGATCGAAGCGCGACACCATCAGCAGCACCTTGCGCCGTATACCCGCAATTCGCAGCGTCAGGTCAAGACCGAAACGCTCCACCTCTTGGCTGATGCCCGCACGGAAGGCAGTTTCCGGTTCCACCATCGAGAAGGCCACCCGCATGAAGAACATGCCGGTTTCAGGATCGTCGAACTGATGCGCCTCGAAGATGTCGCCGCCATGCGTGGCGATCCGCACCGCGACGGCGGCCACGATGCCGCTGCGATTGGCGCAGCGCAGCGTCAGGATGTAGTCGGTCATGTTTCTCTCCTCCTGAGGAGCGCTCCCACACCCCTCGCTTTCTCTCTCTCGCAGCGACTGCGCGTACACATTTCAAAATGCCTTATCGCCAAAAATCAGCTCATAAGGCCATTTTCATCGGCATATTGATTGTTTATGCGATATCGATGTATACATAACAAGAGGCATCGAGGAGGAGCAAGATGGCTTTTTTGAATTTCGGCAGCCGCACCGACACCAAGGCATCAGCCCCCGACCTCGATGCAGAGGCCGCAGGATTTCTCGATAACTGGTCGATCGAGGTCATGCCGCGCACAGCGGCGAAAGTGGAAAACTTCCGTGCGCTACTGCCTGCTGGAACGCGTGTCTATGTGGCCCATATCGCCGGAACGCCGTTTGAGGATATGCTGGCGACTGCGCAGCGACTGACGAAGGATGGCTTTCCCGTCATGCCGCATATCCCGGCCCGCATCATTCCCGATATTGCAACTCTGGAAACCTGGATTCGACGCTATCGCGAAGAGGCCGGCGTGACGCAGGCGCTGTTGCTCGGGGGCGGACCAACAAAGCCGGAAGGCGCGCTTCACAGCGCCGTCCAGCTCATAGAAACCGGCCTGTTCGACCGCTATGGATACAAGCGCCTGCATGTCGCCGGCCATCCGGAGGGCAATCGCGACATTGATGCGGATGGCACGACTGCGCAAGTCGATGCCAGCCTGATGTGGAAGCAGGACTTTTCCTCGCGGACGGATGTCGAGATGGCCATCGTCACACAATTCGCCTTCGACGCCGCTGCCGTGACAAGCTGGGCGGAACGCATCGCCGATCTGGGCGTCCGTTTGCCCATCCATGTGGGCATTGCCGGTCCTGCCAAGCTGCAAACGCTGATCCAGTTCGCCCTCTCCTGCGGGGTCGGCCCGTCGCTGAAGGTCTTGCAGAAACGCGCCATGGACGTGACCCGCCTGCTCGCGCCTTACGAGCCGACCGACGTCGTCAGCGGCCTGGCAGCCTACAAGTTAAAAAACCCTGATAGCCTTATCTCGCGGGTTCATGTGTTTCCGCTGGGTGGTATCCGGACGGCCGCCGACTGGATGAACCGGCAGGTTCCGGCGAAGCCTCGGGCTGCGATGGCATGACGCGCTAGCAGTTCATCCACCCGCAAACACCCTTCCGTCAAACAGCTTGCGGGCCGTGCGGATCGATCCGGCACCCTTGACGCCGCCCTCTGCATCGAGGTCGAGAAAGACCTCCATCGATCCCGTTGGGTGCTCGATGAAATAGACCCTGCCCTCAGGCTGCACGGCCAGTGTAGCGGCCGGTCCCGTCTTCAGCCGCGTCGCCGTCGCCACGGTGATTGCGGCAAAGACCCCAATAGTGGCGTGGACGCGATGCGGGATGAAACATCGAGTTGAAATCACGCCGCCTGAACTTGGCGGTGAAACGAGCACCATTTTTGGCACGGACGCTGTCGTGACATCACCAAGCCCCATCAGCGGACCCGCCCGAAGCCGGATGGCCTCAACACGCGCCTTCAATAGGGCATTCTCTTCAAGTTCCTCCCGGCTCTCTTTCCCCGTCACACCGAGATCGGAGGCGCGCAGGATGACACAGGGCATGCCGTTGTCGATCAAAGTTGTCTCAATACCGTCAATTATGTCCACCAGATTGCCAGTTGGCAGCAGCGCGCCGCACATCGAGCCCGCGATATTGGCGAATATCAAAGGCACGGCGGCATGTCGTCCGGGAACGCCCGCAATCTCAGCCTCTCCGCGATAGGTGACCCGGCCGCCTGGGGTCGCGACGCGCGCCACGGCGACCTCGCCCGTATTCACCATGTGGATGCGCACTTCCGTCTCGGCGTCCATCGCCGCCACCAGCCCGCGTTCAATGGCCGCCGGCCCGACGCCCGCGAGAATGTTGCCGCAGCCCTGCGCATCACTGACAAGCGCCTGATCGACAAAGACTTGCAGGAAGAGATAGTCGACATCGGCGTCAGGGCGGGCCGATTTTGAAAGGACCGCCACCTTGGAGGTCAGCGGGTCAGCCCCGCCGATACCGTCAATTTGGCGTGGATCGGGCGAGCCCATGACCGAGAGCAGGAGCCGGTCGCGTTGAGCCGGGTCGGCAGGCAGGTCTTCCGCCAGAAAATAGGCCCCTTTCGACGTGCCGCCGCGCATCCAGAGACAGGGGATGCCGTTCTCAAACATATTTCAGCCCCTTGGCCGCGAGGACGCCCCGCATGTCATACATGTCCAGGCCGAGTTCGCCGGCGGCGAGACGCTTTCGCTTCATTTCCTCGTTGGCCAGCCGCTTTTCGGCTGCTTTCAACACCAACTCGGCTTCCGCACAGCGGACGACGCAGACGCCATCATCATCAGCGACGACCACATCGCCTGCCTCGATCAGCGCACCGGCGCAGACGATCGGCACATTGACCGAGCCCAGCGTTTCCTTGACCGTGCCCTGCGCCGAAATCGCCTTCGACCACACCGGGAAGCCCATGGCTGTCAGATCACGGATATCCCGCACGCCGGCATCGATGATCAGCCCCCGGCAGCCGCGCGCCTTGGCCGAGGTCGCCAGCAAATCACCGAAATAGCCGTTATCGCAAGGCGAAGTTGGGGCGAGCACCAGAAGATCGCCGTCCCGTACCTGTTCGATCGCCACATGCAGCATCCAGTTATCGCCGGGTGGCGCGGAAATGGTGATCGCCGAGCCTGCAACGGACGCCCCAGCATAGATCGGCCGCATATAGCTCGCCAGCATGCCCTTGCGCCCCTGCGCCTCATGCACAGTCGCTACGCCCGCCCGGGCGAGCCGGTCGATAACGGCGGGATCGGCGCGCGGAATGTTCTGCACCACGATGCCCATGCTCAGTGATCCTTCTTCACGGCAGGCGGTGTGCCATGGGTGTGGAAGGTCTCGATCGTCTTCAGACCCCAGGCCTGACCCTTCTTGCGCTCGGTCTCCGTCCAGCAGACCGGCTTCCAGTCGGGCGCGAGGATGAGCCGCGCGCCGGAATTGGCAAGCTCCACTCGGTTGCCGGCCGGCTCCCAGACATAGAGGAAGAAAGTACCCTGGATCGCATGCTTGTGCGGCCCGGTTTCGATGTGCACGCCGTTCTCGAGGAAGATGTCGGCCGCGCGCAGGATGTCCTCGCGCGTGTCGGTCGCATAGGTCACGTGATGCAGCCGACCGGATGCGCCGCCATGCTCTTCCGTGCAGGCGAGATCATAGGTCTTGTTGTTGATGGTGAACCAGCAGCCACCGATGCGGCCATTGTCGAGCTGGATATATTCCGTCACCCGCGAGCCCAGGCAGGTGATCATGAAATCACGGAACTTGCTGACGTCTTCAGCCAGAAGATTGAGATGATCGAAGCGACGCGGATTGGCGCCGCGCCCGTGATAGCGCTGGGCGATGTTTTTCAGCGCCGGACGTTCGCCATCGGGTGCCGCGTAGCGCACCGTGTCCCAGTATATTTCGAAGACATGGCCGAACGGGTCTTCGAACCGGAAGGCGCGGCCGTGGCCCTTGTCGCCATCGACCCAGCCGACCACCTTGTAGTCGCTCGCCTCAATGGCCTTCACCCGTCGCTCCAGCGCTTCCGGCGAGGAGGCGCGGTAGGCGATATGGCCGACGCCGGTCGTGTGATGGCGGGTGAGTTTCAGCGTATGGAACTCATAGTCGTCATAAGCCCGCAGATATGCGGAATTCTCGTCCTGACCGGACACGGTCAGGCCGTAGACATTGACGAAGAAGGCCAGGCTTTCCTCGAATTTGTCGGTATACATCTCGACATGGGCGAGATGGGCGATATCGAAGCAGGGTTCGGTCATAGCGTATCCACCGTGCGCGGGAAAACGGATTGAAAGCCCTCGGCATACTGGGCGGCGCGTCCGCCCGACTGTCCGCCGGAATTGCGCTGGAAATGATTGGCGCGGTTCTGCGCCACGCGGGTGTAGAAGTCCCAGAGATGCTCCTGGCCTTCCATGCATTCGATCGCCGCGCGCTTCTTGTCCCAGACCGTCGTGATATCGAGGAAGACATCAGGCTTCCAGCCCATCTGCTCTGTCTGGTGTGGCTCGAAGAGATAGAGCTGCGGCGCGCCGAGTACCTTTTCGCCCGGCTTGTGACCCCAGGCCTGCGCAATCATCCGCGCTTCCAGAGCAACCTGGGTCGCATACATGTGGTCGGTGTTATAGGGGTCATATTGAGAATGGCTCATCATGAAGGCAGGCTGCACGGAGCGGATGACATCGACAAGCCGAAACTTGTCATCATCGGTCAACCGCAGCGGATAGTCGCCGAGATCGAAGGAGATCAGATCATGGACGCCGAGTGCCTCGGCAGCCCTCTCCGCCTCCGCGCGGCGCGCCGCCTTGACGCGCTCCAATGTCATGTCCTTCTGCTTCCAGAGCTTGGCGGATTCACCGCGCTCGCCAAAGGAGAGGCAGACAACCGTCACCTCGTAGCCTTGGCTTGCGTGAAGAGCGATTGCCCCGCCGCAACGCCAGACGAAATCGGCGGCATGCGCGCTGATCACCAGCGCGGTCTTCTTCTCTCCCATCAGGTCCTCCCGGGACTAAGTTTTCAGGACTAATCTCCTCCCGAATAGCCCGCTTGCCAATTTCAAAGCGCGTGAACTTCCATAAGTTTTTGCTATAGGGACTGGATTTGACTGGCGGGCCGGCGCATCTTCGGACTGGGAAAAAGGATGGGTGGAGGAGACATGCAAACTCACGATTTAAAGCTTGCCGTCATCGGCTTCGGAGAAGCCGGCCGCGCCTTCGCCTCAGGCTGGACAAGGCAGAATGGCGCGGAGATCTTCGTCTATGATCGGCAAGCGATCGACCCCGCCACGCGCGCGTCTTTCGAAGCCGCCGCCGAGGCAGCGCGGGTAACCCTTGCTGCTTCCAACAGCGATGCAGTGGAGCGCGCCGGGGCAATCTTCAGCCTCGTGACGGCCGACAGGGCGCATGAGGCGGCGCGGGAAAGTGCGACCCGGATCGCACCCGGCGCATTCTTCTTCGACTGCAATTCCTGCTCGCCGGCCACCAAGTCGGCCTCGGCAGCGGCCATCGAGCAGGCCGGCGCCCACTATGTCGATGTCGCCGTCATGGCCCCGGTCCATCCGAAGCGACATGAAACACCAATCCTTTTGAGCGGGCCGGCGGCGGAGGCAGCGGTTCCGTTCCTCGCCCGCCTGGGGATGCAGCCGCGTGTCGCCGGCGAACGGATCGGGGAGGCCTCGTCGATCAAGATGCTGCGCTCCGTGATGATCAAGGGGCTCGAAGCGCTGACGGCGGAAGCCATGCTCGCCGCCCGCAAGGCGGGGGTCGAGGCGGCGGTCATCGCGTCCCTGCAAGCCTCCGATCCCGGCATCGATTGGGAGAAACGCAGCGCCTACAATCTCGAACGCATGATGGTTCACGGCGAGCGCCGCGCCGCCGAGATGCGCGAAGTGGCTGCAACGCTCAGGGAACTCGGGCTGTCCGATCGCATGTCGGCGGCAATTGTGGAGTGGGAGTCTGATATTGCCGGCCTGAAGCTCGAAGCAGGCGATGCTTCACTGGCAGGACGCGCCGACAGGATTCTCGGGGCGATGGCAGACTCAACGCGGGATGCGGATGCGGTATAACTTCAGGCATCTGCGCATCTTTCTGACCACGGCAGAAACCGGCTCCCTGACGCGTGCTGCCGAGGCAGCTCATGTGTCGCAGCCGGCCGCCACGCAAGCACTCACCAGGTTGGAAGCGTCCTTGGGGACTGCATTGTTCACGCGTTCTTCGCAGGGGCTCCTTTTGAATGACGCGGGCCACATCTTCCGGCTTCGCGTCGAGCGCGCCGTGACGCTGTTGGACCGCGTCCTGACCGATATAGCTCCTCGCCTTAAACTGACAGTGACGTCTGCGCAGATCGAAGCGCTGATCGCTGTGGCCGATGCAGAAAATTTCACGCTTGCAGCCCATCGGCTGGGCCTGGCGCAGCCGACGGTGCATCGCGCCATCGCACAGCTGGAGGAGGGTGCCGGGCGGGCGCTTTTCGAACGTTCCGCCTATGGCACGATACCGACCCGTCCGGGCCAGAGCCTTGCCCAGGCCGCGCGTCTTGCTCTTGCGGAATTGGCTCAGGCAGAAACGGAACTGGCAGAAGCCCGCGCGGAAAGCGCCGGAAAAATCGTGATCGGGGCTATGCCCCTCTCCCGCTCGCACCTTCTGCCCATGGCCATCGTGAAGTTTCAGCAGGAAAGGCCGATGCAGACCATAGCAGTGACGGAGGGTCCTTATGCCGAACTCCTGTCGGGGCTGCGCCGGGGCGATATCGATTTCCTCATCGGCGCGTTGCGAGAACCACCTCCGATCGATGATGTGGAACAAATCACGCTGTTTCACGACACGGCGGTCATTGTGGCGCGACCCGATCACCCCGTTTTCCAGCTGGTCCCGCCCGGGCTTGCGGAGCTCGCGAGGTACAGCTGGATCGTTGCAGCGCCCGAGACGCCGATCCGCGATCACTTCGACATGCTGTTCGGCAGGCACGGCTTGCAGCCGCGGAACCTGGTCGAGTCCGGTTCGTTGATCCTGATGCGCGAAATTCTCAGCCGAACCGATTACCTCGGCTTCACCTCCGGCGGCCAGGTCAGCGCAGAAATCGCGCGCGGCCTGTTGAAAACTGTCCGTTTCGACCTCAGCACGACGAGACGTCCCATAGGGCTGACCATGCGCGTGGGATGGTTGCCCACCCCAGCACAACGGCAGCTCATCCGCATCATCAAAGAGGTAACCTGATCTTCCGGAGACCTGGCTGCCACCCTCACGCGAAAACTCTCGAGGCCGCCCCGCCCGAACGGAAAATGGAATCCAAATGGCATTAACTCGAGAAATAAGTGCCAAAAATCTCCAAAATCAGGCTCTTTTGAACCTGTATATACCGTAGTAGATGTCTGTCGCGGTTCCGACTGGTCTCCCGACCCTCGAAGGGCTCGCTTTGGCTTGACCAGCAAGTTAGGGCGTCAAACCTGCTGGTCTGAACCTTTTGTCGACTAAGATTATACTGTTTGCGATGCTGACGCTATTTCGCTACTGATTTTCATCGAACCGCGAGAACCAAGGGACAAGGCGTGGAAGAGACTGAAAAGATCACCCACCGAAGAGGCTACGGCGTGTCGACGGTCTACGAGACACTGCGCAACGAGATCATCGAGTTGAAACTCGCGCCCGGTAGCCCGATCGATGAACAGCAGTTGTCGGATCGGTTTTCGCTTTCGAGGACACCCATCCGGGAAGCCCTGGTGCGGCTGTCAGCCGACGGGTTGATCACCACATTGACCAATCGGGCCACAATCGTTTCGAATATCGACTTTCTCGGCCTTTCCGAGTTTTTCGACGCCCTAACCCTGATGTATCGCGTGACGACGCGTTTGGGCGCGATGAACCGGACGACCGAGGACATTGCCAGGATTCGTGAATTGCAGAAGGATTTCGCGTTGGCTGTCGCGGAACGCGATGTTCTCGGCATGATTTCCACAAACCGCGACTTTCATCTCGCGATCGCCTCTGCAGGCAGGAATCGCTATTATGTCGACCTTTTCACCCGTCTCCTCGATGAAGGACGGCGGATGCTGAGGCTCTACTATTCCTCCTTCAACGACGTCCTTCCCCGCCAGTATGTGAGTGAACACGAGGACATAATCCAGGCTGTCATCAACCGCGACGCTGACCTGGCGGACCGCTTGGCGGCCGCGCATGCCGATCAGATCGTTCGGCAGATCCGCTCCTACATCGCGACGGATGGACGGCAGAACGTCGACTTCAAAATCTGAAGGAGATGCAGGCCCGCCGGGCTTACCGCAACTGCACCGGACGTAAATTTCCGGGTGGAGGAGTCGAAGCCTGACTAACTGTATTTTATTTGTCGACAAGAAGCGCGCCGACTGTTACAAGCGTTTTTACCGACAAGATGGCAGCCGGAAACACCGAGCCTGCACATGAACCATGGAGCTGAAATGACCGTTTCCGTATTCAAGGGCTGCATTCCGGCCCTGATGACGCCCTGCAACACCGACCGCACGCCCAACTTCGACGCCCTCGTGAGCAAGGGACGCGAGTTGATCGACCTGGGCATGTCGGCTGTCGTCTATTGCGGCTCGATGGGCGATTGGCCGCTTCTGACGGATGCAGAACGCCAGGAGGGCGTCCGGCGGCTCGCTGAAGCCGGTGTGCCGGTGATCGTGGGAACGGGGGCCGTTAACACGAAATCGGCCGCCGCCCATGCCGCTCACGCCGCTGCCGTCGGTGCAGCGGGGCTGATGGTCATCCCCCGCGTGCTGTCGCGCGGCACGTCGGTCAGCGCACAAAAGCACCATTTCTCCGCTGTTCTGGAAGCGGCCAAGGGCCTTCCGGCCGTGATCTACAACAGCCCCTATTATGGCTTCGCCACCCGCGCCGATCTTTTCTTCGAGTTGCGCGCCAAATATTCGAACCTGATCGGGTTCAAGGAATTCGGCGGCAAGGCCGACATGACCTACGCGGCCGAACATATCACGTCGGGTGACGATAACCTGACGCTGATGGTTGGTGTGGACACCGGCGTTTACCACGGCTTTGTCAATTGTGGCGCGGGTGGCGCCATCACTGGCGTCGGCAATGCACTGCCTAAGGAAGTGCTGCACTTGATCTCGCTGTGTGAAAAGGCGGCCGCCGGCGACGCCGCGGCACGCGCGGAAGCCCGCGAACTTGAGGAAGCCCTCATGGTGCTCTCGTCTTATGACGAAGGCGCCGATCTCGTCCTGCACTACAAGTATCTTATGGTGCTGAACGGGGACGCCGACTACGAGCTCCACTTCAACGAAACCGACAAGCTGAGCACCTCGCAGCAGCGCCAGATCGAAAGCCAGTACAAGCTGTTCAAGTCCTGGTATCGTCACCGCTACGGCGCCTGATGGCATCCCGAGTACGGACGCCCGCCGCTCGACGCGGCGGGCGTTGTCTCAATCGGCCACCTCGAAGGCCGCTTTGACCAGTTTGCGCGTATAGTCCGTCTGTGGCCGCTCCAGAATCTCTTCGACCGCGCCTTGCTCCACGATCTTGCCGTGCTGCATGACGATGACGCGGTGGCACAGTGCACGGACGACCTTCAAGTCATGCGAGATGAAGAGATAGCTCAGGCCGCGTTCGTCCTGCAGTTTTCGCAACAGATCGATGATCTGCGCCTGGACCGACAGGTCAAGCGCGGAAGTCGGCTCATCGAGAAGCAGAAATTCGGGCTCCAGCGCAATTGCGCGGGCAATCGCAATACGCTGGCGCTGACCACCGGAAAACTCATGCGGAAAACGACCTGTAATCGAATCCGGCAGACCCGCATCCCGGAGCGCCGCGCGGACCCGCTCCTGTCGCTCTGCGCTGTTCGCGCCGATGCCGTTCACCACAAGCCCCTCCCCGATGATCTGGCCGATGGTCATGCGCGGGTTAAGCGAGGAAAACGGATCTTGAAAGACGATCTGCATCCGCGAGCGAAGCGGTCGCATCGCCTCACGGTCCTTGTCCTGTATGGGAACATTGTCGAAGAGAATCTCGCCCCCCTCCTGATCGATCAGCCGCGCGAGCGCCTGGCCAAAGGTCGTCTTGCCTGAACCGGATTCCCCGACAAGGCCCAGGGTTTCGTGCCGACGCAAGCTGAGAGACAGGCCATCGACAGCCACCAGATCATGATAGGTCGGGCGCAAGAAGCCGCCGCCACGTAACGCGAAGCTGACCCGCACGTTGCGCCCCTCGAGAAGGATCGGCTCGGATGCACCCAGCGGCTTCGCCCTACCCTTTGGTTCGGAGCCGAGAAGATGGCGCGTGTAGGGGTGTTTCGGTGCCTCGAACAGGCCGACCGTCGTGTTGTGCTCCTGAAGTGCGCCCTTTTGCATGACATAGACGTAGTCAGAGAACTTCCGCACGACCGTCAGGTCATGCGTGATCAGGATGACCGCCATGCCGTGCTTGCGCTGCAGGTCGCGGATAAGGTTCAGGATCTGCGCTTGCACAGTCACATCCAGCGCCGTCGTCGGCTCGTCCGCAATCAGGACATCGGGATTGTTGGCAAGCGCCATGGCGATCATCACGCGCTGGCGCTGACCGCCCGAAAGCTGGTGCGGATACTGATCGATGCGCAATTCCGGGCTCGGAATCCGTACCTCATCGAGCAGAGCAATTGCCTGCCGCCTTGCCTCCGCACGGCCCACGCGCCGATGCGCGCGGATGGCCTCCGCGATCTGGTTCCCCACCGTGTAGAGCGGGTTTAGCGAGCTCATTGGCTCTTGGAAGATCATCGAAATGCGGCTGCCGCGCAGCTGCCTTCTTTTCTCGCCCGAATATTTCAGAATATCCTTCCCGTCAAAAAGGACACGCGCATTTGGGCTGACGCGGGCACGCTTGGACAACAGTCCCATGATCAACCGTGCCGTCACCGATTTGCCGGAACCGGATTCGCCCACGACAGCAACCGTCTCGCCACGATAAAGCTGAAGCGAAATGTCGCTCACCGCCTGGACCTCGCCGTGCTCGGTCCAGAAATTCACACCGGCGTTTCGGACATCAAGAAGCGGCTCGTCAGCATGCAATGCGGCATCCAGGCGAAGATCGGGAATAAGGTTCTCGGACATCGTGATCTCCTTTTCCGATCAGTATGGGTCGATGGCGTCGCGCAGACCGTCACCCAGTGCATTGAAGGCGAAGACGGTGACGAGGACGAATCCGACGGGGGCCAGAATCCACGGGTAGGAACCGATGACGGAGTAGTTCGCTGTATCCTGCAACATCAGACCCCAGGAGATTAGCGGCGGCTTCACGGCAAAGCCGAGAAAGCCGAGGAAAGACTCCAGCAGCACGATCGTCGGGATGTTGAGTGTGACCGCCACGATCACATGGCTCATCACATTGGGAAATATATGCTGGAAGATGATGCGGCGGTCGGTGGCGCCAATGGCGATCGCCGCCTTCACATATTCGATTCGGGCCAGCGCCAGCGTCTTGCCGCGCACCTCGCGCGACATCTGCGCCCAGCCGAGAACCGACATGACCAGAATGACGAAGCCGAGGAAGACGTTTGTCGGCGCCGTCACGGGAATCAGCGAGGTCAGCGCCAGATAGAGCGGCAATTGCGGGAACGCGAGTACCAGTTCGACGAAGCGCTGCACCCAGGTATCAAATGCACCGCCCCGATAGCCGGACACCATGCCGACAGTCGCGCCGATCACGGTCACGATCATGACAACCGTCAGCGCAATCATCAGTGAGATGCGCGATCCATAGATAGCCCGGGCGAGAATGTCGCGACCAAGCTTGTCCGTTCCCAGGAAATGCACCGGCTTGCCATCGGTCGAGCCAAAGAGATGGATAGTGGCCGGTATGATGCCGAAGAGCCTGTATTCAAAACCGGATACAAAGAAACCCAGCGTGCGCGGATTGTCGTAGTCGGGTCCGCTGACGGGCTGGAATGTCACGGGGTCCAGCTTGTCGGAATCGACCAGCGGATAGATACGCGGCATGGTGAGACCGCCGTCCTTGTCATGAATGGAAATGCTTTCCGGCGGCATGAAGGAGGCGTCCGACTGCATCGGGTCGACCGGGGCGAAGAAGCCCGCGAAGACGGCCATGATCAGAAGAAGGCAGACGAGCCCGAGACCCAGCATGCCGGTGAAGGAGCGTTTCAGGCGGCGCCAGACGAGGGCCTGATAGCTTTCATTCCCGGCGGGTGCGGGCCTGGCGGCCGGTTCGATCGTGGTTTCGGCTGGCACAAGCATCAATGCGCCCCTCCCAGTCTGACGCGCGGATCAAGCGCAGCCAGCAGCATGTCCGCGATGATATTGCCGATGATGAGCGTGGTGGCGAGCACCAGCATGAAGGTTGCCGTGACATAGACGTCGCCGACATGCATGGAACCGACAATGGCAGGCCCTACGGTCGGAAGCGCGAAGATGATGGCCACCTCGATTTCCCCTGTCAGCATGTAGGGCAGGACCACACCCTGATACATGATCAACGGATGCAGCGCATTGGGCACGGCATGGCGCATGATCACGGCCCTCTCGCGCAAGCCTTTGGCACGGGCGGTTTCGATATATTGGGCGTTCAGTGTGTCGAGGAGATTTCCGCGCATGACGCGCATGTTGTAGGCGAGCCCGCCAAAGGTCGCGATCGCGACCACCGGCCAGACATGTTTTACGAGATCGATAAACTTGTCCCAAGACCAAGGTGCGCCGCCATAGCGGGAGGAGAAGAAATTGCCGATGTCGCTCATGTTGAACTGGAAGACGAGGAGATAGACCATGATGAGCGCCATCAGGAAGCGCGGCACTGTCATGCCGAGAAAGGCGACGCCGGACAGAAGCGTATCGACCCAGCTATATTGTCTCGTCGCTGCCAGCACGCCGAAAGTGATGCCGAGAACGGATGCCAAGATGTGGCACACGAGTGCGAGGAGAAGCGTACGCGGCAGGCGTTCGGCGACAATTTCGCCGACCGGCCTGTTGTAATACATGCTGTAGCCGAAATCGCCCTTCGTCACCATCGCGCCGATCCAGTTGAAATACTGGACGATCATCGGCTTATCGAGGCCATGGGCGACTGCATAGGCCTTGGCTTGTGCGTCGGCCTGCTCATAGGATGCCCCGCCCTGATTGATGAGCTGGGAGCGGATGTAGTCCGCGTAGTTGCCGGGCGGCGCCTGGATGATCGCAAAGGTGACGACGCTGAGGATCAGCAGCACAGGAATTGCGGACAGAAGGCGGGAAACCAGAAACCTCAACATGGCATTTCTCCTCAGAAGATCGGTGGCGGCTTCGGGCTTGCAGGCCCCAAACCGCCACCTTTTGCGTTCCGCGCGCTTCCTGGAGACAAGCGCGCGGATCCGGGAGGATCGATTTTACTTCTGCGGACCGTCACCGCCCGGCTTGCCCGGCAGCGTGTCCTTGAAGAGTTGGTAGTCACCCTGCTCGGCGGTGGGCACATAGAGGCGCTCGCGAATGACCGAGTCTTCAGCCCAGTTGAACATGTAGATCGGCGTCCCGGGCGGCACGTTCTTGAAGCGCTTGTTGACGATCAGCGCGCCCGGATATTCCACAAGGCCCACGGTGTTGATGTTCGTCGTGTAGATCTTCTGGTACTGCTTCATCAGCTCAGCCTGCTCCTTCGGGTCGCTCGAGACGATGAACTTGTTGACCGTGTCGGCAAGCTCCTTCTCGAACGGCATCAGGTCCAGCTCGTTCTTGCTGTTGGCGCGGTGGAACCAGCTGGTGCGCGGACCCGTAGCGGCAAGCTGTGGCGTGTTCTGGACCACCGAGGCAAGCTCTGCCTGCGTGCGGTGAACCTGCCAGTCGAATTTGCCCGCATAGTTGGCCGCATCGCGATCCTTGCCACTCTGGGCATTGAGCACGACACGGATTCCAAGCTTCTGCATCTGGGCAATGACGCCTTCCGCCAGGCTCTTGTCGGTGTTGTAGTCGTTGCTGACCAGGAGCGAAACTTCGACATCCTTCCCGCCGGCCGTGCCTGCGGGGAAGTTGACGATCCCGTCGCCGTCCGTATCCTTCAGACCGGCCGCTGCCAGTTCCTTCTTGGCCCCCTCAAGATCAAAGGGATAATACATGGTCGACTGGCGATCATAAAAGTTCGAGCCCGACAGGATACCGCCCGGGTAGGTGGCTACGAACGGGCCCTTGACGAGCGAGTCCCCCAGCTCCTTGCGGTTCAGAGCCATCGTCACGGCCTTGCGGAAATGCTCGTTGCGGTTCAGCTCTCGGATTGCCTGAGCCCGTTCGTCCGGATCGCCCCAGCCGTTTGCGGAAAAGTTCATTTCGAGATTATAGCCGATCAGACGCGGACCGAAGGCAAGACGGGCGGGTGCATCCTTCTGCGCCGCGCGCTTCAGCGATTCCACAAAGTTCTCCGGCTGTTCGAGATTTGAAAAGTCGCCCGAGCCGGCAACAGCCTGAACGTCGCGGTCCGCCCAGGTCGAAAGCTTGTAGTGCATCTCGTCCAGATAAGGCAGCTGGTTGCCCTTTTCGTCGACCTTCCAGTAATACGGATTGCGGCGCAGGACGATAATGTCATCCGGCCGGTAGGCCACAGGAACCCAGGCCCCCATGACGGGGAAGTTCAAATAGCTGGGCGGAAAGGCGTTCTTGTACTGATCGTAGGTATTCTTGGAATATTTGGGATGTTGCGGCTTCAGAACATGCGCCGGGCCGGGGCAGAACGTGCCATAGGCCATGTTGTAGATGAACTGCTTTGGGAATGCGTCCTTGAAGGTCCATTCCACCGTGTATTTGTCGAGCGCCTTCAGGGTCGTGCCGGCGCCAAATGTCTCGGGCGTAGCGCCATTGAGAGGCGACACATTCCTGTCGAGCACGTTGTCGTTCCAGTAGAACATGACGTCATCGGAGGTAAACTCGACACCGTCGGACCATTTCGCGCCCTCTATGAGGTGCATGGTCAGCGTGTGGCCATCCTTCGACCATTCCCAGCTCTTGGCCAGATTTGGCAAGGGCTTCAGATCCTCCGCCTTGACCTGGAACAGCGGACCGGTGCGCGTCAGGCATTCATAGAGACCGATATCGATGCCGCCCCAGCCCTGGTTCTGCCCGGCCCAGTAGTTCCAGCCTTCCGGCCGACCGCCAATGACATGGCGCATCGTTCCGCCATAGACCCCGATACCGTCAACCATGTTGCCGGTCTTGTAGACCATCGGTTCCTTGGGCAGACGATCCTTGACCGGCGGCAGCTTGCCCTTGTCGACGAAATCTTTCGTGACCCAGGCTGGCTCGTGATACTCGGGCAGCGCCTTGTATTCGAGGATATCCTTGCCATCCACATATTTGACCTTGGTCTGCGCCGGGAAGTCCGGCGGTTGCGGCACGACCGTCAGGTCGGACGCCACAGCGCTCGCTGCGAAGACCGACACGCCCACCATCAGGGCGGCCGTTCGCAAAAGATATCGGTTAGTCATCCTCACTCCCCTTTGAAATGGCGACTTCCTGCGCCGTCTTCACTGGTTTTGACCGGGCCTCCCGCCCGGCTTATCGACGGCCCGTAGAAGGGCCGTCAAATTTTTCGCAGCCATGTCCGGGACCGGCTGGATGCTGGCCTCAACTTGCCTGCTTGATGGCGCGCAGTTCCTCGATCGAGCGCACCTCGCGACGAGCAGAACCCTGCCAGTCGCGCGTTTTGACGGTCGACGTTTTCAGCCGCTCCCGCGCTGCCGGAACGGCATCGGCATATTGCGGCAGCCATTCGGCCTGCGCGACCAGCATCTCGTCCACCATCTGCCACACCTCCTCCGGCGTGCAGATTGCACCGACCAGCGGATCGTGCATCACCGCCTGCTTCAGAAGATCGACATCGCCGGTGACAGCCGCATGCACCGACATGCGCTGCACATTGATGGAGGCGATGCAGGTCGCAGCTGCGGCTTCGGGAAGCGTGATGCCTGCCGCCATGTTGATGCCGAAGCGGTCGACGAAGCCGGGCGATTCGATGATCGCGTCCGAAGGCAGATTGGTGATCACACCGTTGTTCTTCTGGTTGAAGTGGCCACGATAGACGCGACCGGTCTCGATTGCCTCAAGGATATAGCTCGCATGTTCGCTGGACCGCTTGTAGGCCGAGAGCGGACGCTTCGCGCGGTCGAGCACTGTCGGAAACTCGGTCTCGAACCAGTTGCGGTTCTCGGTCGTATAGCGCAGGTAACCGCCCGTTTCGCCGTGGATCCAGTCCGACATATCGATCCACTTGACGATCTCGTCTGGCCGTTTGCGATACCAGGGCAGATATTCCGACAGATGGCCGTTGCTCTCAGTCGAATAGACCCCGAAGCGCTTCAGGACGTCGATTCGGACCTTTTCCTGCTGGCTGATAACCGGATGGCGCTCGAAAGCGGCAACCAGTTCCTCCTTGCCGATCCTGCGACCCTTGACGCGGACATCGACATACCAGGTCTGGTGGTTGATGCCCGAGCAGATGAAATCGAGATCTTCATGCGCAACGCCGAGAACCTCCGCGATCTGTTCGCCACCATGCTGAACACCATGGCAGAGGCCGATCGTGTCGACCTTTCCGTAATCGATCGCCGCCCAGGTGTTCATCGCCATCGGATTGGCGTAGTTGAGGAACCTGGCGCCCGTCTCCGCCACCTCACGAATGTCCCTGCAGAAGTCAAGAATGACCGGGATGTTTCGCTGGCCGTAAAAGATACCGCCGGCGCAAATTGTGTCGCCGACGCACTGATCGACGCCGTATTTCAAAGGGATGCGAATATCATCGGCATAGGCTTCAAGACCGCCCACGCGGACGCAGGAAACCACATAACGGGCCCCTTCGACCGCCTTCCGACGATCTGTCGTGGCGGTAATGCGGACCTTGAGCCCGTTCGCCTCCTTGATCGTCGTCAATACCTTTTCGATAAGGGAGAGATTGTGCTCCGAGGTATCCGTCAGCGCAAATTCGACATTCTCGAACTCGCTCACCTTTAGAATATCGGAGAACAATTTGCGCGTAAACTCGACGCTGCCCGCCCCAATGATTGCAATCTTGAAACTCACCGCTCTCTCCCATGCATTTCAGTGCCTAAGCACAAAAGGCCCGACAAAAACGACGCATGCTGGAATCGCCTCGACCCGCCTTGCCTGCGCAATTTCGCTCTGTTGATGAATGATTATCCCGATGGTCCCGACACTGAAAAGAGAAGCGTTATGCTATTGAGGGTAAAATTGTGCTCAATTTCACGACTTGAGGCAGGCCTTTAGAAGCCGCTTCAGAGCCGCCCCCCCTTCAACGAGGGCGAAATTCAGCCGAAACGTCGAGGGAGAGTAGAAGCTGGCTTTATGTCCCGTTCGCCGGACGCGACTAAGAGGTCTCCCACCACCTCCTAGAACTCAGGAATCCGCGCTTAAGGCCGACGCCGAGGGCCTTGGAGCCACTGTTTCAAGAAAACACTATGCGGTTGAGACAAAGCCTCAAAAGTCTCAAATGAAACAAATAGCGACATTTACTTTCGTCAAACGTATTCAGGGAAAATATGTCGCGCGGCCCTGTTGAGCGACATCGAGCCGGCACCGCCCGTTTAAAACCCACAGCACGACGTTGGAAACCCGGAAAACCTAGCCATTCGTGAGGAAGCGCGCCCGTGGGAAAGGCCCCTACCCCTCCCTTGCCGCCATCTTGATCAGCCTATGCTAGGGCTGTTGAACAAAAGCAGGTGCGGCATTGCGCCCGTTTTTGCCCGACGCGCCGCACCCGATCTGGAGCGCCACTGATCACGGTGTCGGCAGGCCCTGGACTCAATCAGCCAGGAGGGCTGGACGATAACGCATGCCGTCCCTGAGAGCTGGCCATTAAAAGCTCGCTCAAGTGATTTCCAAGAGGCAGACCGCTGTAGGCGTCCAACTGTAGGGGGCACGATTCCGCTGCGGGGCAACCAGCATTTTCCGAGATTTGATAAGCCTCATCCGCCCTCGAGATCCCCGTCCCGGAACGCGAGCCGCTCTATCGCAGATCGTGGCGCTACTCCGACATCGAGACAAGCCTTGACCGGCACAGAAGATTACCAGAAAAAGGGCAGGCATGCGCAAAGTTTCATGCGCCCCCTCCCGTCCATTGCGGTGAGCACCAGTCACCTGGACCCGCATTGCCCCGCAGGAGCCCGCGCAAAAGCTTCAGCGCAGACGAACGGGCGTCATTGATGGCATATGCTTCTAGAGCGCCGGGAAGGCCTCGTGAGAGGATTCCGGTGCCCGGCGATGGATGCGAAGTGACCATTTCAAATTCGGCCACCCGCGCCTTTTGAAGGCCATCGAAAACCGGGCCGAACAGGCAGTCAGATTGCAGTCTTCTCGCAGCCAGAAGTCACCGTTAGCCCGCTGAAAGGGATCGATGGCCTTCAGCTCCCCTCCCCTGCATCGGGCACTTGCGAAAACCCCGGGGCGGCCACCAAATTATTCACCATATTCAAACTGACGCCTTGCCCCCACCCAAGAGCAACTCCCGCGTTCTTTACGCCGCTTCACCGACCGTCATCTCCTCGCAGAGCCACCAAACCACGCGAAAGGGCCCAGGCAAATTCATCGACACACCGCCAAGGGTCGCCGCGTCGACAGGATCTAGAACGTGATTCCTCCTGCCAGAACGCCCCGGCGACCGAGGCCCGCAGGCGGACGAACCAAAAAAAATAGTCCGCATCGGCGCGAAAACCGATGCGGACTCTTGACGTCGATTCGAGGACGTGCGACCCATAAGCTGCGACACTTAGAGAGGGGCTTCCACGACGGCGACGTCTGGGGGCCTTTCTTTTTATCGGCCCCGCTTCTCCGACAGATATTCCGAATACAGCCTGTCGAGATTTTCTGCGACGAAACGACCGAAGTCGGGACCGCTCTTTGCTTTCAGCGTCATTGAGAAGGCACCGGCCGATTGCGAGAACTGGGCAGACACGAGCTTGTCCTTCGTCTGCCACCCTTCCAGCTTCGCGGCTGGCTTGCTCTTCCTGACAGGCCTGTCCCCCTGCTTGAGCGCAAGATAAAGACCGTTAAATCTTTCATCGCTGGATTGACCGCGGAATGAAGGATCGGAAACGATCTCCTCGATCCGTTCCGCATTGGATTCCTTGCCGGCTAACAATGACAGCTCCACCCAGCGTTCGCGACCCACGCCGCGCGCGGGCCCGATTGCCGACAAAATGCCTTCACCGATGCGGGAGGTCACGGACACCATCTTCGAGAGGGCTGCGGCATTTGCCGCGAGCGCCGATCCGATGACATCGCGACCATAGCCGAGTTCCTCAAGCCTCTTGGCAAAGAGTGCACGCTCGATGAAGCTGAGGTTGGCGCGGGCGGAATTCTCCTGACCTTGCGCGATGACGTGAGAGCGGTCGTCGATCGCCTTCACGACAGCCCTGACCGCCCGTCCCAACTCACGTGCGGCCCGGACGCGTCGGTGACCGAAGACGATCTGATACCGTCCGTCGCGATCGGGATGCGGCCGCAGCAGGACAGGGGAGTCCTGGCCCCGCTCCGCGATTGCGGATTTCAGAGCCTCAAACTGCTCTTCATCGTCTTCCAGCCGATCTGATACAAAGGAACCGTCGATATCGGCGGGGTCGATCTCGATGACAGCTTCGCCCTCCAGGAACTTGTCCGCCTGACGCGCCAACTCGTCGAGAGACCGTATCATGGTCTTTGAAGCACCGCGCATCGGATATGTACCCGCCGAAGCGGGGGCCGCCTCCTCCGTATCCGCCAAACCGGCGAGAAGATTCTTACGCGCCATTGTCATTCATCCTATATCACTGGAAATATTCGATATTTCCGCGTTTTTGTCAGCCGACAACTTCAACGTCCCCACGCGGTATGCACCAGTTGGGTGATTTCCGCATTCACGGCCTCCAACGCCTCCATCGCACGGTCGTAGGTCGAACGCGTCATCTGGGTCCGCTCCACCTCGTAAAGCGTCTGCTTTGTGATGCCCGCGTCGGAAACCGCCGTCGATTTCAGCATCTGGTTCTTCAGCATGAACTCGTTGAAAAGCGTCTGCATGAAACCCACCATCTGCGCCTGTGGCACATCCGTCGGCTCGTAGCGGGTGACAAGATAGCGATACCACGAGAGATTGACCTCAGCACCGGCCTGACGGATCGGCTTCAGAATGCCGCCCAGCATCAACAGGAACTGTCCCATGGACATGACGTCCAACATCTGGGGATGAATCGTGATCAGGACGCTCGTCGCGGCCACCAGAGCGGTGATTGTGAGATAGCCCAACTGCGGCGGGCAGTCGATGACGACCACATCATACTGCTCGTCAACCTCCGCCAGGGCACGAGATATGCGCGTGAAAAACGTCTTTCCCTCATTCGAGTTCCGATTGGCCATCGCCAGGGGCGTGTCATACTCGAATTCCTGAAGCTCCAGATTTGCCGGAACGATATCGAGCCCCGGAAAATTAGTGGGCCGAATGACGTCGGAGATGGACTTGCGCTCGTCGTCGTAGCGGATGGCTTCATAAAGCGACTGCGTCTGATCCAACTCGGGCTGAAAACCATGCAATGATGTCAACGAGGCCTGCGGATCGAGGTCAATTGCCAGTACGCGATGACCAGTCAATGCCAGATGCTGGGCGAGATGGGCTGCGGTGGTGGTCTTGGCTGAACCGCCCTTGAAATTGACGACGGCGATAACCTGAAGCTTCTCTCCCGGCCTGCGGCGCGGAGAGTAATCCTTTACCTCGGTTCGACCATGCTGGTTCAGATAGTCCCGAAGCTCCGCCATCTGCTGAGCCGTATAGGACCGGCGGCCTGACGGCGAAGTCTGGGGCAGGGGGCCTTTGCCTTCCAGATGCAGCTTCTTCAATGTGCTTTGTGACACGCCGAGGAAATGTGCAACCTCGGCCAGCGAAAACGGCCGCAGCGTCTTGTGGGCGGTCGGCGGAAACCGCTGCAGGCTGAGCAGGTGCAGCTTCTTCGAGATCAGGTCACCCTGTTCGAGAATCTCGTCCTCAAAGTGAAAGGCTGCGCGTTCTGTCGCTCTTGAGGTGACGGCGTTCATCGAGGCTGAATTCCAAATAACGATTTTCGGACGAGGTGGAATGAATAATCGTTATTATCGCAGATTCGGGCGATAGCGCAAGAGAACAGGGTTAATGATCCTTGACGGCCCGCATCCTGGGCCGTTTCTTATCCGGCTGAACAAGTCGGCAAACGTTGCAGCAATCCGAGCGATCGTCTACTTGATAACACCCTTCTTCAAAATGATATTCCCATAAAGACGCCGCTCGCCGGTCTGTACTACGGCATAGGCCTTCCGCGCGCGATCATAAAATGCGAAGCGCTCCAAGCTATCAATCTTAGCCGGGTTATCCGCCGCGCGATCAATGATGGCCTGGAATTCGGCAACCACCTCGGGAACCGCACTGGGGTCGCCCACGACCTGCATGACCAGAGCCGGGTCGGGAACATAGCTGTCGAGGGGCAAAAGCGTCAAAATAGCTTCCAGAGCCTCGGTCGCATAAATACCGTCGAGCCGAATACACGGGACACCTGAGCTTTCCGCCGGAAAATTGGCATCAGCAATGACGATATCATCACCATGGCCCATGGCAGCGAGAGCATGAAGCAGGTCTGGGGAAAGAATAGGCGGGATGTTGCGAAGCATGTCAGTTCTCCATGGGGACAGGTGAGTCGGCGCGAATCAGGCCTTCGCCTTTCAGATCGGTCCAAAGGGCAGGGGGAATGTCCGTGCCAAGAAGCGCTACATTCGCCAGGAGCTCCGCCCGGTTCGTCGCGCCGGGAATGACGGTTTTGACGCAGTCAGGTCCGAAAACGAACTGAAGGGCTGCCGCAATCAGCGGCGTCGCATGCGCTCTGCAAACGGCTTCAATCTTCCGGACACGCTCCAGGATGTCGGGCGAAGCGGCTTCATAATTATAGCGCGCACCCTCCACGGCGCCCGTCGCCAGGATGCCCGAATTATACGGCCCGCCCAGTATGATCCCGACATCACGCTTGTCGCAAAGTGGCAGAAAGCTCTCCAACGCATCCTGTTCAAGAAGCGTATAGCGGCCGGCGAGCAGAAAGCAGTCGAAATCTCCGAGCGCAAGAAGCCTCTCGCAAACCTGCCACTCGTTCACGCCTGCGCCGATCGCGGAGATGTCACCCGCCTCGCGCAGTTCCACAAGAGCTCGATACCCCCCGCCATCGAAGAGCTCCCGCACCTTCGCGTCACTCTCTTCCACCGATCCTTGAGAAAAGGCGCATACATCATGAACCAGAAGAATCTCGGCGTGATCTCTCCGAAGGCGCATCTTGCTTGCCTCGTAGCTGCGCATCACGCCGTCATAGGTATAGTCAAAGACGATACGCTTCTGCGGCACATCCACAAAACTCTCGGGCGTCACCTCGTCCGGCTCGCAATCCAGAAGCAGCCGGCCTACCTTTGTCGAGAGGATGACGTCATTGCCATCGAACAACGCCAAGGCCTTGCCGAAACGCTCCTCTGATCGACCCAACCCATATTGAGGGGCGGTGTCAAAGTAGCGGATCCCCACATCATAAGCAGCGCACAACGCCGCATGCGCGTCCGCGTCGGAAACTCTGCGATAAAGATTGCCAAGCGGGGCGCCCCCAAACCCCATGCGTGTCAAACGAACACGCTCTCCCGTGCGCCCGTTCAAGGGAATCAGATCATTCGGCTTCATGCGGCACGCTCATCTGAAAGGGGAGGGCGCTCAGTGCGACTGACGTGAGCGGAAGAATTCGGGGTGCTCCTTTTCCAGCGGATCGAACCGGCTGACAAGTTGCGCCAGATGATACCGCATGGCGGCGCGCGCCTCATCCGCATTGCGGTCCCGGATAGCTTCCACGATCGCCAGATGCTCCCGCACCGCATCGTCGTTCCGGCCAGGCTCCGGTAGAAGGAGCATTCGCGGGCGCTTGAGCTTCAGGGCAATGGTGGCCACAGTTGCAGCCACGCCAGGAAAGCCGGTAAACTCCATAAGCAGCGCATGAAATTCTTCATCTGCCTGATAGAAGCCCGCCGTGTCATGATCCTCGACCAGCATCGCCTGCAACCGCACATTGCGTGCAAGCTTGGCGTATTGGTCTTGCGTATGCTCTCGGGCGACCTTTTCAACGGCAGCGATCTCAAGCGCCTCACGGATGAACGCCGCCTCGCGAATCTCCTCGATCGAGAACCGCGCGACCCGCGTACCACTCTGCGGGATCACATCCACCAGGCCCTCTGACGCCAACCGCGTAATCGCCTCGGACACGGGCGACCGCGACACACCCAATTCATCGCAGATCGCGCCTTTACGGATCAATGTGCCCGGCGGAAACGCCAGCGACATGATCGCCTCCTGCAGTGATTGATAGACGCGCTGCGCCAACGACCCCGGCAGATCGTCAATCGCGGTCAAAGCTCGTGCATTAAAGGCCTGCGTCATCCCCGTCGAATCTCCCCTTTTAATGCTAACATGTTAGTTGACATTGCGTACTAGTCAAGATAGAACTCTATTTAACATCTGATGTCAGTAGACACCAGAGGCCGCAAAAGCCAAGAATTCAAGGGGGAGGATGTACAGGAATGGGCCAAGGCGCTAAATTGATTCGCCTGCATTCGAATGACAACGTGGTCATCGCATTGCGCGATCTGGCCGCGGGCGAACGCCTTGATGAGATTCCCATGCCTTTGACGCTTGCAGTTCCGCGCGGCCACAAAATTGCTACCCGCAACATTGCCGCGGGCGAAAACGTTTATCGATACGGACAGATCATAGGGCAGGCAAAGGCAGACATCCAAGCCGGCGAGCATGTTCACGTTCACAATCTCGGCATGGGTGAACATCAGCAGGATTACGACCACGCAACCCAAAACGGCCGGCTGGCTCCCGCCAACGACCTCAGAACGTTCCTGGGTTACCGCCGTGCTGACGGCAAGGCCGGCACGCGAAACTACATCGGAATCCTGACCACTGTGAACTGTTCGGGTTCAGTTGCAAAATTCATTGCAGAAGCAGCGGAGAAGGACGGCTTTCTCAACCAGTACGCGAACATTGACGGTATCGTGCCAATCGTCCACTCGACCGGCTGCGGCATGTCCGGCGAGGGAGAGGGCTATGCTACACTGTTCAGGACCCTGTCGGGCTATGCACAAAATCCCAATTTCGGCGGGATCCTGCTGCTCGGTCTGGGCTGCGAAGTCATGCAAATTCCCGAGTTGGTGGGCGGTAGAAAAATCCGCGCAGACGGCGCTCTGCAATACATGACGATACAGCAGGAAGGCGGTACGCGCCGCACGATAGAACGCGGTCTGGAAGCCCTCAGAGGCGTCGCAGAATACGCAAACAGAGCCAAACGCGAGCCCATCCCCGTTTCTGAAATCACAATCGGGCTTCAATGTGGCGGCTCAGACGGCTATTCTGGAATAACCGCCAATCCCGCCTTGGGCTATGCTTCTGATCTGCTGGTACGCCACGGCGGCACCACCATTCTATCCGAAACGTCGGAAATCTATGGCGCGGAACACCTCCTGACGCGGCGCGCCGAAACGGTCGAAATCGGCGAAAAGCTCGTGGAGCGCATTCGCTGGTGGGAGGATTATACCGCACGGAATGGCGGCGAGATGGACAACAATCCGTCGCCCGGCAACAAGCGCGGCGGTCTGACAACAATCCTGGAAAAGTCGCTCGGCGCAGTCGCCAAGGGTGGAACCGCGCCCCTGAGCGGTGTTTACAAATTCGGTGAGAAAATCTCTGCAAGGGGTTTTGTTTTCATGGATAGTCCGGGTTTCGATCCCTGTTCCGTAACAGGGCAGGTTGCCTCCGGCGCCAACCTCATCGTCTTCACCACGGGTCGCGGATCGGTGTCGGGTTACAAGCCCACGCCCTGTATCAAGCTCGCGACGAACTCCGAAATGTACGCGAAACTGGCAGAAGACATGGATCTCAACTGCGGGGACATAGTCACAGACGGCGTCAGCATCGAGGAGAAGGGTACGGAACTTTTCGACCTGATTCTCCGCGTCGCTTCCGGCGAGCGGACTAAGAGTGAAGAACTAGGCTTCGGTGGAGCAGAGTTCGTACCGTGGCAAATTGGTGCCGTTATGTAACACTCTCACCTGACAGATTACTTTAATTTCATGCACCAGTTTAAGTGAAGCTCGTGTAAAGGTTTAACTATGCGCCTCAAAGGTTTGAATATCCTCATTACAGCGGCGGGGCAGGGGATTGGAAGAGCATCTGCGATCGCTGCCGCCGCGGAAGGCGCCCATGTCTTCGCAACGGATATCAATACCGAGGCCCTGGCTTCACTTTCTTCCGAAAATTCAAGCATTAGGACGTCCCCGCTTGATGTAACGAAGCAAGCCGAAATCGACCGATTGGCCGCGCAACTACCCAAATTAGACGGTCTTTTCAATTGTGCCGGGGTCGTTCACAACGGAACAGTCCTGAATGTCATCGACGCCGACTGGAGTTTGGCGTTCGACCTGAACGTGACGGCGATGATGCGCATGTGCCGCGCCTTTTTGCCCGGCATGATAGACCGTGCAGCGGCCAATGGCAGCAGTTCCATCTTGAACATGGCTTCCATGGCATCCTCTATAAAGGGGTTCCCCAACCGCGCGTCCTATGGTGCCACCAAGGCAGCGGTGATTGGTTTGACGAAATCCATAGCAGCTGATTTTGTGAAACAGGGAATCCGTTGCAATGCGATCTGCCCCGGCACTGTCGACACCCCGTCACTGAGAGGCAGAATTGCCGCCTCGGCCGATCCGGTGCAGGCTGAAAAGGACTTTATCGCCCGCCAGCCCATGGGGCGCCTTGCGAGCGTAGATGATATCACACCCATGGTGATCTATCTTTTGTCGCCCGAAAGCCGCTTTGTCAGCGGTCAGGCCATGCTGGTGGACGGAGGGGTCACGATATAGCCAGTTGAGAAGGACGGGATTTTTGTCGAGGGCAGAACGGGCATGATCCGGGTTCCCACCAAGGCGATCGCGACCTGGTTGGGCCATTTGCGGATGTCCGGATCTGCGGCCTGATCCACCAGTGACCGATCCGAAATCGGCATCACCCTTCGCTTTCCTCGTCAGATTCACCCGATAAACTATTGAAACGAAATGAGAAGGGGTGATGTCAGTGTCGCTCAGCAGCGCGTGCCAAGTAGATGGACAGAAGCGCTTCGTGGTGCAAGGCAAACATAGAGAGTTGATCAGCGCGACGGCAAGCAGCGCGAGCATCTCGAAATCCCGACAAACTTCGATGGATCCCGGAGCCATATTAAGACGCGGAGGAGGGATCGGCAAACACTGACATCGGGGCACTCTGCGCCGTCTCCGCCCTGGCTTATCGACTTTGTCCGAGTGCAAAGGATGCATCTGCGTCGGGGACGGTGTCATTACTTCCACACTCTGAGATCGATCTCCACCAACCTAGCTAATGCTGCCATTTGGCATTTTCTCGAACAGCGCACCGTGAAAGCTTGTCGTTCCGATTTAGAGAAGGCTCACCTTGATGAACATTCTTGCTTCAATCGCCGAACAGCCCGTGAGGCTGAAACGAATTCAAGCGACTAGAGGCGCGATCGGAACCGCATCGACCCAAATCGATCACTGTCTCAACCACCTCGGCTACACACGACGTTGCGTCCCCTCACGGACGCGCCTCACAAATCGTCAGATTGCCGTCCGCAAACCTTGCTTTAGAAGCCCAGCAATCGCCTGTGTCAGATTGCTGCCGCGTTGCTTGATCCCGACACGACAAAGCCAACCGACTCTCAGGCATAGCTATCGATAACCCACAATGATTCCTCTGTGCCCCCAAAGGGCTTGCTGCCCTCCCACCCTAATGATCGTCCACCACCAGACTGAGGAGGCGGTTCATAGGTTCGACCAAAAATCGGCTTGCGCCGGCCGCGGCACAGTCCAGCGGACGCTGGGCGCTGCCGGTCGGGCCCGTTACCCGGTGGAGATTGGAATTGCCTGTGCTGATAATCGACCCGTTGTGCGACCCCTGATCCCCACCGAAACATTTTCGGTCACTTGGGTAGGCTCCGCTGCACGCAATGAGCGACTCGTCACGACAGCCTTGATGCATGATGCCCTCGCGAATAACCTGGCAGCTGACAAGGTCGTTGCGCCCTCCCGTCATTACGGCGGGAGCGTCGCAAAGGTCTACAGAAAGGCCATTCCATCCTGCTCCAACTGCCCTGGAGATCAGATTACCGGTATGTGTCGAAACAATCCGATCGATGACGCACGATATGGTTCGGTCGAACGGCTTCGGGCGGCGAAAATAGAAGAGACCATTCTCACAACTCGGCTCTGCTTCAGAGTCGTCCAAGCCGTGCAGGAGAATGTGGTGACCAAGCGGCTCTGTGGCGTGAAAGAATCTGAAGAATCCGCCGTGCTCATAAAGCGCCTCCGTCATCCGAAACTCTGCACGTCGGCTCTAGAAGAGAGATCGATGACCAGGCGACCACCTCAATTTCGCGGTGCCGTGCCTGTGAATACGACAAAACCATTCTTGCGGCCTTTTCTGGCGCCAGCAGAGTCAGAAGTGTGTCGACACCGGACTTTGTTGATATGATAACAGGGCCATCATCGACGACAGGATAGCGATCTACTCCTCCGGCAGATCAGCCGACGTCGAGACGAGCGGAGCTTTGCGCGAGATCCCCCAAACCAACTTTTGAAACAGGAGAACAACATCCATGAAATTGCTTCGCTACGGTCCCGCGGGACAAGAAAAGCCTGGACTACTGGACAGCGAAGGGCAAATACGTGACCTGTCAGGTGTCATACCTGATCTCAGCGGCGACGCCCTTCTGCCTGAAAGCATCGGGCGCCTCAAAGCTCAGGACATCAATTCCCTCCCAGTCGTTCCCGGCGCGTCCCAAAAGGATATACGCCTGGGCCCCTGCGTGGGTCAGGTTGGGAAGTTTATCTGCATAGGCCTCAATTACGCTGACCATGCTGCTGAGACCGGTGCCACCGTTCCTCCGGAACCTGTTGTCTTCAACAAGTGGACATCCGCGATCATCGGTCCCGATGACGATGTCCGGATTCCCCGAGGTTCGGTGAAGACCGATTGGGAGGTCGAACTCGGCGTCATTATCGGAAAAGGCGGAAGCTACATCGAAGAAGCTGACGCTACGTCCCATGTCGCCGGCTTTTGCGTCATCAACGATGTGTCCGAGCGGGAGTACCAGATCGAGCGGGCAGGAACCTGGGATAAGGGAAAGGGCTGCGATACATTCGGCCCGCTGGGTCCCTGGCTGGTTACGCCAGATGAAGTCGGCGACATCGATGATCTGAAAATGTGGCTCGAAGTCGACGGTCACCGCTATCAGAACGGATCGACGAAAACCATGGTCTACAAGGTACCGTTCCTTATATCCTATCTCAGCCGTTTCATGAGCCTTCAGTCGGGCGATGTTATCTCCACGGGCACACCTCCCGGCGTCGGCATGGGACAGAAGCCGCCGAAATACCTCAAAGGAGGCGAGGTCATGACCCTGGGTATCGAGCGTTTGGGCGCGCAAACCCAACGGGTCATTGCCTGACAGAATTCCGCAGCGCCGCCGAGACGGCCGCATCTGAATCTTTACAGCGCCGTGGTCAGGGATCGCGGCGTTTTTCATGCGCGTTTTACCCCTGTTTCGCCATTTGCCCGCATTTGCGCCATCAGCATCGGGCCGAGCGAGAATTCGCCCCTTTCAGCTCTTCGCGTCAGATCACGCAGATAACCGCCAGCGGAATTGATGTGTCCGGCGCGCTCGAGAATGCAAGCGATCGCCGTCGCCGCATTTTCCGGTCCCATCACGCTACAGGCTTCTTCAAAAGCGCTTGGTGAGACTCCAAGCATGGATCTCACAACGACCGCCGCACTCAGGAATTCCCGCCAGCTGGTAATTGCTCCACCGTGTCCGTAATTTGTGATTTCCGGGCAGGCCGACAATACCATCCCGAGCGGGAAGGGTTTCAAGCGCACCTCTCCATGCACGTCATCCCCCTGGTAGCTGGCAGGATAGGATCGACCTTCTACCCCGGGCTTCACTGGCGTTTCCCTTCTGCCGGTCGTCAGTCGGTCATGATTGGCTGGGGTGTGATTTCGCCCCTGCTTCTTTTCGAAGCTAGGTTCAAGTTCATTTAAGGTTTGTGTATTTGAATTCTGTTTGTGCCGCTCAGATTGATCGTGATTGCCGCTACTTTTATGGGAATTGCTTCGTTGGACCATGGCCTTGGCAAGGTTTTCACGCATCGCCTCGAGAACGATCAGCAGTGCGTCCAGTTCCGACGCCTCCGGGTTTCTGGGAAGCTTGGCCATGAGGTCTCGATAGAGTTCGCGGAATCTGAGGATTTCCTGATCCTCCTCCAGCTCGACATCTTCAGACGCCGCCTGAAAGAGCTTCACGATATCGCGCCGGCAGATCGTCATCCGCTCGCGAAGCCCCTGGTAATGAAGGCGCTCGGCGACCACGGCCGAGGCGAGGCTTTCCAGTTCCGAGGCGCGTTGCAGGAGAGGGGCCAGCGAAAAGCCGAAGGCCTGGTCGATATCGCCAGCGCTGTCACGACGAGCAAACCGCTTCCCGTTGGCGCTATCCCTGCGGATCAGCAATCCAGCTTCGACCAGCGCAGCGATATGTCGGCGGATTGTTGCCTCCGCCATCCCATGAGCCCTTAAAGACAACTGGGCATTCGAAGGAAAAACGATCAGGCTGTCGGCTCCGGAGAGTTCCGACTTGGGATAGAAGCTAAGCAAGGCATTCAGCAGCGACAGCGCCCGGTCCGAGACTCCGAGCTTGAGGCGTGCCTCGCAAAGCCAGCGATAAAGTTTCCATTTGTCGACGTTGGCATTCTCATCGATGGCCCGGGCTGCAAGCTGATCTGCGAGCATCCCATAGGTCACCGGCCGCCGCCCAAAGGGCGTCGTTACGTTTCCCGTGTGCATCTCTTCACCTTTCCACAAGGCAAAAGAAACCACCCGCCACGAATGGCGCCAAAACTCTTGACTGTGATTCGGGGAAATGCGATTCTCAAGCTGCGACACTTAGAGAGAGGCTTCCACGACGGCGACGTTCTGGGAGCTTTTCTTTTACCGGATTGATATCCTTTCGGCATTTAAACTTTGGCCCGGAACGCGGGCCGTATTACTAGCTTTCTTGCCTGTCATCTGACAGGATCTTCGGCGTCACAATATCCAACGCGCTAAATTCCTCGATCAAACGGGGCAGCTCTGCCCTCACAAAATCTGCGAAGGCCTGTCCACGCTCATTGGCAGCTGTGATACGCAGCTGCTTACTCGTATACGTAATCTCACCCAGACCGTATCCATCGGCCTCGCGCAGTGGCGCATTGCCGGTCCCCAGCGTCCGGGATTCCGCGATCAGTTCCTGAACCCACGTAAAGCGTGCATCCGAACCCATTTTGCGAATCCGTTCGGACTGCAGCATGTCACGGATGTTCTGGACCGCATTCGTGTTTTTTGCAAAGGATTTCGCCAAAGCAACCCACCTCGGTCGTCCGACCTTCGGTGCTCTGCCGATCGCCTCGATAATGTCGATCGGGACATTGCGGCAGACGCCTCTCATCCGTGCAAGTTCGGCATCATCGATTGATAGTGCGGTGTATATGTCACGTGGCCGAAAGCTGGCCTCGTCCATGCGGCGCGCAAAGAGCGCCCGCTCGATCCAGGACAAGTCCTGACGGGCGCTGTTTTCGATCCCTTGCGCCACAGCCAGATCGCGATCGTTGATCTCGACCACATGCGCATTGATCGGAATTTTCAGTTCGCGCGCAGCAGCAAGTCGCCGGTGCCCGTAAACCACCTGAAAATGTCCGGTCTTTTCAGGGTGAGGGCGCACCCGTATAGGAACCTGCTGGCCGTGCTCGGCAATGCTCTTCACAAATGCGGCAAAGCGCTCTTGATCGTCATCGATCAGGCGGTCGGCAAATGGAGACGCTTCGATCAAGGACGGCTCAATCTTCACCAACTCGTCAGGGTTCGGAAGAGCGGGCCCAATGGCGGGACTTGTCGGTGCGGCAGCCTGATTTTTTGGCTTTGCGGCATCCTTAGACTCTGAAGTCGCGTTCGGAACCAGCGTAAACGCGGAGCCAGCAAATTTTCTACGGCTCATGTCGCCCTCCGTCCGATCGGGCGCATCCAGTCAACAACGGAACGACGCCAGACCTGTAAGCAGGCCATGGCTGTTACGTCTTCCCCCGGATGATATCCTATCCCAAACATGGGTGTGATGCACCTTTGATCCTGACAGCGCCGAAAAGGCACAACTATCAGATAGGCCACGATTCTTCTCTCGCGTCCAGTCCGTTGACGGCCCCCAACCATTTAAGGCCGCTGATAGAGGTCTGACGGAGATCGAGGGCGACCGTGACCAGAACCAGGCATCCTTGAGCCCACATGGTCCTCCCTAGGGTCATCGCACGCAAGGTTCCGACGCTGCCAGATCCGTGCTGGCAGGTTCGACAGCAGATGCTCGAACGCCTGCTCGGGAAGCCAAACAAGGCCTGGACCGCAAGCCTTCAGCCGACGACATCGGAAATGGCCTGAGCGATGAATGCCGTTTCCCTCAAATTACTCGGGCCTTGACGACCTTCTGATCGATTGCGCCGAAAACCGGCGATCCGTCGTCCAGAAAGACTTCCATGCGCACCGTGTCGCCGAAGGACATGAACGGTGTCTTCGCTTCGCCGAGATCGAGCATTTCGATACCTCGGCGCTCGGCGATGCAGCTCGAGCCAACCACGCGGTAGTCCTCGTTCGAGACGGTGCCCGAGCCGATGATCGTGCCGGCGACGAGGTCGCGTGAATAGGCGGCATGTGCCACGAGTTCGTTGAAGCCAAAGGCCATGTCATAGCCATTGGCTGCCCCGAACTTCTCTTCGTTCCAGGTCACATGCAGCGGCAGGGCGACGCGGTTGTCGCGCCATGCGGGTCCTAGTTCTTCCGGCGTAACGGCAACCGGCGCCATGGAGCAGGGCGGCTTGGCGTGGACCCAGCCAAAGCCGGTCTTCATCTCGGCGGGGGCGATCTTGCGCAGACTCCAGTCGTTGATCTGTACAATCAGGCGCATGTATTTCGCGGCATCCTCGGCACGCGTCCCGATCGGCACGCCGCTAACGATGACACCGAACTCTCCTTCGAAATCGATGCCGTCTTCGACAAAGCGGAAGGGCACATCCGCATTGGGCGGATAGAAGCGGTCAGACACACCCTGATACATCAGCGGTTTGGCCGGTTCGTCGCCGCCGGTCGCCTTGATGCCGAAGACCAGCGCCATCAGGTTGCCGTGGCTCTCATAGGCGGAGCCGTCGAGCCATTGCCAGGCGCGCGGCATAGGAGCGAGCGCCTGCGCAGGATCGAAGCTGACTACGCCGGTTGCGTGGCCACTGTTGAGCTCTTCATACTGCGCATCAAGCTCCGGCTCGATCTCGTCCCAGGTCTCAAGCGCTGCCTGCATTGTGGCTGCAGCCCGCGCCGGGACCGCGAATTTGAGATCGCGCGAGACGATATGCAGGCGACCGTCCGGCGTGCCGTTGGGAAGGGTTGCGAGTTTCATGCTGGGTCTCCCGTTCTCGTCTGTTTGCGGTTGGCTTCAGTCTTCGATGATGGCCACGGCCCGGCACCATCCGGCCGAGGCCTTGTCGACCTTGACCGGGAAGCAGGACACCATGAAGCCGGTTGAGGGAAGGACTTCCAGGTTGGAGAGCTTCTCCATGTGGCAATAGGCCTGTTCCGCGCCGGCCTTGTGGCCTTCCCAGAAGAGGGAAAAGTCGCCTGTCTCCTCGATCTTGCGGCGCGTATGCATGAAGGGCGCGTCCCAGCTCCAGCCGTCAATGCCGGTGACACGGACGCCGCGGCTGGTGAGATAAAGCGTCGCCTCGCGGCCCATACCGCAACCGCGGATCAGGAAGTCGTCGTGACCGTAGCGGGTGCCGGCCGAAGTGTTGACCAGCACGATATCCAGCGGCTGCAACTCGTGCCCAATGCGCTTCAACTCGGCCTCGACATCAGCCGCCGTGCAGACATTGCCGTCGGGCTTGTCGCGGAAATCGAGCTTGACGCCACGGCCGAAGCACCATTCCAGCGGCACTTCATCGATGGTCCAGGCCCGTTCGCCACCGTTCATTGTCGGGTGATAGTGCCAGGGCGCGTCGAGATGCGTGCCGGCGTGGGTTGTCATCACCACTTCTTCCGCAGCGCACCCCTTGCCCTCAAGCTGCTTGTCGACCGGAACGCCCGACATCTGCTCGAATTCCAGAGCGCCGTAATCGTGGTCGCGATAGACGATCTGAGGGGTGAGGCCCGGCGGATCCGACTTGATGCCGGACTTGAGGGCAACGGAAATATCGATGAATTTGCGGGCCATGGCTTGCTCCTGAAATAAAGACATGACCGCGCCGGCTGTCTTCCGGCGCGGTCGGGGGCGCTTATTCGCCCGGGTAACTGACCGTGAAGGCCCTGAGATCGATATCTTTCGCGATCAGGCCCCGATTCTTGGCGACCTTGTTCCAGAAGGCGAAGCTCTTCTCGGCATCGAGATGGGTGGAGAAGTTCGGCCATTTCTGGTTGGCGATGACCGGCGGCGGCAGCGTCGTGTACTTTGCGAGGCTTTCGCGTGCTTCCTTGTCGTGGGTCTTGATGAAGGCGACCGCCTCGTCGAGCGCCGCCTGGAAGCCCTCGACTTCCTTCTTGTGGCCAGAGGCCCAGTCCTTCGTCACCGTAAAGATGCTGGCCGCCGTGCCGGCCGGAATGACGTCGAAATAGTTGCCGATCAGGGTGCCGCCCGCAGCCTCGACGGCGCGGCTTGCGAAGGGATCGACGGTTGCGACGCCATCTACCTGACCCGCCTTCAAGATATCGGCCGATTGCGGCAGCGTGATCTCGACAATGTTGATCTTGTTGGAATCGCCGCCATTGTTGTCGACCCATTCGCGCATGACGACGTCGAGAAGGCCGCCGACACCCGGTACGCCGATCTTCTTGCCCGCCAGATCCTTCGGCCCCTTGATGCCGCTGGTCTTGGAGACGACGAGGCCTGCCGCACTCGGGTCCGGGAAGACGTTGGTCGAGGCGATTGCCTGCAGTTCGACGCCATTGTCTATGGCCTGGAAGGCGACGACCGGTGTCGGGATGCCGACCTGCGCCGAGCCCGAGATCAACCCGGATACAATGACCGAGCCGTTCTGCGCGAGCTTCAGATCGACGTCGAGACCGTGCTTTTCGAAGAAGCCCTGATCTTTGGCGACGAAGGCCGACACGTTCGGCGCGGTTGCGGTGTAAAGCAGCGTCACCTTTTCTGCCCCTGAAGCCGACAGGGCGGACAGTGCCATGACGGCAGTTGCGAGCAGGGCCTTTTTGATGGATACGTTCATTCTCGTTCCTCCCCAGGTTTCAAGATCAGTTGGCATGGCTCGGCTGCCAGCGCAGCATTCGCCGTTCGAGCGCGGTGAGCGCCACATTGGTGACAAGGCCGATCAGACCCAGCATGATGACGCCGGCAAAAATGTCCGGCGCGCGAAAGGCGCGGGCAGCCAGCAGGATACGGCTTCCAAGCCCGCCCTGAACCGTGATCATCTCGCCAACGACCGCTAGGATCAGCGCGATGGTCAACCCCAGCCTGAGGCCGCCGAGAATGTCGGGCATCGCGGCGGGCAAGGCGATCTTGTAGATGCGTTCGAAGCGGTTGAGGCGCAGCACGCGAGCCACTTCATCGAGGCGCGGATGCACATTCGAGAAGCCCTGGACGGTCGTCAGCAGCATCGGCCAGACCGAGCCGAACGCGATGAGCAGCAGGATCATGTTGTCCGTCATGCCGAGGAAGACGATGGCGACGGGCGCGATGGCCGAGGCCGGCAGCGGGCGGATCAGCTCCAGCGTCGGCGCGACCCATGTCCGGGCGGCCGGCGAAATCCCGATGGCCGCACCGAGCGCAATGCCGATGACGGAGGCCGCGAGCCAGCCGAGCGCCATACGCAGCATGGTCTCGCCGACTTCGACGAACAGCTTGCCGGAATGGTAATCCCGCGTGAGCGCTGCAAAGGCGCGGTCGGGACCGGGCAGGAAGACCTTCGAGACGTAACCGTGATTGGCGATCCACTGCCACAGCGCCACGACGGCAACGGTGACGAGGAGGCTTGCCAGCAACCAGAGGAGATTCGCGCGGCGCATCATTCTGCAGCCCTCCGAAGCGAGTGGAAGGGAAAGAGCTTGAGCTCGGTCTTCACAAGGACCCAGTTCAGGCCCCAGCCGATCACGCCGATCCAGAACAGGATGGCGAACATGTCGGCCGGCCGCAGCGACTGGCCCGCCATCATGAGGCTGTAGCCCAGTCCTTGCGGATTGGCGGCGATTTCCACCGTCACCGAGACGATGAGCGCAATGCCGGCCGACAGACGCAGCGCCACGAAGAGGCGCGGGAGCACGGCGGGCAGGACGATCTTGAAGGTCCGCTGCAGGGCGGTGAGCCGCATGACCCGGGCCACCTCCATCAACCGGGGCGTGATCTGGCGGATCGCGCCTTCGGTGAGCAGCATGACGGGAAAGAAGCAGGCAAAGGCGATGATCGCCATTTCCATCGCATAGCCGAAACCGAAGACCAGGAGCGCAATCGGCAGGATGGCCACGGCCGGGATCGGCCGCATCACTTCGACGGTGATGCGGGCAAGCTTCGAAAGCGGTGGCAGAAGGCCGAAAAGGAAGCCGGCGACAATGCCAAGCCCGGTGCCGATCAGCAAGCCTCCGCCGGCTGCCGTCAGCGTCATGCCGGTCGCGCTCAGGATCGAGCCGTCGGACAGGCCGACAACAAAGGCTCTGGCAATATCGAGGGGGGCAGCCAGCGTATCGCTCTGGATGCCCATCAGGGAGGCCCAGACCTGCCAGAGGACGAGCAGCAGGAGCGGCAATGCAAGCCCTTTCAGCGCCTTCATCATTCGTACCTCAGTACGAAGTCGAAAAGCTTGCGCCGCAGCGCCAGGAATTCCGGCTCCTCGCGGGTCGTCAACTGGTTGCGCGGCCGGGCCAGCGGCACGTCGATCAGTTCGGCGATGCGGCCGGGATTGGGCTCCAGCGCAATGACGCGGTCGCCGAGATAGATCGCCTCCTCGAGGTCGTGGGTCACGAAGAAGGCGGTGACCTTGGAGTCAGAGACGATGGAGAGGATTTCGTCCTGCAGCTTCTGCCGGGTCATGGCATCGAGCGCACCGAAGGGCTCGTCCATCAGGATCACGGACGGGTTCTGTGCCAGGCAGCGCGCGATCTGCAGGCGCTGTTGCATGCCGCCCGACATTTCGGAGGGATATTTGTCCGCATGTTTCGACAGGCCGACCTTGCCGAGAAGTTCCGCGATCCGGGTCTTGCGCTCCGCCCTCGGCGTGCCGGCGGCTTCCAGCGCCAGCGAAACATTCTGGGCGGCCGTGCGCCAGGGAAGCAGCGCGTTGGCATAATCCTGAAAGACGATGGCGATGTCGCTGGCCGGTTCGGTCTGCACCTTGCCGCGATAGGAGACCGTTCCGCGCGAGGCCTGGATGAGGCCGGAAAGAATCCGCAGCAACGTGGTCTTGCCGCAGCCAGACGGGCCGATCACACAGACGAACTCGCCTTCGCCGATCTCGACGTCAATGTCTCTAAGCACCTCGTGAGACCCGAAGACCAGCCCGACACCCTTGACTGAAATCAGTGGCTTGCGGACAGTTTTCGCACCGGCCTGTGGGGCGTGCGCAAAATTGCGATCAAGCTGATGCAGCGTCGCGGTCAAATCCTGCTCCTCTCCTGGTGTTCCCGACGCACGACTTTTCCAGCGCGTCCGGCTCCTCCTGCCATCTCCTTTCTTGACGCTAGGCAGGTGAGGAGGATATGTCCAATGAATAGGAACTATATTTTCTATGATTTTTGGTAATATCGAACATGCGCTTCGACAACCTCGATATGAACCTGATCGTCGCGCTTGAGGCGATCCTCAGGCTCCGCTCCGTCAGCGCGGCTGCCGACGAATTGAACCTGACCCAGCCCGCCCTGAGCCGCGCCCTTGGGCGGCTTCGCCACCATTTCCACGATCAGATCGTCGTACCCCTCGGCCGCCAGATGGTGCCCACGGAATTCGGCGAGAACCTGCACGGGCTTGCTCGGCAATTGCTGGAAGAGATGCGGGTCTTCGTCGACATGCGCGCCCAGTTCGACCCGTCGACCGCGAAACGTGACGTGACGATCAATGCCTCCGACTATGTGATCAGGGTCTTCCTCTCACGCGCCGCGCAGCAGCTCTCCAGCATAGCGCCTGGCCTTCGGTTCCGTTTCGTGACGATAGACGCAACGACGGACGCGATGTTCGAGCAGGCCGAGGTTGATTTCCGCATCGTGCCGGAGATGGCGCTGATGCCTGATCATCCGAGCGGACGGCTCTTCACCGACGAATTCGTCTGCGTGGCGTGGGAAGAAAATCCGCATCTGGGCGAGGGGCTCGACGCCGACACCTATCTCGGCCTGAAGCATGTCACGACCGCGTTCGGTTCGCGCGGGCGCGACAGCCATTTCGAAAAGGTTCTGAAGGACCAGAAGATCAGCATCGACAGTGCCATGTCGATGCCGAATTTCGTGCTTCTGCCGGAATGCGTGATCGGCACGCCCTATCTGGCGACGATCCACGCACGGTTCGCTGCCTTGCTGCCGCCCTCGCTTCCCGTGCGAACGTTTCCGCTGCCCATTTCCATTCCGCCGGTGGTCGAGCACCTGCAGTGGCATAATCTGCGCCGCCACGACAGCGCCTCGCAATGGATGCGCGAATTTCTGATGACCCTGGCTGCGGAAATCTAGCCCGGGTTCTCCAATCGTGCGGTCCTCAGCCGGCTCTTCAAAGCCGTAACCGGCCGCCCGGTGAGTCAGGTCGGCTCCTCAAGTCTTGTGTGTCGAGCGGGCTTAGACCTGAACAACCTTCAGATCACGGGGCAGGCCGGAAAAGATTTCCGGTCCATCCCTGCGCAGGATCACGATATCCTCCAGCCGGATGCCGAAACGGCCGGGCAAATAGATACCCGGTTCGATGGAGAACACCATCCCTTCGTCCAGCACAGTTTCGGAGGTCGCGGTAACATAGGGCGGCTCGTGTCCGTCTATGCCCATGCCGTGGCCGGTGCGGTGAACGAAATACGCGCCATAGCCGGCCTCTGCGATGACATTGCGGGCGGCCGCATCGACGTCTTTTGCCTTGACGCCGGGTCTGGCTGCCTTCAACGCGGCCTGCACTGCGCGTTCCACGATCGCGTGGATTTCCAAATAGCCTTCCGGTGGTTCACCCAGCACGGCCATGCGGGTGATGTCGCTGGGGAAGCCCTGCTTGCGGCCACCGATATCGATAACAATGGCGTCGCCCCGCGCCAGCGGGCGGCTGCCGGTGGCATGATGCGGAAACGCGCCATTGCCGCCGCCGCCGATGATGGCGAACTCGACGGATGCACCCTCTGAAAGGAAATGCGCCTTCACCACCTCGGCCAGTTCCAGTTCCGTAACGCCGGGCTTTGCCGCGTCAAAGGCCTTCAGCATGGCGCGGTCGGCAATCAGAGCATTCATCTTCAGCGTGGCATATTCCTGCTCGTCCTTGCGCATGCGCAGCGCTCCGAGCGTGTCAGGCGTGAAGGCCCGCTTGGTGTCGGCCGGCAGCATGTCGAGAAGCAGGAGCGTGAAATCGGAGCGCATCGTCTCGTCCAGCGCGACGATGCCGGGTGCGTCAGCGCCGATGGCGGCCAGCGCCGTCTTGAGTGCATCGACCGGCCCAACGGCATCAGCCCATTCGAAGAACTGGATATCGGTCATCTCGCGCGCGCCTTCGGCATTCAGCGCCGGCATGAGGAAGGCTTCCTTTTCGGGCGCGACGAGCAGCAGGCAGGGCCGCTCGTCGGCATGCGTGTGGAAGCCAACGGCCCATTGCATATGCGAGCCGGGTCCGAGCGCCACGAGGCCCGTGCCGGTTTCGGCCATGCGGGCGCGCAGGGCGGCAAGACGGTTTGCGGTTTGATTGCTCATGGTTGTTCTCCCTGTCAGACCGTGACGCCATAGACGTCGGCGGCGCGTTCGGCAGTCAGATAGCCGTTTTTCACGTCGTCGCGAACCTTCGCCGGATCGCGTTTATTCGGATCGCCCACACCACCACCAGCACCGGTGATGATGCGGATCACATCATCCTTGTCGACGCGAATGCCGGAGCCGAAGGCGAAGCGTTCGCTCGTCCCGTCCTTGCGCATCACGAGGGCATAGTTCTGCGAGCCTTCATGGCCGCCGGCAATCGACCACGGCGCAATGCGCGAGCGGGTATAGCCGAGCGTCAGGAAGGAATTGTCGCGGCGGATGCGATAGTCGAGGCGGATGCCGCGTCCGCCGATGTACTCGCCTTCGCCGCCGGGATCGGTGGAGAGTTCCAGTCGGTCGATGGTCAGCCCATTGCGCGCCTCGGAAATTTCCGCTGGGCAATTGTAGGTCTCGCCATGCACGCCCGAGAAGATCGCCGAATTGCCGTCGCGTCCGAAGGCCGCGCCCCAGCCGCCGATCTGCGGCTCGATGATCGTGTATTGCCGGCCCGTATCGGGATGGATGCCGCCGATGAAGGTGCCTGCAATGGAGGCGAAATGCCCGGCCGGCAGTTTCTCCGGCATATGGGGGGCGAGGCAGCGCCAGATGAGGTCGTAAACGCGGATGCCGACTTCGTAGTAGAAGCCGACAGCCGCCGGCTCCTTGGCGTGGAAGAGCGTGCCTTCCTTCGTCAGCAGTTTCAGCGGCCGGAACGAGCCGCCATTGGCCGGCGAATGCGGCGAGGTCAGCGCCTTGAAGATGACCTGCGTGGACACCAGCGTATCGTCATGGCCGGCATTGAACGGCCCGGTGTCCTGGTCCGGGTTGTTGCGCAGGTCGACGGTGAAATCGGTGTCGGAGATCGACACCTTGACGTTGAAGAAGCGGCCGTCGTCCTGTTCTTCCGTCATTTCGAACGTGCCGTGCGGCAGGTCGGCAAGCGCCTTCAGCGAGACCTGTTCACCGAAATTCATGAAGTCGCGCATGGCGGCTTCGAACGTGGCAATGCCGTATTTGGTTGCGAGTTCGACGAGACGCTTCGCGCCGATGCGAACCGAGGCAATGGCGGCCCACAAGTCGCCCTCGATGAAATCGGGCATGCGGGAATTGACCATGATGATGTCGAAAATGCCAGGGATCGGCTCGCCCCGCGAGATCATCTTGATGGCGGGCAGGCGCAGGCCTTCCTGGAAAATTTCCGTCGCATCCGCCGAAAGCGAGCCCGGCGACTTGCCGCCGACATCGGAATTATGCGCGATATTGGCGGTCCAGGCGATCAGCTTCCCGTCAGCAAAGACGGGCATGGCCACGACAAGGTCGTTCAGATGCGTGACGCCGCCATAATAGGGGTCATTGGTGATGAAGACATCGCCGGGCTCGACATCGCCGGGCTTGTCGAACTTCTTCACCAGAACCTTCACCGACTTGTCGAGCACGCCGATGAAGCCGGGAATCCCGGCGCCGGAACTGGCAAGCTCCCCTTCCGCGTCGAGAATGCCGGTGCCCATGTCGAGCACTTCGTAGATGATCGAGCTCATGGCTGTCTTGCGCATGGCCGCGAACATCTCGTCGGCGGTCGCCTGCAGCGAGTTCTGGATGATTTCGAGCGTGATGGGATCGTGTGAAACTGTAGTCATCGCGAACGCTCCTCAAGCCTTGATGTGAATGTGGATATTGCCGAAACCGTCGATCTCGACCCGGTTGCCCGGGTGGATCACAACCGTCGTGCCGGGATCTTCGATGACGGCAGGGCCCGAGAAATTCATCCCCGGCTTGAGCTTCGTTCCGTCGTAGATCGTTGCGGTATGGATGCCTTCCAGCGCGTAGTCCACCTTGCGCTCGCCCTTGACGCCAGCCGAGGCGGGAGTCGTGCCTTTCGGCTTCTCCTGCATCGTGAGCTTGCCGACTTCGGCGGAGGCCACGACATGGATGCCGACCAGTTCGACAGGGGCCTTGAGGCGATAGGTATATTCGCGCTCGTAGGTCTCGTGGAAGGCGGCTTCGATCTCGGCGAGCTTGGCGTCGGAAATGTCGCTGCCGACCAGAACTTCGGTCGTGTGCTCCTGATTCTGGTAGCGGAACTTGCCGTAGCGCAGGAATTTGACCTTGTCGGCCCCGATGCCCTCCGCGCCGAACTGCCTGAGCGCCAACGCTTCCGTCTCCTTGAACAGGCCCTCGATCACCGCACCAGCGCCCGTCTTCAGATCGGCGAGCCTGGTGACGAAATAGTCACGTCTGAGGTCCGACATCATCATGCCCCAGGCGGAGA
The DNA here is from genome assembly GCA_900215285.1 of Ensifer adhaerens. NCBI lineage: Bacteria > Pseudomonadati > Pseudomonadota > Alphaproteobacteria > Hyphomicrobiales > Rhizobiaceae > Ensifer > Ensifer adhaerens. Next base: position 82,625 of record OCMG01000002.1, read on the forward strand.
AGACGGAAGCGCCGGCGGGAATGACGACCTTCTTCACGCCCAGTTCCTGGCCGAGCGCGACAGCATGCATCGCGCCGCCGCCGCCGAAGGCAACGAGGGTGAAGTCGCGCGGGTCATGCCCGCGATTGAGCGAGACGAGCTTCAGCGCATTGACCATGTTGTTGTTGGCGATGCGGATGATGCCGCGCGCGACGTCGTCCGGGTTCGTGCCGAGTTTCGCGCCAAGCTCGGAAAGCGCCGTTTCGGCTGCCGCCATATCGGCGATCACATCGCCGCCGCAGAAATAGTCGCGGTTGATGCGGCCGAGCCAGAGATTGGCATCCGTCGTCGTCGCCTTGGTGCCGCCCCGGCCATAGGCCGCCGGACCCGGCATGGCGCCGGCCGATTGCGGGCCGACATGCAGCTTGCCGAAATTGTCGACCCAGGCGATCGAGCCGCCGCCATTGCCGATTTCGACAAGATCGACCACCGGCACCATGATCGGATAGCCGGCCGAGGTCTGGTTCCGCTCGATCCAGTAGTCGGTCATGATCTTGACCTGACCGTTTTCGATCAGCGAGCACTTGGCCGTCGTGCCGCCGATGTCGAGCGCCAGCACGTTCTTCTCGCCGATGAGCTTGCCGAGTTCGGCCGCACCCCAGAAGCCGGAGGCCGGGCCGGATTCGACCATGGTGATCGGAATTTTCGAGACGGACTCCAGTGTATCGACGCCGCAGTTCGACTGCATGATGTAGAGGCTGCCGGCAAAGCCCTTGCCGGTCACGCCGTCCTTCAGCCGCGACAGATAGCGCTCGGCGGTCGGCTGGACATAGGCCGACAGCACCGCGGTGTTGGTGCGCTCGTATTCGCGCCATTCGCGGGTGATCTGGTGGGAGGCGACGGTTGCGACCTCCGGCCAGAGCCGCTTCAGTTCGGCCAACGTGCGCTCCTCGTGTGACGGGTCTGCATAGGAATGCAGGAAGGAGACGGCCACGGCCTGAACGCCTTCGGCCTTGAAGTCGGCAATGATGCCGGGCAGCGCCGAGAGATCGAGCGGGCGCATTTCCTCGCCCTTGTAGCTCAGCCGACCGCCCACTTCGCGGCGCAGATAGCGCGGCACGAAGGGCTCGGGCTTCACATAATGCAGATTGAAGAAGTCCGGGCGGTTGCCGCGCGCGATCTCGATGCTGTCACGGAAGCCTTCCGTCGTGATCAGGCCGACCTTGACGCCCTTGCGTTCGGTCAGCGCGTTGATGACGACGGTCGTGCCATGCGCAAGGAAATCGATCGACTTCGGATCGACGCCGCCCTTGTCGAGCACGTTCAGCACACCCTGTTCGAAATTCGGCGGAGTTGTGTCGGACTTGGCGGTGAGGATGCGCGCCTCGCCGGTCGCATGATCGGTCTCGAAGCAGACCAGATCGGTAAATGTGCCGCCGACATCGGTGGCGACGCGAATGGTCTTGCCGCTCATCAGAGGGTCTCCTTCTTCGTTTCGTGAAGCATCATGCAGATGGCGCCCGGAAGCTTTAGCGCCTCGGCGGCGGCAACGCGGTCCTGCGTATAGAAGCCTTGATCATGAAGGCAGTTGATCGTGCCGATCACCGAACCGTCGATGATGATGGGTACGTTGATGACGGATTCGCAGCCAAGCGACCGGATGAGTTCGTGATCGTCGAAAACCTTGGCGATGTCGTCGATCGTATTGGCGACGAACGTTTGCTTGTCGCGCAGCGTGATGTCCGACCAGACATTGTCGTGATAGGGCTTGGTGCCCGAAACGGGATAGGCATCCGGCATGTTGGAATAGACGCGCTCGGAGGTCTTGGCCTTGCCGTTGCTGGTCATGACGGTGAAGAGCTTCACGCCGACAAGCTCCTTCGTCAGCGCTTCCAGCGCCTCGAAGGCCTTTGCGGGCTGGCCCTCGGAGGCCAGTGCAGTCACAAACGAACCGTAATCAGTCATGCTTGGTCTCCCATGATGTGCTGGCGCATCGACGCCTCCTCGTAGCTGACCACCGGCACGGCGGAAATCAGCCGCCGCGTGTAGTCCTGCGTGGGAGAGGAGAAGAGCGCTTCCGTCGTGCCGATCTCGATCAGGCGTCCGCGTTCGAAGACGGCGACCCGATCGGCGATGTTGCGCACGACAGAGAGGTCGTGCGTGATGAAAACATAAGTGAGGCCGCGCCTGGCCTTGAGTTCGGCCAGCAGCCGCAAGACGCGCGCCTGGACCAAAACATCGAGCGCGGAGGTCGGCTCGTCGAGAACGACAAGCTCGCTTTCGCAGGCAAGAGCGCGCGCGATGGCGACACGCTGGCGCTGGCCGCCGGAAAGGGCGGCGGGCGAACGGCGGGCATAGTCCGGTTCCAGCCCCACCTCCTGCAGAAGAGAGCCGATGCGCGCCGCACGTTCCGCCCTTGGCCCGATATCGTGGACATCGAGCGCCAGCCTAAGCGAGGCGCCGACGGTCCGTCGCGGATTGAGCGAGGAAAGCGGGTTCTGCTGCACGAGCTGGATGGCGCGGCGGTGGCGCTTCTCCCGCCGCTCGGGTAGCGGCTCGCCGGCAAAGGTTATCGCGCCCGAGGTCGCGCCATAAATTCCGAGGATCATGTTGGCGATGGTGGACTTGCCGGAGCCGGATTCGCCGACGATAGCTAGGCATTCACCCTTTTCGACGGCGAAGGACACGTTGTCGACCGCTTTCGTGGTTCGGCCGTTGACGGCGAATTCCTTGCTCACGCCGTTGAGTTCGAGGATCGCGCTCATGCCAGCAGCTCCTTCTCGCTCGCACCGGGATGGGCAATCAGCGGGTCGTGGAAACCTGCCGTGTCCTCCGCGATATCGGGTATGCCGCCGCCGGTGATACGTGGCACGGCGGCAAGCAGCGCCCGCGTATAGGGATGCTGCGGATCGGAAAAGAGCTGTTTCGTGCGGCCCTGCTCGACGATCCGGCCCTTGTAGATGACATAGACACGGTCGGCGAATTCGCGCACGACACCGAGATTGTGAGAGATGAAGAGCACAGAGGTTCCGTGCTGTTCGACCAGATCGGACATCAGCTTCAACGTCTGCGCCTGCACGGTCACATCGAGCGCGGTGCCGGGTTCGTCCGCGAGCAGCAGGGACGGATTGTTGGCGAGCGCCATGGCGATCATGACGCGCTGGTTCATGCCGCCGGAAAGCTGGAAGGCGTAGCTGTCGAGCACGCGCTCCGGCTCGTTGATGGAGACATCGGCAAGGGCCGTGATGGCCTTCATGCGGGCCTCAGCCTCGCCGATTGCCGGATTGGCGCGGGCCAGAACCTCGCGGAACTGGGTGAAGATCGGATAGACCGGGTTCAATGACGAGGTCGGGTCCTGGAAGATCATCGACATGCGGGTGCCGCGCAGGTGGTGGCGGTCGCGCGGCTTGAGCTTATCGAGATCGATGCCTTCAAAATTCAGACTTCCGGAAATGCGCGCCGTGCTCATCTCCTGCAACATGCCGAGCACGATACGGGCGGTGACGGACTTGCCGGAACCGGATTCGCCGACCAGTGCCACGCGCTCGCCCTTGCCGATATGCAGCGATATGCCGTGGAGCACCTCGACCATGCCGGACCAGAGCTTGAAGCCCAGCGTGAGATTTTCGATTTTCAGCGTTGGGGCTGTCACTGGTCGCCTCCCAGGATTTCGCGCAGCGCATCGCCGACCAGGTTGAAACCGAAGACGGCGATCAGGATGGCAAGGCCGGGGAATACAGTGAGCCACCAGCTGTCGGGGAGATATTTCGCGCCATCGGCGACCATCGAACCGAGATCCGGTGTCGGTGGCTGGACGCCGAGCCCGAGGAAAGAGAGCGAAGAGGCAATGAGGATGACGAAGCCGAAATCCAACGTCATCTTGGTCACGATTGAGGGCACGCAGTTCGGCAGGATTTCGCGGAACATGATGTGCAGCTTCGAGGCGCCGATGACTTCCGCCGCCAGCACATAGCCTTCCTCGCGTTCCGAACGGGTGATCGAGTAGACGAGGCGCGTGTACCAGGGCCACCACATGGCGGTGACGGCAATCATGCCGTTGGTCAGCGTCGGTTCCAGGAGGCCCATGATCGACATGGCGAGCACCAGCGGCGGGATCGACAGGAAGATGTCGGTGATGCGCATCAGCGCATATTCCGTCCAGCCCCCGAGATAGCCGGCCGCAAGCCCGATGGCGACGCCGATCGGCACGGCGATGATGAGCACCACGGCGGCGAGGATCAGCGAAATGCGGTAGGCGTAAATGACGCGCGTAAACAGGTCGCGGCCGACGAGGTCGGTGCCGAAGATGTTCGGCCAATGCGGCGGCTGGTTGAAATTGGTGAAATCGACGACCGCGCCGACATGTTCGGGGAAGGGCGTGATGAAATCCGCGAACACGGCTGCAAGGACGATGATCGTTACCAGGATCAGGCCGAGCAGCGAGAGCGGATTGCGGGTGAGAATCAGCAGCGTCTTCTTCATGCCGGACGCTCCGACAGCCGGATGCGTGGATTGACCACCGAAACCAGCAGGTCGACCACGATATTCACGATCAGGAACATGGCCGAGATGATCAGCACAGTGCCGACAATGGCGTTGAGATCCTTGCGCAGGATCACGGCAACGCCGTATTTGGAAAGCCCCGGCCAGGCGTAGACGGACTCGACCAGAAAGGCGTTGCCGAGCATGGCGGCAAAGTCGAGGCCGATGATGGTGAGGGACGGAATGAGCGAGGGTCGGAAGGCGTAACGGTTGGCGATGCGCCGCGCCGAAAAGCCATAGGCCTCCGCCATTTCGATATAGGGCTTGTTATAGGTCTCCACCATGTTGGAGCGAACGAGCCGGGCGGCCTGGCCGATGCCTGACAGCGCCAGCGCAAAGGCCGGCAGGATGACATGCCACAGCGCATCCCCGAAGGCGTGGAGATTACCGCGCGCCAACGTGTCGAAGAGCAGGAAGCCAGTGATCGGCTGGAAACCGGAGCCATCGGAGAGGCGGCCGGCAACGGGGAAGAGCGGCACGAAATAGGCAAAGACAAGCATCAGGATGACGGCCCAGACGAAGCTGGGAGCGGAGACGCCAAGCAGCGTGACGAGCCGGATCGTGTGGTCGATCCATGTGCCCCTATGGCGCGCCGAAAGGACGCCGAGCGGAATGCCGAGCAGGACCATCATCAGGCCCGCGACGAAGACCAGCTCCAGCGTCGCCGGCAGGAAGTCCGCGATGTCACGGGTAACGGGACGGTTCGTATAGAGCGAGATGCCCAGATCGCCGTGGAAGAGATCGGAGACGAAATAGCCGTATTGGACGACAATGCTATCATTCAGATGCAGCTTGTCACGCAGCGCCGCCACGGCATCCGCCGTCGCGTTCGGGCCGAGCGCGATGCGGGCCGGGTCGCCGGGGATGATCCGAGCGATGGCGAAGATCAGGATCGAGACGCCGATCAGAACGACAAGCGACGTCGCGAGCCGCTTCGCAAGGATGCGGACGAGTGCGGGCATGGTGGCGATTCCGGTTCAGGTTTGTGCCGGGCCGGCATCAGGGCCGGCCCGGTCGAGAATGCTTGTCAGTCTTTCACTTCCATCAGGCGGAAGGAGAAGGCGAAGCCGGCTAGACCGAAGGCCTTACTCGGATCGGAAAGCGCCGGCGCGGTCACCCGCTTGCTGGCAGCAAACACGGCTGTCTGGTCCTGCGCGAAAATTGTCGGTGCTAGTTCCTTCAGACGCTTGTTCAGCTCCTGGTAGATCGCGGCGCGATCGGCCTCGGGTGCAGCGCGGCCCTTGTCGAGCAACTCGTCCACCTTGGCGTCCTTCAGATATTCAGGCGACATCCAAGTGCCGGCGGCGCTGGAATGATACATGCCGTAAAGCAGCGTATCCGGGTCGCCGGTGACGGAGTTGACGAAGACCTGCGAGACGTTCGGGGTGTTTTCGGGCTTCGTCACCATTTCGGTAAACAGCGCCCACGGAACCTTCTTCACTTCGGCCTTGATGCCGATCTGCGAGAGGTTGGCCTGAAGCAACAGCGCGAAGCGCTCCTCCAGCGGCACTTCGCCGATCCACGACAGCTCGACCTTCATGTCGGCCGGCTTGTACTTGCACTTTGCGAGATGTTCCTTCGCCTTGGCGAGGTCCTGCTTGATCACGTCGCTTTCCGGCAACGAACCGAGCATGCCGACCGGAAGGGCACCGGTGGAGGGGCTGCCCTGGGACACCTTGTCCTTGATCGCCACCATTTTGATACCGGCCGAATAGTCGAAGGCATAGGACACCGCCAGGCGGCATTCCGGATCGTCAAACGGCGCCTTGGCCGTGTTCAGTTTGATGTAGAATTCCGATGTGCCCTTTTCGGTGAAGAGCTGTGCGCCGTCGGCGGCGAGCGCTTTCAGCACTTCCGGCGGCAGCCATTGCGAGGAAATGTCGTGCTTGCCCTGTGTGATCAACGTCCGGACGGTGGCGGCTTCGAGACCGTATTTGAAGTCGACCTCGTCCGGCGCTGCGGCAGGAATGCCGAGGAAATAGGCCGGGTTCTTCTTCATCACGGTTTCAGACTGCGGATTGTGCGAAACGACCGAGTAGGCGCCCGTGCCGGCGGCATGTGTGTCGAGCCAGGCCTGTCCCCAGTCCTTCATCTCGCCATCGCCCTTGTCGAGATGCTCCATGACAAGCTTCTTGTCGACGATCGGTAGGCGCACCAGCGAGGCGATGAACGGTGCAGAGGGCTTCTTGAGCGTGAACTTGACGGTGCTCGGATCGAGGGCTTCGGCCTTGTCGACATCGGTGAAGAGATAGGACAGGCCCTGGCCGATCGCCTTCATGCGGTTGAGCGAGAAGACGACATCGTCGGCCGTCATCGAATTGCCGCTCTGGAACTTCACATCCTTGCGCAGCTTGAATGTGTAGGTACTGCCTTCCGAGGTCCAGCTTTCGGCGAGCATCGGATCGAAACCCGTCGCGCCCTGTTTCGGCATGACCAGCGTGTCATACATGTTGAACATGAGGATGGAGTCGGCATAGTCGGTCGCCTTTGCGGGATCGAGTTCGCCAATGGGGGATTCGTCGAGCCTCAGCACGCCGCCGGCGGCGGCGTAACCGTGAATGGAGGCAGCGGCAAGCAGGGCCGCCGCAAGTGTGGTCAGGCGCTTATTCATTGTCGGTTCCCTTTTTGGATTTTGGAGGTTTCGGCGCTTTTCGCCGATCTGCAGCCCTTGTTATGACCAGGCTGGTATTGGGATCGCCCGATGGCTCTCCGTCACCGAAGACATCCATCGTGCAGGTATGAAAGATCAGCGTCGGGTCCGTCGTGTGGTTCCAGGTGGCGTGGACCACAGTGGAGGGGAAATGGGCAGTGTCGCCGGGCCTCAGGATGGTGCGCTCGCCATCGAGTTCGATGGTCAGTTCGCCTTCCAGGATGAAATAGATTTCCTCGCCTTCATGCGACATCGGCTCGCTGCGGAAGCCGGGCGGCTCGTGGATCAGCGTGCTGCGCAGGACATTGCCGGGAAAGGACGCCGAAAGGCGCTCATAGGTCAGCTTATTCTCGGCAATCCCCGAAATGCCAAACGCCTGGCGGCTCTGCTTGCGGGTGATCGGCTGATCGTTCTTCGGCGGACTGAAGAAGGAGCCCGCATCCATTTTCAGAACGCGGCAGACGGAAATCAGCGAGGTCAGCGACGGCACAGTGATCCCGCGCTCGATCTGCGAGATGAACCCGACCGAAAATCCCGACGCATCGGCAACTTCCTGAAGCGTCAGCTTCAGTGCCTTGCGGCGATTGCGCAAACGGATACCCATCGGGCTGAGTCCATCATCGGACCCGCCCGTTTCAGCGAGCGTCTTGGGGGTCATCGTTGTTCCCGTTTTTTAGTATTACTTCAATACTGCATGTTTACGCGCGGCCGTCAACTTTTTTAGTATGACTAAAATCGATCGCTAAAATGCGCGGTAGACGCGACGCTCGCCTCCCATCGATCGATGCCAATGTCGAACAGAAGATCCGGCGTTTTGGGCCCCGATTGGCCAGCTCGAACAAGGACAAGGCCACTCTGACGTGCAGGACGAGATAGGGCAGTCGCTAACCGGGCTCGTTGCCCGGACTTTAAACGCCGAATGCCGGCTCGCAGATAGCAACCGCCGCTTGGACTTGCAGGTAACCTAAAGGCCTGTGCGCGGACCAACCTACCCTAGATCGGGAGAATATCCTCGTTCTTGACCACTTCCAGAATAACGGAGCTTTGCATTTCGCGCACGCCCGGCAGGTTGACGAGCTTGCTTTGGAGCAGGTGCTGATAGTGCTCGATGTCGCGAACGACGACGCGCAGAAGAAAGTCGAAGTCACCGAGCACGAGAAGCGCGATCTGGATTTCCGGTATCGCCCGCACTGCGCGCTTGAACTTCTCCAGCCCTTCCGGCTCGTGCCCCTGAAGCTTGATCCGTACGATGACGATCGTGTTGAAGCCGAGACTCTTCGGGTCGAGAATGGCGCGTTTGCCCTTGATCACGCCGCCCGCTTCGAGTGCCGCGATTCGCCTTGAACAGGGCGACTGGGAGAGGCCGGCGCGCTCCGCGATCTCCGTGACTGTCAGATTGCCGTCTGCCTGGAGCGCCCGCAGGATCCGCAAATCGGTTTCGTCGATCTTCTGCATGAAAACACCCAAACTGCAGGAATAATTAGCTAGCTCAGCCGATTTCTATCTCGGTGAAAGCTTGAAAAGCAAACCCTATCTTCCCACGGGCGGCTAAGCTCGATCCTCAGCAAGGGAGGAAAGAGGCCATGGCGGATAACGCGAACACAGCGCAGAATGCGCGCTCCAAATCCGTGCACGACGACCCTGTATCCACGGCCAGCGGGCAGGGGGCGCGGATCCGGCTGCAATTTCCGCATCCGCCGGCGCGGCCCGACCAGAAGCCGGATTTTTCCGCCATTAGCGTGCCGCAAGCGGGGATATTGCCTGTGCCGCGGCTCGACATCGCTGCTGCCGGGTGCCGCGAACTGGCGGTCGGGATGGTGCGGGTTCTGGATGAGAACAACAGGCCCGTCGGTCCTTGGGCAGACTATCTCGGTGACCTGACTGCTGAACGTTTGCGGCAGGGGCTTCGCGACATGCTGAAGATGCGCGCGGTTGACCGACGGATGCTGAACGCTCAACGGCAGGGCAAGACATCCTTCTATCTGCAATGCACCGGCGAGGAAGCGATCGGCTGCTGTTTCCAGCGCGAACTGTCGCAGGGCGACATGAACTTTCCGACCTATCGCCAGCAGACGCTTCTCGTGGCGGCGGATTATCCGCTCGAGCAGTTGATGGGGCAACTGTATTCCAACGTGCTCGATCCGCTGAAAGGCCGGCAATTGCCCACCATGCATTCGGCACGCGACTATGGCTACTTTTCAATCTCAGGCAATCTCGGCACGCAATATGTGCAGGCCGTAGGCTGGGCCATGGCGGCGGCGCTGACGGGGACGGGCAAGATCGCCGCCGGCTGGATCGGTGACGGTGCGACGGCCTCCAACGACTTTCACAGCGCCCTCCTGACCGCGTCGGTCTATATGCCGCCGGTCGTTTTGAACGTCGTAAACAATCAATGGGCCATTTCCACCTATACCGGAATCGCCGCCGGCAGAAGCGAGACCTATGCGGCGCGTGCCCTTGGCTATGGCATTCCAGCGCTCAGGGTCGACGGCAACGACTATCTGGCTGTCATGGCCGTGTCGCGCTGGGCGATTGCCCGCGCGCGGCAAGGGCACGGACCGGTCCTGATTGAGTGGTTCACCTATCGCGCCGCGGCACATTCGACCTCCGACGATCCGAGCGCCTATCGGCCGCGTGACGAAGCGCGCGCCTGGCCGCTCGGCGATCCCGGGACAGCTGCCTGGGGGAACAGACTGCGCCGCAAGTTGGTGAGCGCGGTCAGCACCCTTTCATCATCGAATTCGCAAAGCGCGTCATCGATGCTGGACAGGATCGCAGGTGAGGGGACATCCCCCGCCTTGAGCCCGGCTTTCATATTGAACCAGCCGGCAAGGCCGTGGAAAACGGAGTCGAGTCCGCGTGCCTGCGGGGTCGCCATCAGGCGCGACTGTTCTCGCAGGATCGCGAGGCTGGTTCCCACGCGCAATTCGGTGATCATGTCGAGCTTCTCGAGCGCAGTGCCGGCAAGTGCGGCCCGGCGGGGCACGAATTGCGCCAGTCGGTCTATACCGCGCGCAGCATACCGATACACCGACACCTCCATGCGGCCGTTGGAGATCGCGGCGAGATCGCGCCACCCCATTCTGGCAATGCGCTGCGCTTTGCGCGAGGCGCCCAGCGAGTGAGTGAGCCCACTCCAAACAACGGCGAAGAGGACTCCGAGCACTGAGGCAATTGCGCCATCCATGAAACTGACGAAATCGGCGGAATAGGTGCTGGACAGCGCCACAGTCGAAGCAGTCCCGACGGTCATGAGCATACCGGGGAGCGCGAATTGCGGGCGGCTCATGATTGTTCCGAACAGGATGAAAGGCACGGCAAAGATCACAACCAGCCCGCCGAACGAACTGACGCCCGGCAGCACGCCGAAGAGGAAGATGCCAGCCAGCAGATTGCTGATCCCCATGAATACCGCCATGGCCTTCAGGGCCGGCAAGGGGTTGTCCATGGCGCCGAAGAACGGGCCAGCAATGAGCGCCATCATGGCAAAGCCGACGCCCGCCTGCCAGCCGGAATAAAGCCACATGAGGCTCGCGATAAAACCCGCCAGCGCCACGGAAGCCCCTGTGATCGCGAAAACTCCGACGTCGTGATGCCATTGCCCCTCGACGGCGCGCGTGGACTGGAGATCCACACGGCGGCGCGCCATGGTACCAGCTGAAATTTCGCCCAAAAGCGCCTGGCAATCCTGCCACATGTCTATGAGATGCAGGATGTCGGCGAGGGTGCTCTTGATCAGCAGGCCGTCCCAATCGTGCCGTGTCGAGATCTCCCTTGCCAAACGTGCATGCTTCTCACGCAGACGAGCCGCACCCGCGTTTTTCTGCATCTCGTCCTCCGCTTCCGCTCCGATCCACGAGCGCAAGTCTGTCAGCAGGTCGTCGAGGTCGTCATCCACGGCATTCCTGTCCCGGAGTGTTGCCAAACGGTCGCCCAGACCATGCAGAACGATGGGCATGGGGGCCACCCGCTCCTTGAAGGCTTTGAGGTGCCGCATCATGTTTGTAGCCGCCACATCATAACGCAGGTGCACGATCAGATTGTCGAGCACGGTGACATCCAACGCCAGATGCTCGCTTTCCTTCAACGCGTCGGCGTCGCGACCGTTTTCAATGACGGAGCCGACCCAGCGGCCAATGTTCTTCAGAAGGTTCCCGGCGGTGCTGCGGACGGTCCCTGTGAGGCTGGCTGGAAAAACGACGCTGTTCACGACTGAAGCACAGACGATGCCCAGAATGATCTCTTCGGCGCGGGCAACGCCGGTGTCGAAGACGGTACCTGGGGCATAGATCGAAGGAAATGCGATGAGAGGAACCGTGTAACCGGACAGCATGAAGGCATAGGAGCGGGGCGTCCGGTCGAACAGCGCCAGAAAGGTCAGCAGGCCTGTCCAAAGCGAGACAACAAGCGTAAAAAGGATCGGCCAGTTGGCAAGCGGCGGCGTCAGGAAAATGGCCATGCTTGCCCCGGCCAGCGTCCCAACTGTCCGAAAGCTTGCCTTGGAGCGTGTCAGGCCCGTCAGGGGATTGGCAACGATGTAAACGGTCGCCATCGCCCAATAGGGCCGGGGCAATCCTGCAGCCAACCCGATGTAGAGCGCGGCCATGGAGGCGAAGAACGTCTTCAGCGAAAAGACCCACTCTGTCGCGGTCGGAAACGCTGAGCCAGCTTTCACTTCGCCGTCTCCGCAAAGATTTCGTCCACAAGTCCATCATTCAGGAAGGTGGACATCGTGCGAAGCACACCAACGGCAGCTCTCAACTCCTCCGGGCTGTGCGTCCGCAGCACCGCAGCGCGGACTTTGGTCAGATCGTTCTCGATCAGCATGCGCAGCTTGCGGCCTTCGTCCGTCAGCCAGAGCGTCTTGGCCCTGCGATCTTCGGGATCTTCATGCCGTTCAATGAGCTTCTGCTCCGCAAGCAGATCGAGAAGACGCACGAGAGCAGGGCCTTCGACGCCGATCTCCTCCGCAACGGCATTCTGCCGAACTCCTTCGCCAAGCCGACCGATGGTGATCAGCGGAAAGATCGAAGCCTCGGAAAGGCTCCCCGGCGGGTAACCACATTCGCGACAGATCCTGTCGATGAGCTTGCGCCCGAGTTTCCGCCATTGCCGCTCGGCGCGGGGAATGGAGCTTGTGACCAGCAATCGAAGTTCTTCATCGTTCATATGTTTATAGATAACATGTTATCTAAATAAATCAAGGCCCTTTGCATTGACTGGCTGGCCCGATGACGAATTGCTATCCATGTGTGCAGCGCACAAGAGAAATTAGCGATTTTGTTCCATAATGTATCTTATCTAACTAACATGTATGGAATGGCCCGCTCTTTCATGCAGCTGAGTTTGGACGAACGACGTATACTGGACATCACCGATCAGGATATCCGGGCCTTGTGCGATCGGCTCAACGACACGCCGAGAAAGTGCTTGGAGCATAGGACGCCCGAGGAAGTCTTCCTTCAGCATGTGTTGGCTATCGGCACATGAAGATGTAGATTTCCGACACGCGTTGCATTCGAAGTGGAACCAGCAGTTTAGGCTGTTTATCTGCCGCGACACCGCCCCGGAGATGCTCACGCAAGACGGCCTGCGCAGCCTCTGCGCAGGCCTGAACGCAACGCCGAGAAAATGCCTTGGCTACCGAACCCCTGCCGAAGTCTTTAGGGCCAATGTCATCGGACATGGCTACAGAACCGAGAAATTGTCACGCCGACCAAAGTCGCACTTCAGCTAGCGCGTCCAGTACTAATGAGCAGTTTGCAATTGCCCTGCCCGGTCAGGACCCAAGGTTCTCGGAACGTCTCTGAATCAAAAAAGAACGGGTCGGAATCAAAGTCGCGGCAGAAAAAGCAAGAACGACTTTGTCAGCGGTCTGGGGGGCCCTCGCGGAGGGCCCCTTTTATTTCAGGCGCCGACCTGCTGTGCTTCTTCGATTTGGACCGCTTCGTCAGTCTTCTGGTCACCCTTCGCGATCATCACATACATGGCCGGAACCACGAAGAGCGTGAAAAGCGTTCCGATCGTCAGCCCGCTTGCAATGACCAAGCCCATGTTGAAGCGCGAGGCAGCACCCGCCCCTGCCGCCGTGATCAGAGGAATGACGCCGAGCACCATGGCTGCGGTGGTCATCAGGATCGGGCGAAGACGAACTTCAGCGGCATGCGCGATGGCCTCCCGCTTGGAGGCACCCTTGAGCCGCATCTCGTTGGCCACTTCGAGCATCAGGATGCCATGCTTGCTGATGAGGCCCATCAGCGTCACCAGGCCCACCTGCGTGTAGATGTTGATGCTAGCACCGCCAATCCCGACACTGATGAAGATCAGCGCGCCGGCGAGCGACATCGGCACCGAGATCAGGATCACGACCGGGTCGCGGAAGCTGTTGAACAGTGCCGCCAGCGAAAGAAAGATGATGATGACCGCAAGACCGAAGGTCGTGACAAACCCACCCGATTCCGTGATCAGCTGACGGGACTGGCCCCCGTAATCGATGGAATAGCCCGGAGGCAGTGATTTCGCCGCGAGGTCCTGCAGCGCCTTGATCGCCTCTCCCATCGACACGCCCGGCATGGCCACGCCGGAAATGGTCGCTGCGTTGATCTGCTGGAAGTGGTTGCGCGATTCCGGCGTTGTCAGAGTCTCGACATGGGCAATCGTTGCCAGTTGGACAGACTCGCCGCTGCTCGTCTTGATATAGTAGTTCAGAACATCGTTGACGTTCAGGCGGGATGACTGCTGGACCTGCGGGATGACCTTGTAGGAGCGGCCGTCCAGGCTGAAATAGCCGGTATAGTTGCCGCCCAGCATGGTCGCCAGCGCCCCGCCGATCGTGTTCATGTTCAGCCCGAGTTCGGCCGCCTTGTCACGATCGAAGACGATGCGCGCCTGCGGCTGGTCAAACTTCAGGTCGTTGTCGAGGAAGATGAACTTGCCGGTCTTCAACGCATCGGTCTTGAACTTCTGCGAAACAGTGTCCAGCTCGGCAAAGTCCTTTGTCGTGGCGATGACGAACTGTAGGGGCAGACCGTTGCTGCCGGGCAGTGGCGCGGGCTGGAAGGCCACGGTCTTGACCCCGGGCAGACCGTTGAATTCCCCCTGCACTTCCGTCTGCAACGTCTTGGCGCTCTTCTTGCGCTGATCCCAGGGCTTCAGAACCCAACCGGTAATAGACTGGCCGGGAGTGTCGATCTGGAAGACCAGGTTGTTTTCCGGACGCTTCTCGAAAATCTCGTAGGTCAGATGCGAATAGAACTCGCGCTGCTTGAGCGTCGCGGTCGGTGCAGAGGTGGTCAGGCCCAGCACCACGCCCTGGTCTTCTTCTGGCGCCAGTTCCGACGTCGAGGACGTATAGAGCCAGTAAAGACTTCCGATGACGATCAGGCCGAACGTAGCGACGACCGGAAGCGAGTTCAGGCTGCCTTCAAGCCAACGCCGGTAACCACGGCTCAGGCGCTCCATCGTGCGGTCGATGAGATGCACGAAGCGTGCCTCGAAACCCTTTCCGTCACGCGGGATGGGCCGCAACAGGTAGGCGCAGGCCATCGGCGACAGCGTCAATGCAATGAGGGCCGAAACCGTGACGGCACCAGCCAGAGTGAAGGCAAACTCGGTGAAGAGTGCGCCTGTCAGTCCGCCCTGGAAACCGACCGGAACATAAACAGCGATCAAAACGACGGTCATCGCGACAATCGGGTTGGCCAGTGCGCGCGCCGCCTCGATTGCCGCATCCAGCGGCTTCATGCCCTCTTCCATATGCCGGTTGACGCCTTCCACCACGATGATCGCGTCGTCGACCACGAGACCGATCGCAAGAACCAGTGCGAGCAGCGTGAGAAGGTTGATCGAGAAGCCCAGCATGAGCATCAGCGCGAACGTGCCGATCAGCGACAGCGGGATCGCGACGATCGGGATGAGAACGGCGCGCCAGGATCCCAGGAAGAGGAAGACGACGACCGTGACGATGAGACCTGCCTCAATGAGCGTATGCTCCACCTCCTCGATAGAGCTGTTCACGAACTCCGTGGAGTCGTAGAGAACCTGCCCATGAAGGCCCTGCGGAAGCTGTGCCACGATACCCGGGAAGACTTCCTTGACGGCGTTGACCGTCGTCAGGAGGTTCGCGGTAGGGGCAACCTGGATGCCAAGATAGACCGCCTGCTTGCCGTTGAAACTCGTCTCGGAATCGTAGTCGTCGTTGCCGAGCGTGACATTGGCGACATCGCTAAGGCGGATGATCGCATTGTCGGTCTGCTTGACGACGAGCTTACGATATTCCTCCAGCGAGTGCAGGTTGGAGGACGATGTCAGGTTGATCTGGATCAGATTGCCCTTTGTGGTGCCGAGGCCCGAGATGTAGTCGTTGCTGGTGAGAGCCGTAGCGACGTCCGATGCGCTGAGGTCGTAGGCTGCGAGCTTGATCGGATCGAGCCAGGCACGCAGCGCGAACTTCTTGCCGCCGAGCAACTCGGCCGTCTGGACACCATTCACGGCTTGCAATTTCGGCTGGACGACGCGGGTCAGGTAGTCCGTCACCTGGTTGGGATTGATGACATCGCTGGTGAAGCCCAGATACATCGCGTCAAGCGTCTGGCCGACCTTGAGGCTCAGCGTCGGCTGCTGGGCTCCCGTGGGAAGCTGGTTCAGCACCGAGTTCACCTTGGTGCTGATTTCCGTCAACGCCTTGCCCGAATCGTAGTTGAGACGCAGGTTGACGGTGATGGTGCTGACCCCGGTCTGGCTCGTCGACGTCATGTAGTCGATGCCGTTGGCTTGGGCGACCGCGTTTTCGAGCGGTGTCGTGATGAAGCCGGCAATGATGTCGGAGTCCGCCCCGGCATAGGTCGTCGTGATGGTCACGATGGCGTTCTGCGTCCGGGGATATTGCAGGATTGGCAGCGAGGTCATGGACCGCACGCCGAGAACGAGAATGAACGCGCTCACCACCAATGCGAGTACAGGACGGTGAACGAAGATATCTGTGAAGCGCTTCATGGTCACATATCCTAGCGGTCGACGACAGCCGGCGCATTTTCGGCCGGAGGCACTTTGGTGTTGTCGATCACGACGCGGCTGTCATTGCCGAGCTTGATCTGACCTGCGGTGACAACCTCATCTCCGACCTTGACGCCTTCCGTGACGGCCACGAAGTCGCCGCGCGTCGCACCGGTCTTGATGAAGCTCTGACGAACTTTCTTTTCCTTGCCGTCGCCGGATGCGGCCTTGTCGATCACGAAGACGAGGCTGCCATAGGGGTTGTAGACCACGGCAGTCTGGGGCAGCGTTACGAACTGCTGGCTCGAACCGGCGGCGATTTCCACCTTGCCGAACATACCGGGCAAAAGGGCGCCGTCCATATTCGCAACGGTAGCGCGCACCTGAACATTGCGGGTCGCGGTGTCCACCTTGGAGTTGATGGCACTGAGCACGCCCTTGAAGACCTTGCCGGGGTAGGCGTCGATCGTCATGTCGATCGACTGGCCAACCTTGAGCTTGCTGATGTTCTTCTGCGGCAGATACATGTCCACGAACAACTGATCGAGCGCCTGGAGCGTCACGATCGACGTGCCTGCGGTCAGGAACTGACCCAGATCGACTGCGCGAATGCCGAGACGACCGGAAAATGGAGCGCGCAGCGTCTTCTGGTCGACCAAGGCCACCTGCTGGGCGACGAGCGCCTGCGCATTCTTCAGGCTGGCCGCGTCGCTGTCGACGGTAGCCTGGCTGACTGCCTTGATCTTGAGCTGCTCTTCATCTCGGCGCAGCGTGATGGCCAGGTTATCGGCCGTGGCGCGCAGCGAATCGAGCTTGGCAAGATCATCGGCGGCCGAAAGCGTCAGCAGCGGCTGCCCTTCCTTGACCGTGTCACCGGACTGGAATTCGATCTTGTCGACGATCCCGGAAACCTGCAGCGCGAGATCCGCACCCTTGGCCGCCTTCAGGGTACCGACAGCTTCAATCTTGTCCTGCCAGTCGGTCTCCTCAGCAACGGTCGTCGAGACTGTCTGGGGGGGATTGGCAATACTTGCCATCACCTGCTTGATCATGCCGGCCTTGAAGACCTGAAATCCATACAGTCCGCCCAGCACGATGCCGACGGCAAACAGCATGATCACCATACGCTTGATCATGGTCAAAGGTCCTTCTTCTTCTGAGATAGGCTGGAGGTTTCGGCTTGCGTCTTTGCGCCTTGCGCCGTCGCGCTGTCGGGTCCAGCAAAGTGGCCCGCTTTCTTGCGGGGATAAGCCTTGTCGGTTTCGTCGTTGCGGTTCCACCAACCGCCACCCAGGGATTGGTAGAGCGCAACGGTGTCGGTGTAGCGGGCGGCCTGTGCCTTGACCCGCGCGATGACCGCCGTCTGATAGGTCTGCAATGCATTCAGCACAGTCGCGTAATTGACCGCTCCAGTGGTGTACTGGCTCTGCGCCATGGCGAGACTGGCCTTGGCGGACTGTTCAGCCGCATTCTGGGCCTGCAGGGCATCCGCGTCATACTGAATGGCATGGAGCGAATCCGCGACGTTCTGGAAGGCGGAGATGACTGTGCTCTTGTAAAGCGCCAGATTGCGCTCGTAGGTCGCAACGCTTGCCTCCTTGTTGTGGAAGAGCGAGCCGCCGTCCAACAGCTTCTGGCTCACGCTGGCAGCGACACTCCACACGGCCTGGCTCGATGTGAACATGCCGGCAAAGGTCGCGGCGCTGCCACCATACTGACCCGAGAGCGTGATCTGCGGCAGCATGCTGGCCACGGAGACGCCGACGCTGGCAGAGGCCTGATGCAGCGTTTCCTCGGCGGCGCGGATATCGGGGCGCTGACGCACCAGGCTCGACGGCAAGCTGACCGGCAGGTTGCGGGGCAGACGCAGGCTGGCGATATCGACGCTTTCGCCACGATCCTCGTTCGGCATCCGCCCGACATAGGCCATGAGCGCGGTTCGCTGCTGCGCCAACTGCTTCTGAAGCGACGGCAAGGATGCCTGGGTCTGCGCAAGGTTCGATTGCTGCGACAGGACATCGGAATTCGGCACGGCACCCAGCTCAAACTGTTTCTGGATGCGGGCCAACTGGTCCTTCTGAAGCTTGATGATGCTTTCGGTCGCGTTGATCTGCGCCCGCAACGAGGCCTCGGTGATGGCCGTGGTGACCACGTTCGCCGACAGCGTGAGAATGGTCGCTTCGAGCTGGAAGCGCTGGTATTCGGCTGCGGCCATGTTGGCTTCGATCTGCCGGCGCGTGCCGCCAAAGAGATCGAGACCGTAGGAAACCGAGACAGAGGCATTGCTGAGATTGTAGATATAGCCCGGCGTCTGTCCGGCCGCAGCATTATGGCCCCTCGTCTGCGAATCGCTGAGGCTGACCTGGGGATAGAGCGATGCACCGGAGGCCATGGCCGTTTCCCGCGCGGAAAGGAGCGCATACTGCGCGGCCTCGACACTCGGATGGTTGCGGATCGCCTCTTCAACGAGAGCATTCAATTGGGGCGATCCGAACATCTTCCACCATTGACCGCTGACGTCGCTACCAAGCGAGAATTTCTGGGATCCGCCGCCCGGGACGCCGTTTGTTGCGGCGGCAGGTCGGACTTTCCCTCCTACGGTATAACCAGCACCCGCTGGCACATCGGGCGTTGCAAAGTCAGGCCCCACGCTGCAACCGGCGAGCAGAACCGCCGAAGCTAGGCCGAGCACGCCGAGGCCTGGCGCACGCCGGCGTGAGTATGAGGACAACGAAAGCAACTGGGTCATCGAGGCTCGCAAAAAACTAAACGGTTCAGTTTAGCTATCGATGCGCTTGCGAAACGTCAAGATTAAATTGAACCGTTCGGTTCGATTTGTACGGGGTACCATGCCGGAGATGAATGCGGCGCGAAGGGCATCAAGAGCAAAATTCGAACACACGCCCCTACCGGCGCGGCGCGAGCACCTAAGCGTGCGCTATATAGGCGGAAATAAAGATAGACAGGCCGGATTCCATGGACTTGGCCCAGTTTTGCAGCGCCGGTGGCTTGGAGGAAAGCATCGCCCGCAACGGCAGCGTTCCCACAACAAGACTGAGAAGTTGCGATGCAGCCAAATCGAGGTCGTCTATTTCGAGTATTCCCTTCTCGACGCTCTTGCGAAGCAAGGCGGCGACCTGCCGCTCCATCCTCAACGGTCCCGCTTCATAAAATACCTTGCCGATGTTTTCGAAGAGATAGGCCTGTGAAATAACGAGACGGTGGAGCGAGACAGTTTCCGGATCCTGGAACATCACTGCAAACCGTCCCGCAAGATCTTGGAGCGCCAGACGGAGATCATCAACGGTTTCGATTGGCGTGTCACATGCCTTGGTGGGCAGAGCGGAAACCTCCTCCGCAATCAATTGCAACAGAAGGTTGTCCTTGCTTTCAAAATGCGCATAGACCGTCGCCTTCGAAACGCCTGCCTTACGGGCAACTTCGTCCATGCTTGTGGTGTCGTATCCACGCTCAAAGAACAATCTCCGGGCGGCGCCCAAGATCAACTTTTGCTTGAGGTCTTCTTGCGTCACAAATGTATTTCCCTCGCCGAGTGCCGGATTACAACGTTTCCTTTTCGGAAAATCTGGCAGTCAACGTTCTCTCAAATTATCTGCAGAGGAACAAGGACAAACCTCTCAGGAGACGGAAACCCTGTCCATGCGGCGTCGAACAGCCGGCATGACAGCACCAGAAAGGGTCATTATTGAAACTTGATGCCGATAAGGCATCGCCTTCATAACACGCAGGCGTTGCTTCCACTCGAAAATGGGCAAGCCGAGATCGCGCAATGATCTCCTGATCAGAGTTCGCGCTGTTGCGCTCACCCATCGGACTTGCGCGCGAACTCCGTTCCACAGACGTCGATGCGCCGCGCCGAAGACTTTTTCGCTTGCCTGAGCGAGATGCGGATTGAAGGCGCCACGAGCCCCTCTCAGGTCTTGCCGAAAGGCCTCACACGGCTGAGCCCTGAACGCCTAAATTGTTTCAGTGTCTCATGGAAATGCTGAAACGATCTATCTCTTTGTTTTGCGCAATTCCGGACGCGAAACCGGTTCCCACTTTCGCTGGAATTGCTCTATGTGTCCGGGTCCGGGAACCCAGCCAAGCACCTCGTGCAACGCGATGCTCGTCAACCGCGCCGTTGCCATCGCGCAGTTCGCCGCTTTGGCGCCAACCATTCATGAAACGGGCGAACGCCCGATCAGGAGATCGCAGGCAGCGTTTTCGCCAGGAACGCCCCGGCCTTTTCCGCGCCTTCGGCAGAAATGGTGTGGGGAACACCGGTTAAAATAACCGTCTCCGCCGCGACACCGAGTGCCTTCAGCGTCTCGGCCGCCTTGTCGCTCTCTGTCGCAGAGATCACCTGGTCGGCACTGCCATGGATGAGAAGAATGGGTGTCTGACGTGCTGGCTGAAGTGGAAGCGGCGAGGCAAGCCGGCCGGAGAAGCCGACGAGCGCGCCGACAGGCCACCGGCCGGACGCGACCGCGTCGAGCGCCATGATCGTGCCCTGCGAGAACCCGACAAAAGCCACCCGGTCCAGCTTCTCGCCGAAGCCGTTCTCCGTGATGATTGCGGAGACAACCGCGTCGAAAGACGGACGTGCGTCCGCAATGCGCTCGCTTCGATTGGTCTCCGTGACGCCCGCGATGCTGAACCACTGGTAGCCCGCGCCGAAGGAGGATGGGTTGGGCGCATTGGGGGATACAAAGATAGCGCCGGGCAGAGCCGCCTTCCAGGCGCTTGCAAGCGGCGCCAGATCGCGGCCGCTGGAGCCGACGCCATGGAGCATGATGACGAGAGTGTCGGCTGTTGGAGTAGCCATCTGTTTGTCCTCTATGCCGTTGCGAAGGGGAGCTGCGGGCCGACGGGAATGATCCCGTTTGGGTTGAGCGCCTTGATCGAGTAATAGCCGCGCTTGATATGGTCGATATTGACCGTGCCGCGCACGCCGGGGATCGCAAGCACCGTTTCGACATAGCGGCTCAGCGCCGGATAATCGACCAGTCGGCGCAGATTGCACTTGAAGAGGCCGTGATAGGCCGCATCGAAGCGAACGAGCGTCACGAACAGCCGAACGTCGGCCTCCGTCAGGCGGTCGCCGAACAGGAAGGGGCCTCCCTTCTGGAGCCGCGTTTCGAGTTCGTCCAGCATTGCAAACACGTCGGCGAAGGCGTCCTCATAAGCCACCTGCGTGGTCGCGAAACCGGCGCGATAAACGCCGTTGTTCAGCAAAGGGTAGATGCGCTCGTTCAGCGCGTCGATGTCGGCGCGCAGATCCTCCGGGTAGAGGTCCACCGTTTCGTCGGCGAGAGAGCCGAAGCTGGAGTTCAGCATTCGCAGGATATCGGCGGACTCGTTGTTGACTATGGTGCTCCGTTGCTTGTCGAATAGGACCGGAACCGTGGCGCGGCCCGTATAGACGGGATCGGCGGCCGTGTAGATCTCGTGGATGAAGCTTGCCCCGTTCAGGTCGTCACGGTTGGAGCCGGGATAGTCGCCGAAGCGCCAGCCCTGCTCGGACAGCGCCGGCTCGACCACGGAGATCGTAATGACGTCTTCGAGCTTTTTCAGGGCGCGCCCGATCAGCGTGCGCGATGCCCAGGGGCAGATCAGTGCGACATAGAGATGGTAGCGGCCGGTTTCGGCCTTGAACCCGCCCTCGCCGGTCGGACCGGCTTCACCGCTCGGCGTGATCCAGTTGCGGAAGCCGGAAATCTGCCGCACGAAACCGCCCTTCGCGTCCGTCGCCTGAACGGGATGCCAGTCGGCTGTCCATTTGCCTTCGACAAGCATGTCTCACTCCTCGATGTTCTTGGGCGTCTCCGCCGTGACTGTGATTTCGGTGCCCCATGGGTCGACCAGAACCAGCGCGTTGGAACCGTCCCTGCGCCCGTCGGCTCGCGCCGCGACAGCTTCCAGGATGTCGCGGGACGACACGATCTCGAAATCGGCAAGGCCGGTGCTCGGATAGTTGCGCGTGGCCGCGCCCCGGCTGTTCCAGGTGTTGGTCGCCAGATGATGATGATAGCCGTTTACGGCGTAGAACGTGCCACCGGGATAGCGCGACGTCACCTCGAAGCCGAGGACGTCCCGGTAGAATGCCTCCGCAGGCGGCAAGGCGCCCACCTGAAGATGCATGTGACCGACGACTGCCCCTTCGGGGAAACCTCTCCATTCTCCGCTGCCGCTTGCGGCGATGATCGGCTGGACATCGAGCGGGTCGCTCGGCATGGTGACGAGACCATCTTTCCATTGCCACGTCAGCATCGGCCGATCGGCATAAATCTCGACGCCGTTGCCTTCCGGATCGGACAGGTAGAGCGCTTCGCTGACGCCATGATCGGATGCGCCCACAACAGGCGTCTGCGATACCATGGCATGCTTGATCCACTGGCCAAGGTCTGCGCGGGTGGGCAGCAGGAAGGCCGTGTGAAAGAGGCCTGCTTCTCTGGGCGAGCGGCGGCGGGCCGCCGCATCACGCCGCAGTTCTAGAAGGGTCCGTCCCTCGACGCCGAGTTCCACGCCGGACGCGTCGCCGCGAAGCTGATGGAGGCCGACAGCTTGCTGGTAAAATGCACTCACGCGGTCGAGGTCATTGACGGTCAAGGTCACCTTGCCGATGCCGGTCCTGGATGTTTGAGCCATGGTCTTCTTGCCTCCAATCGACATGTTCGCGCGCCGTCAGTTGCTGATCGGTTTGGACATGGAGCGTGCTCGCGTCACCGCCCGTCAGCTTCGGCAAAATCTGAAGCGGACTATGCTCTCTTTTCAGAACGGCGATTACCCCTTCAAGGAGAGAGGGATTGCTTCCAAATCAGAAGCAATTAACGCCATCCATCATCCCATTTCGCCTGCCCCCTGAAGGCATCCGTCAGGAAATCGACGAGGACGCGCACCTTCAAGGCCAGATGTCGGGCAGGCGGATAGACCGCGTAGAGACCGCGCGGCTCTTCCTCGTAGTCACGCAAGACCGAACGGACAGTTCCCGCGCGCAGACTGGCGCCTGCGACGAAACTGGGGACGCGGGCAATGCCCAATCCCGCTTCTGCCGCAGCAAGGCAGGCCTCGGCATTGGAGAAATGAAGGCGGCCCCTCACCTCAACAGCAATGGGCGGCTTTCCGTCGGCGGCTCTGAAGCGCCAGGTGGTCGGGTCGCGGAAATTGGTATCAACGATGCACGGGTGGTCGACAAGCTCGTGCGGGTGAAGTGGCTTGGTTCGCGTGTCGAGATAGGATGGGGTGGCAACCACGACGATCCTGATCGCGCCCAGCTTCTTGGCCATGAGGCTGCTATCCGCAGGCTGGCCAATTCTAATTGCGGCATCGTAGCCTTCGTCCACGAGGTTGACGAGACGGTCGGAAAACGTCACGTCGAGCTGGATATCGGGAAAGGCGGCGGCAAACGCGATCAGCACCGGCGTCAACTGCACCGTCCCGAATGTTACGGGCGCGGTAATCCGCAGCCGGCCGGTCGGCGCTCCAGAAGCGCTTCGAACCGAGGCGTCGAGCGCATCGAAATCCTCGAGGATGGCCTTGATGCGCTCGTAATAGGCCCGCCCGACCTCCGTCAGCGCCAGCGCCCGCGTCGTGCGCGTCACAAGCTGCACGCCAAGGTCCTTTTCCAGCCGCGAGACAAGCTTCGACGCCTGCCCCGTGCTGGTTCCAATACGGGCTGCGGCAGCCGCGAAGCTTCCCGTGTCGATCACGGCGGCGAACATGCGATCGCATTCCAGGCGGTCCACGTCATTGAGTCCTTTGTGGAGGAACAAGAACCGCTGATAACACGCGTAAGTGTGGCATCCAACGCGATCATGTCACGCGAGAGCTTTAAATGTGTACCGGACTG
The DNA here is from genome assembly GCA_900215285.1 of Ensifer adhaerens. Taxonomy (NCBI): domain Bacteria; kingdom Pseudomonadati; phylum Pseudomonadota; class Alphaproteobacteria; order Hyphomicrobiales; family Rhizobiaceae; genus Ensifer; species Ensifer adhaerens. The sequence continues at coordinate 106,642 of OCMG01000002.1, forward strand.
GTAGAAACCACCAAAACATCGTCGGTATAACTGCCGTCCGCCCAACAGATTCAGCGCCCCGTCAAGGCAGACCAATGCATTTAAAGCCGATTGGGATGCGAAGCTGAGGCCGGACAACGCTGAGCCTTGAATTGCCAAGGACAACGTCAGGCGCTCTTGTGCCGGCCGAACGCAGTCGCGGTTCGGCTGCGCCGGCAACTTTCACATCATGGGCTTGCCGCCCGTCGCGGCAATCGTGGCGCCCGAGACATAGCTCGCCTCGTCGCTCGCGAGCATCACGTAGATCGGCGCGATTTCGCATGGCTGCCCTGGTCTCCCCATCGGCGTGTTCTCCCCGAAATGCCTGACCGTTTCGACGGGCATTGTCGACGGGATCAAGGGTGTCCAGACAGGCCCGGGTGCTACGCAGTTCACCCGAATGTTCTGCTTGCCGAGCAACTGGGCGAGACCAGCGGTGAAATTCTGCACCGCGCCCTTTGTCGTTGCATAGGCCAGCAAGGTGGGTTTGGGATTATCTGAATTGATCGAGGCCGTGTTGATGACCGCGCCGCCATCGCCCAGATGCGGCAAAGCGGCTTTGGTGAGGTAGAACATCGATGAAATATTCGTGGCGAGGGTAAGATCCCACTCCGCGTCAGAAATGTCTTCGAGTGACTCAAACGTCATCTGATGCGCCGCGTTGTTTACAAGAACGTCCAGCCCGCCGAATGCCTTTGTCACCTGATCAATCAACTGCCGGCAATTGTCGGCCCGGGATACATCAATGCGAATGGCCGCGCATTTGCGCCCTTCGGCCTCAATGAGCTTCCTGGTGCTTTCGGCGTCATCGTCTTCATTGAGATAGCAGATGGCGACGTCTGCCCCCTCACGCGCAAAGGCAATGGCAACCGCGCGGCCAATGCCGGAATCCCCGCCGGTGATCAGCGCGCGTTTTCCCCTCAGGCGACCGGAACCCACATAGCTCTCTTCGCCGTGATCCGGCACAGGCTCCATCGCCCGGGTCTTGCCGGGAACGGCTTGCTGCTGGTCTGGAAACGGCGGTCGGGGAAAATGGTTGTTCATAACAATACTCCTTCGTTGTAACCGCCCCGAAACCGGCTCCCGGTGGAATTGTTCCCTTCCTCGCCGGCCTCCTCCAGATGCAAGTGAGCCCGCACAGGGCGGGCTCAAAAGGACGTTGCCGACGTTATGACAGCAGTCAAACCGGCAGGGCCTCGACCGATCCCGCCGGCGAATTGCGGCGCACCAGAACAGCGGGCGCTGATTTGCGGGCGCGGTTCGCGAAGAGGAGCGTTCCGGCCTCAAGTGCCGCGGCCATGAACGCCTCGCGCGCCTTCTCAGACTTGCCGAGTTCGTGGCAGGCCAGTTTGCACTCCTGGATGGCGGTCAAGTGATGTTTACCCCCACTAAGAGGCCAATCGCCGCGCAACAGCGCAAGCGCCTGCATCGGCCCCTCCACGACAGTTGCCTCTTCTTCTACCAGACCCCCGATGTGAATGGGAGCAATCCATTTGATATCGAATGTGAGCATGTGCGCTACCTCCAGCTCATCAAACTCTACAGCCGCCCAAAGGTTCCTCCTGTTCTTTACCGACCATCGCCGACCAGAAGAGGCAGAATCACGCGGGGATCGAGCGAACCGCCGAGCACCGCGCGGGGCCCCTCCGGCGGAAACTGCCCGCTGATATCTTCTATCACCGTGTAGAGCTTTTCATTGCGAAACGCCGAGGCGCTCGCCGTCGAGACCCCCTCACCCGGCTTTGCGCGCTCTTGTGGAAAATCGGCCTCGGCGGCACTGGCGACTATCCGAGCATCGCCGCTGGTCTTTGCCCGTACGATAACTTCGCCCTGAAAGGGCGACAAATCCCAATTGGGATCCTCGGGGCCAGCAACGGGAACGAGCCTGTAGATGTGCATGGACGGCACTCCTCTTCATCGACCGGATAGGATGTCTTCACCAACCTGCCAGAGATCGTGTTGTTCCCTCCGCGTCAGGCATGGAACCGTTGCCCCGCAAGAACGTTCAGAAACCAGCGTCCATCGATGGGCCCCGTCCATCAAAACCTCATTCAAGGAGGAATATGCCATGAGCAACAATGCCAAGATTGCGACAAGCAGGCTCGCCGATCCGGGAGACAACTGGCACGGACCGATCGTGGAGATCACGACAGATGATCACATGACACTGGTGGTCAATTTGCCGCTTTCTGCAGCTGATGCCGATAGAGATCCCATTGACCGGGCACTTGGCGCTCTATCAGAACTGGCGCCTGCCGCTCGAGCCGCACGCGCAAATCTCGGGGGCCAGCCATCAGCAAGCGCGCGTAGCGCCCAAGACAAAGACGAACTGGACGCCCAGCTCGACAAGGGGCTCGAAGATTCGTTTCCGGCAAGCGACCCGGTTTCGACCGTCACCACGACCGTCCTTCCAAAACGTGCGAACTCGGATCGTTAGTGTCCAGCCTCAGGCACTTAACACGACAAAGCAGACAGGAAAATGAGCCCGGTGGAGACATTCCGCCGGGTTTTTCTATCACTGCACAGTGGAGTCCGATCAGGACCGCGAGCATCCTGCGTCATTGGCTTGCCGAGTATCAAGCAGTTCCTGCAACTTCAGGGCCAGCACATCGATCTCGCTGGAAGCTTTCGCCTCACCCATTTCCTCCACCAGCTGGTTTATCAGGGAGACGATCTCTGCAGCATCGGCGCGATCGGCATCTCCGTTCGGAGTCTGAGTCATGTTCACCTCGCGCACAAGTTCCGGGCTCATAGACTAACCTCGTTTCCTACGTGAGGTTCGTCAACACGGATCACTCGATGAAAAACTTTTAGTCGCGCGATTTTAGACCTAGCTAATTTTAGGGAGGCAACGCGATGGAACAATGCCCTTCGGACAAACATTAACGGAACGCATTCGAATTTCATCGTCATGACAGGAGGAGGACACATGTGGATGTGTGAGCTGGAGCCTGAGCTCAGAGCTGCCTTGCCTGAACAGCTTCGGCAGGCGCAGCAGCCACATATACCGCCGTATATCCCTGCCCTTCCAGCCTGATCGGCAGATGCAGGTTGTGATGCAAACGGTTGGCACTGGTCGTTCTTGTCAACATCCGATCAATCCCAAGCGTGGAAATAGACATGAGTCGTGAACAAGTTGTGGAGCTGATCCCCGCGCTCAGAGCGTTCGCGAGAATTCTCTGCCCTCAGCCGGAAAATGCGGATGACCTCGTTCAGGAAACCCTGATCAAGGCGATCGCAAACATCAATCAATATACCGAGGGCACACGCCTGAAATCGTGGCTCTTCACCATCATGCGAAACACGTTCAACACGCGCTACCGCAAGCGGGAGCGCGAGGTGATCGGCCTGCCCCCCGACAGCGTCAATACTCTCGTCACCGCACCGGATCAGGAATGGTCGGCCCGCGCAAAGGAGGTCTATGCCGCGCTGATGAGACTTCCGGACCAATATCGTGAAATTCTGGTGCTCATCGTCATCCAGGGTGAGAGCTATGAGGATGCTGCCGTGATTTGCGACTGCGCCGTTGGCACGGTCAAGAGCCGGCTTAACCGGGCTCGTCAAAGGCTCAAGGAAGAAATGGGCGAAATCGTCGAAGATTGACGGAGGCGCTTGGATCTTCGGAACCTTGTGCGGCCGCTCATGTTGGGAGGAGGCAGAAAGGAGACCATTCCATGAAACCTCTCGTCCTCGCATGCGCAGTCCTTTTGGCTGCCGGCCCCGTTCTTGCCCAATCAAGCGCTTCCCCCCAGACCGATGCAAACCCCAAAGCCGGCGCCCCCGCCACTAGCGCAGGCACCCAGTCCACCGACGTACCCAACACAGCAAACCCGGCCCATGCCGGGCAGCCCGCTTCTGTGGTTACCACAAAGGATTTCGTCACCAAGGCCGCCCAGTCGGACATGTATGAAATCCAGTCGAGCAAATTCATTGTAAAAAGCGACATAAAGAACGATGCGACGAAAAAGTTCGCGCAACGTATGATCGACGACCACACCAAAACCTCTAACGAACTGAAGCAAATGCTCCAGTCCGAGAAGATGGAGCAAAACCTGCCCTCTTCCATGTCGAAATCTCAGCAGAAGATGCTGAATTCGCTCAAAGGCATGAAGGGGGAAGCGCTTGCGACCCACTACCGAAAGGAGCAGGTCACCGCCCATCAAAAGGCCGTCGATCTCTTTGGAGCCTATTCCAACACTGGCGACAACCCAGAACTCAAGAAATGGGCTGCGGACACCCTGCCTGCGCTGAAGGAGCACCTGAAAATGGCGCAGCAACTGAAAAAGTAGGCTGCGGATTTTCGACTCCTTCACCTCCTCTCCAACCGCGGCGCCCCATGAGGCCGCCGCGGTTTTTCTAAGGAAGCGAGAGTATGCCCCACTTCACACCCAGAGATCCTCTTCTGGCGGTAGAACCAGGCCAGCCACAGCCTGTCCCGCCCCCGATGACGCCGCCACCGCCCATTGACGAACCCGAACCCGACCGACTGCCGGGTGACGCTCCGGTTCCGAACCCGGACGAGAACGACAGACCGGCCAAGACAATGGCCCCTGTTCACGGCGACTGGAAACCGGCGGGCCTCTATTCGCTTTGACCCTGATCACGCTCTCGCTCCTCGACGAGGCGAAGTGCGGTGCGGGCCTCCTGTAGAAGCGGTTCAAGGTCCTGCCCTCGGGAACTTGCGTCCATGCGGGCTTCAATTTCTCCAATCAATTCCTGAAGCCGACGCCTGCGGTCTCCAAAGGGCTCCCCGGAGATGGCAATGGCGTTGATTTCACCCGAATTGATGTCCAGCGCGACACTCGTCACATCGTCTTCGGAGCCGACAGGAGCATTGATGACGTCCGGCTTCTCGTTTTTCCGGACTGGATCTCGGGCTGTGTCTCGCATGACGTTCTCCTTCATGAATTGAGGTGACATGTCAGACGAACGCGCAGGCAGGCGGGATTGTTTCCGAAGAGACCGTTTTGGACGATGTGGAACAAGGTCATGCGTCACGAGTTAGCCCTCTGTAACCTCATTCTAGGAAAGACTTGGAGACGGTCATGAAATACCTGCTCGTTATTCTTCCACTCATGGCGTTGGCCTCGTGCACAGCCACAGAGCGCGGCGCGACCATCGGCGGCGCCTCCGGTGCCATCATCGGCGGCGCCGTCACAGGCGATGTCGGTGGTGCTGCCGTTGGGGGTGCGGTTGGCGCAGTCGCCGGCGCCCTGATCGGCTCCGCCAGCGAGCCGGGTCGCTGCTATTACCGGGATCGCTACGGTCGCCGCGTCGTTGATGATTGCCCCTCCGACTACCGCTGGCACGGCCGGCGGTATTGACCGAACGGCCTGATAGGGCCGTCGCTTGGATGGGAGACCGACCAAGTCGGTCTCCGCCCGATAAAGAAGAAACCTGAAAGGAGAAAACCCATGGCTAGTGGTGACTACGGACGTTACGACCGCGAGATGATGAATGACCGCAACCGAAGCTATCGTCGACCCAACCGCGACGACTGGACAACAGACGATCTCGGCTATGGCGAAGAAGGCTACCGCTATGGTCGCGGTAGCGCGCCCAACGGCGCTTATCCTTACGGTCTGTACTCCGCCTACATGCCCTTCGGCACGGACGAGCGCCATCGATCCTCCCGCGACTATGATCGCTTCCATGGGGATGATCGCCGGCGTGGCGAGCGTGATATGTGGGACCGTGCCGGCGACGAAATTGCCTCCTGGTTCGGTGATGAGGATGCCGAGCGCCGCCGCGAAATGGACGCGCGCCGGGACGAAAGTCTCCGCGGCCGCGGCCCCAAAGGCTATCTTCGCTCAGACAGCCGCATCAACGAGGACGTTCATGATCGTCTGACCGACCATCCGCGCCTTGATGCCAGCGATGTGACCGTCACTGTCCAGGACGGTGAGGTTACGTTGAACGGCTTCGTCAGACGACGTGGAGACAAGCGCGTGGCCGAGGATTGCGCCGAGACCGTGACAGGGGTCAAGAACGTGCAGAACAATCTGCGCGTGAAGGATCAGGATCAGGTTTGATGCAGTCCCGCCCATCGGCGGCTCTCCGTGGCGGGGCTCTGCCCCGCCACTGTCAGGAGCGTTTCAAAGTCTGCAACAGGCGATGAAGCGCTCTTTCCGTTTTCACCTATGCACTTCCGGGGGCGAGGAAGCTCGGCCTGGCCGGAACGAAGCCGGAGGAAAATCCATGCCCGCAAAGTCCAAGGCCCAGCAGAAGGCTGCAGGTGCAGCGCTATCCGCAAAACGTGGTGACATGAAAAAAGGCGACCTGAAGGGCGCCTCGCGCAGCATGGAACGGTCGATGTCGGAAAAGGAACTGGAAGAGCTTGCGTCGACGAAGCGCAAGGGCAAGCCGGAACACAAGTAGAGCGACAGCCGAAACACTAAATGCCTATGACATCAAGGAGTAACAGCAATGGTACATAAGCCGAGAAGAAATCACGATACGCTGGCCGAGGTTGAGGTTCTTCACCCGGTGCAGGCTGGCCGGGAGACGCTAGTCGCCAATCTTCTGGCGACAGCAGGCTCAGTGGACGCCTCTGCGGTGACGGTGACCGCCGAAGGCGGACGGATCCATCTGTCGGGCTACGTGCAAAGCCCCGAGGAAGTCACAAGATGTTCCGAAATCGCGCTGTCTCTCAATGGCGTGGCCGAAGTCGACAACCAGATCGCCTACCGCCGCGATGGAGAGCTCCCCCGTCAAGCCTAATCGCAGAGCGGCTCCTCTTCAGGGTTGCGCCGAGGTCGTGGGCCGTTGCTCGCTATTTAGCGGGCGCTCGGGGTAGGAGCCCGTGAAAACATAGAGATACAGCAAGGCCAGAACGCCGAAAGCAAGACAAAAGGAGACGATCAACACGATCAGCATTCGCGGCGAGTTCCGCCCCTGCCGTGCCTCTTCAGGTGGGATTTCCTTGACCATATCGCTCTCGCTTTTTCTCGTTCATCTCAAGCGAAACAACCTGCAAACGGGGTTGTTCCGCTGGGGGCCAATGACGGTGCGGCCCGAGCAGGTGAATCGGACCGATCGCCAGATCATTTTCCGCGTTTCGTCGAAACCGTGAATCGATCTAACTTCCTGTTTTCATGCCGTGCTCGGCGCAAAGCCGGTTTCCGCCTTCGCCGGAACTTCTCTAGAAGGGGAAGAACATCCAGATCAAAATAATGAAAGCGATCAGGACGACCACAGAAAACTCGGTCCGATGCCCCCGAGGCATCTCTTTGTCCTCTCAGGCATAGGATGCGGCCGGGGTCTATCAGTTTCGCGCCGCTCTGAGGCCTCGCTCAGGACCTCTCTTCTTTGCGCTCTTGGAACCGTCCCTGCCCTAACGAACGGGAAACAGTGGACCGGGCTCGGGCGCTCAGACGTCCGCGTCAGGCGGTATGTGGCTGTCGACACCGATCATGACCAGCTTGTTCACGCAGGAGCGAATGCCTTTGACAGCCAAGGTCAGTGTCTCCGCGAGTGCATGTGCGTGGGCAGTCTCCACCTTGCCCGAAAGGGTGGCGACGCCATGATGAACCGTCACCGTCATCAAGGCCGGGTCGAAATTGTCATTATCGCCAAGAACGTCCATGATCCGTTCTTCCAGAACATCGTCGTTGATCGCATCCTCTTCGAAAACCGGAGAAAGCGAAGGGCCGCCACGGCTGGCGATTTCGGGTCGCTCTCCGACCTCCACGCCAACACGCTCCGCCTCGTCCAGATTTGATGTGCTCGTTCCATATGGTGCGTTTTGCCTGGCCGGCACACCATCCTCGTCGGCATAAGGCCAGCCTTCGCCGATGTTGCGCTTGTCATAATCGCGATAATCTTCTTCACGGTCCGTCTCGCGCTGCGCTCTCTTTGGGTCGACCATGGTTATTCCTTCTCGAAAGTTTACAAAATGATCAAAGCGGACCCTGCGAACGATCGCTGCCGGCAATCGAAGCCGGCACGCGAACTTCCGCGCGTCGCGACTGCGCCAACGGAGGGAGGTTGAAGGGAGGCGCCGCATCCTTCAGAGCTGAAGCAAGCTTTTGCTTCGCGATTTCCTCCACGCGCTCAGAGGGATGGATAACTGGATTGGACTGGGTCATGGGAGTGAAACCGTCGTCGAGACCCAAGGTTCCAGCCTGACTAGATTTTGTTGCCGTTCTTTGCCTTCGACCGCATCATTGCCGCATCGAAGATGGCTCTAACCTCGGCCGCGAACTCCGCCTGTTCGGCAAAGGCCGAGGTTGGGATCACGCCCGGGTCCTCCTCTTGATCATAGACCGGCAGATCATTTCCCGGCCCACCCTGTGCACCCGCCGGAACGGAACCGCGCTCCGACATCAGCAGGAATGTCAGTTCGATGAGAAGTTCGCGATGTGCGTTCACGCGCGCCCGCAACTTGATGAGTTCCGCTTCGTCCATGTCTCGCTCCCGTGCTTGCTGGCCGTGCAAGAGATTGAACGAACATTGGGCCGCCTGTGTTCCAGCAGCAGCACCCGGAACCTTTCACCGGACGTTTAGTTTGGGGAAGAGATCAAGGAGAGAGACATGAAAAGCAACCGCATCGTCTGGGGCGTGATCCTCGTCATTCTCATCGTCGCGGCTATCGCCTATCTCGGAACCACCCGGAACATGAGCAGCAGCATCCAGCCGCAGTCGAATACTCAGAACGCCGAGGAGAAGAACCATTGAGCAGCTCCGGGGCAATTCTGGTGGCATGGAGGCGTGGATCAGGTCCCCGTTTCGGACCCTCCCTCTAACCAAGTTACCGGCACTCTGTTCCGGTGGAAGGCGAAGCCTCCGGCCCGGGCCGCCAGATATCTTGTCGGATCAAGGCCAGCTCCTCCATTTCGCAAGCCTTGTCTTCAGCTTCGTGCGCATTTCCCTTTTGCATCAACGATCGTGTCTCGCTCTCCGACAACTTTGCCTCCAAGCACACAATGGACAGCACCGGCTTCGGATTTTGCGCCATAATCCTCACCCTTTAAGCCTCGGCCCCATGCGAACGTCTCCGGACCAGCAACTGGTCCAGAGATCAAAGACAGGCTGGCTGGGATGGCGGCTTGAAAACCGTATCTAGCGATGCTTGAATTCAGGGGCGCGCTTTTCGGTAAAGGCGGCCATGCCCTCTTTCTGATCCTCCGTCGCGAAGAGAGGATAGAACACGCGCTGCTCGTAGTGCAGCCCCTCCGTGAGCGTGGTTTCGAAAGCGCGGTTGACCGCCTCCTTTGCGGTGATCACAGTCGGTCGCGAATAGGAGGCGATTGCTTCCGCCGCCGCCATCGCAGTCTCCAGAAGCTTTTCCGGCGGCACGACCCGAGCCACAAGCCCCGACCGTTCGGCCTCCTGCGCGTCCATCATCCGACCGGTCAGGACCATATCCATTGCCTTCGCCTTGCCGACGGCGCGCGTCAGACGCTGCGTGCCGCCCATACCTGGGATTACGCCAAGCTTGATCTCCGGCTGGCCGAATTTCGCCGTATCGGACGCGATAATGAAATCGCAGATCATCGCCAGTTCACAACCTCCGCCGAGCGCAAAGCCCGATACGGCGGCAATCATCGGCAACTTCGACGCAGTCAGGGCGCTGAAGCGGCGGCCGAAGAAATCGGCATTTTTCATATCGATATAGGTCTTGTCCGACATTTCCTTGATGTCGGCCCCGGCTGCAAACGCCTTCTCAGATCCTGTTATGACAACGCAGCCGACACTCTGATCCTCGCTCAAGGCATCAAGATGGGCGCAGAGAGACGTCAGCAGCTCCGAGTTCAACGCGTTCAACGCCTGCGGGCGATTGAGCGTCAAAAGGGCCACGCGGCCCTTTCGCTCCAGCAAAACAGTGTCACTCATGGCAATCCTCCACTCAGTTCATAATTGAACAGAGTGCTAGCATGCCGGCGCGATCACGCAAAGCCATTCGAAAGTCAGATGCAGCGGCCACCGTCGACTTCCATGGCCACGCCCGTGATCATCGAGGCTTCATCCGAGCAGAGGAAGCAGGCGGCATTGCCCATGTCTTCCGGCGTGGAAAAGCGGCCGATCGGGATGGACGCAAGGAACTTCGCGCGAATGTCAGGCGTATCTTCACCCATGAAGCTTTTGAGCAGCGGTGTTTCGCCCGCCACAGGGTTGATGGCATTGACCCGAACGCCGGCCGGTGCAAGCTCGATGGCCATGCCGCGCGTGGCGGTGATCATCCAGCCCTTCGACGCATTATACCAGGAGAGGCGCGGGCGCGGACTGACCCCGCCGGTTGACGCGACATTGAGGATGGCCCCGGTCCCGCGCGCCTTCATGTGCGGCACCAGATGACGCGCAGTCAGATAAACAGATTTTACGTTAACCGAAATAACGCGGTCGAAATCCGCTTCCGAAACATCCTCCATGGCGGACGGCAAATGCGTGACACCTGCATTGTTGACCAGAATGTCAACCTTTCCGAACGCAGCGAGTGCGGCCTGTGCCATGGCCGCCACGCTTTCCTCCTTCGAGACATCGACCTCGCAGCTGATCGCCGAGCCGCCGAGCTCACGCGCAAAGGCCTCGGCTGCGGCGCCGTTGATGTCTGCCACCATGACCCTCGCGCCTTCGGCGATGAATTTACGCACGATGCCCGCGCCGAAACCCGATGCCCCGCCCGTGACGATCGCTGCCTTGCCTTCCAAACGCATGCTTGTCTCCTTATCCATGCAGCGCGGCGACGGTTTTCAGAACCGAGAAGCCGTACAATGCCTCAAAACCCTTTTCCCGGCCGTGACCGGACTTGCCGGTTCCCCCGAAGGGCAGCTCGACGCCGCCACCGGCGCCATAATTGTTGATGAAGACCTGACCGGCGCGCAGCGCCTTGGCAAGCCGCATTTGACGTGCGCCGTCCCGCGTCCAGACGCCGGCGACAAGACCGTAGTCCGTGCCATTGGCAATGCGAACGGCATCCTCTTCCGTGTCGAAGGGAATAACGACCTGAACGGGCCCGAAGATCTCGTCCTGCGCCAGACGATGTGACGGGTCGAGGCCGGCTATCAGTCGCGGAGCAACATAGTTCCCGCCGCTGGGCGCCTCTGCCACCACCGACCCGCTCGCCGCGACGCTCGCTTCCTCGGCCAGCGCAATGAACCCCTCAACCACCTCCTTCTGCCGGGCCGAAATCAGCGGCCCCACATCGAGATCCGACATGGCGGGTCCCACCTTCAGCGATCGATAGCGTTCCGACATACGCGAGACGACATCGTTATAGACATCCTTCTGGACCAGAATGCGCGACGCTGCGGAGCATGTCTGCCCCGCGTTCTGGATACCTGCATTGACCAGAAACGGCAGCGCCGCATCAAGGTCGGCATCCGCAAAGACCAGCTGCGGCGACTTGCCGCCCAATTCCAGCGTAACGGGCACGACATTGCGCGAAGCGGCGGCCTGGATCTTCATGCCCACGCCGACCGAACCGGTGAAGGAAATATGGTTGATCGACGGATGTCCGGACAGGGCCGCTCCCGCCTCTTCGCCCAGCCCCGGCACTACGTTCAGCGCCCCCTTGGGCAGACCCGCTTTTTGACATATGTCAGCAAAGGCCAGCGCCGTCAGGCAGGCTTCCTCCGCCGGCTTCAGCACCGCCGCATTGCCCATCGCGAGCGCCGCACCGACCGACCGGCCAAGGATCTGCATGGGGTAATTCCACGGGATGATGTGCCCCGTCACGCCATGGGGCTCACGCAACGTGTAGACAGTGTAACCATTTAAATATGGAATTGTTTCACCATGGAATTTATCGCAAGCACCACCGTAAAACTCCAGATATCGTGCCAAAGCCACGGCATCCGCACGCGCCTGCTTCAGGGGCTTGCCAACATCGATAGCCTCCAGCCTGGCAAGGTCCTCGACGTGATCGAGGACAGCACGCCCGATCTTTCCAAGAAGCCTGCCACGCTCGAATGCAGGCATGCGCCCCCATTCCCCGCGCAGCGACCGGCTGGCGGCGGCTACGGCGAGATCGACATCTGCCGCTCCGCCACGCGCAATCGCTCCAATGATCGCGCCATCCGAGGGGTTTTCTAGCGGCAGTGTCTCCCACCCTTCCGGTGCGACCCACGCTCCGTCGATGAAACACTTGTCCGTTGGGAACCAGGGCGAAATCATGAAATGTCTCCTTGCGAGAATCAGGCAGCCGCGATCTCGCGGCGCTTGAGCGCCGCCTCGAGGTCGGGCGTGGCGGCGATGAGCTGCCGCGTATAGTCATGTTGGGGATTGGAGAAGACGGCCTCGGTCTCCCCCGCTTCAACGATACGTCCGGCCTTCATCACCATGACCCTGTCTGTAATGGCCCGCACCACTGACAGGTCATGGGAGATAAAGAGATAGGACAAATCGAGCCGATCAGACAGATCGGCAAGAAGATCGAGAATCTGCGCCCGGATCGAAACATCCAGAGCCGACACCGCTTCGTCGAGAATAATCAGCGACGGATGCGTGATCAGAGCGCGCGCGATCGCGACGCGCTGTCGTTGCCCGCCAGAGAATTCGTGAATGTACTTGTCCGCATCCCGTGCCGAGAGACCGACATTCTCGAGAGATTCGGCAACGCGGCGTTCCAGCGCGGAACCGCCCGGCGCGTCGCGTCCCATCAAATGGAACGGTTCGGTGACCAGGCGGCGCACCTTGTGACGCGGATTGAAGGAACCGTAGGGATCCTGAAACACGACCTGCATCTTTCGCCGCGCGGCGAGGCTCGCACCCGCCTTGCTCGTTACCAGTTCGCCGCCAACCCGGATTTCGCCCGCCTGCGTATTCTCGAGCGCCAGAATGGCCCGCGTGAGCGTCGACTTTCCGCAGCCGCTTTCGCCCACAAGGCCGACATTCTCGCCCCTGTGTATCTTGAAACTGACCTCGTCGACGGCACGGAACGCTCCGGGCTTGGCGAAAAGCGACCGGCGCGGCAGCACATATTCCCTCACCACGGAAGATACCTCGAGCACCGGTGTACTATCGGGCGCGACGTCCGGAGGCTTCCGCACCGGATGATGGCCAGTCGCCGCCATCAGGGCCTTGGAGTAGGGATGCTGCATGGAACGGAAGAGGTGGACCGCCTCCCCTTGCTCAACAACCTCTCCCGACTTCATGATGACGATGCGATCCGCAATGTCTGCCACAACGGCAAGATCGTGGGTGATGAGAATGAGGCCCATGCCGTCCGCATCGACCAGCGTCTTCAACAGCGTCAGAATCTGCGCCTGCGTCGTGACATCGAGCGCCGTCGTCGGTTCGTCCGCGATCAGCAGTTTTGGCCGCAGGGCAATGGCCATGGCAACGACCACACGTTGACGCTGACCGCCCGAAAGTTCATGAGGATAGCGACCAAGCGGGAAACGATCTTCCGGCAGGCCCACCCGATTCAGGGTCTCCCTGGCAATTGACAGGGCTTCTTTTCGGCTCGCCCCGCGATGAATCATGACCGTTTCGGCCACCTGATCGCCGATGGTCTTGACAGGATTCAAGGCTGTCATCGGCTCCTGAAAAACCATGCCGACGTCAGCGCCTCTGATGGCGCACATCTCAGCTTCGGACTTGTCCAGCAGCTCGACGCCATCCAACCGAATGGATCCTGACATCTGCATGCCGTGGGGCAGCAACTGCATGACGGAAAGCGCTGTCATAGACTTGCCGGACCCGCTCTCGCCGATCACGCCAACGACCTCACCCCGACCTACCTCGAACCTGACATCTGACAGGATTTTCAAGCCGAGGATGGAAAGATCGAGCCTGTCTATCTGAAGAAGCGTCATCAGCGGCTCCTCCTCAGCTTCGGGTCAAAGATGTCGCGCAGGCCATCTCCCATGAGATTGAGCCCGAGCACCGTCAGCACAATCGCCGCACCGGGAAACAGCGCCATATTAGGGGCAAGGCTGATCATGGTCTGGGCATCCGCCAGCATCCGCCCCCAACTGGGCGTCGGCGGTTGCGCACCGAGGCCGACATAGGAAAGTGCCGCATCGGCCAGGATGCCCAGCGAAAACTGGATCGTTCCCTGCACAATCAGTAGATTGAGGATATTGGGCAGGATATGTTCGGCGGAAATTCGGGCGGCTCCCTTGCCGGCCACACGCGCCGCGAAGATGTATTCCCGCGTCCACAGCATCAATGCAGCTCCACGCGAAAGGCGCGCAAAAACCGGGATATTGAAGATCCCGATCGCGATGATGGCATTCGTCGCGCCAGCACCGAACACCGCCGTGATGAGAATGGCGATCAGCAAAGCGGGAAAGGCGAAGATCAGGTCATTCGCCCGCATGATCAGCTCATCGACCAGGGATCCCTGCCTAGCGGCCGCCCACAAGCCGAGAGGCACCCCCATGGCGATGCCTATACCGACGGCCACGAATGCGACGGCGATCGACGTTCGCGCACCCACCATGATCATGGAAAATATGTCCCGTCCGAAATGGTCCGTGCCGAACCAGTGCAGGGCAGACGGCCCCTTCAGCTTGTCTGCGACCGAGAGCGCTGTTGCGTCGTAAGGCGTCCAGACAAAGGACAGCAACGCCGCCAGAACGAAGACCCCCGTCAGAAAGAAGCCAAGCGCGAAGCTTTTCGATTGGAACGCAGCGCCGACAAGGCCGGGCTTTTCGTCAGGAAGCGAACCGATGCTCATCAGGACCGGCTCCTCAGGCGTGGATCGACAATCGCATAGGCGACATCAACCAGAAAGGTGATCACGATCACGGCAAAAACCAGAAGCATGACCACCGACTGGACCACGATAAGATCCCGCTGGGTGATACCCTGAAAGACCAGTCGTCCAAGTCCCGGCAGATAAAAGACATTCTCGATGATGATAGCCCCGGCCAGCAGGAATGAAAATTGCAGGCCGATAATCGTCAACACCGGGATCATGGCGTTGCGTACGGCATGGCGAACCAGTGTCTGTCCTTGCGTCAGCCCCTTCGCCCGCGCAGAACGAATGTAGTCCTCCGACAGCGTGTCCAGCAGCGCAGAACGCATAACGCGTGCGAGAATCGAGGCTTGAGGCAGCGCAAGCGCCACGGCCGGGAGCGTCAGCGCCTTCATGGCGGCAAAAAATCCAGTATTCCAGCCCGGGAATCCCCCGGCCGAAAACCAGCGCAACGTGATGGAAAACAGCAGTACAAGGAGCATTGCGAACCAGAAATTGGGAACGGCAATTCCTAGCTGCGTCAAACCCATGATGCCGTAATCGGCAGCCGAATTGCGTTTTGCAGCTGCGATAATGCCAACTGGCAAGGCGATGACGGTAGACAGAATAAGCGAGTAGAGCGCCAGCGGCAGAGACACCCATAGGCGCTCCCGGATCAGCTCGCCGATCGGGACCTTGTATGTATAGCTGACGCCGAAGTCTCCATGCATCAGGCCAGCGATCCAGGCCAGATAGCGCCAAACCAGAGGACCATCCAGACCCAGCTGATGCCTTAGCGCTTCGACCGTCTCCGGCTGCGCATTCATTCCCAGCATGTAGGAGGCCGGGTCTCCAGGGACGACCTGAAGCACCAGGAATATCACGATGCTGGCCGCCAGAAGGCTCAAAGCAAGGGAAATCAGACGTTTCAGGAGATAGGGGATCATGGGCACCAGAACCGACGGCCGGAGGCGGCAACGCCCCCGGCCTGCTCGGATCAATCCTTCCAATAAACTGCGGACATGTCGTTGGCGGGCGTCGGTTGGTTCTTCCAGAGGCCCACGATCTTGGCATTGGCAACACCCGTCTTCGGCAATTGGAAGAGGAAAGCGTTGACATAATCATCCGCGATACGCTTCTGCGCCTGCTTCAGCAGCTCGCTCCGCTTCGCGGGATCCGTGGTGTTCGAAAGCTCCGCCATGATCTTCTTGTAGGCGTCGCTCTTGTAATTGAAGTAGTAATTGTCGCGGCCGTAGATATCGAGGTCCATGGGCTCGACATGGGCGATGATCGTCATGTCGTAATCCTTGCCCTTGAACACCTGTTCAAGCCATTGCGCCCATTCGACATTGGTAATCTCCGCCTTGATACCAACCTTGGCGAGTTCGGCTGCAATGATCTCGCCGCCCTTGCGGGCGTATGGCGGCGGCGGCAACTTCAAAGACACGGTGAAGCCGTCCGGGTAACCCGCCTCTTTCAGCAGCGCCTTCGACTTTTCGGGGTCATAGTTGGATTGCGCCGTCAGATCGACATAGTCCGGATTATGCGGAGCAAAGTGGGTTCCGATCGGCGTGCCATAGCCAAACATGGCCCCGTCGATGATTTCCTTGCGGTTGATCGCATGGGCCACCGCTTCGCGGACCTTGATGTTGTCAAAAGGCTTCTTGCCATTGTTCATGGCAAGGATCGTCTTGCCCTCGGTATTGCCGATGATGACCTGAAAGCGAGGATCCGCCTTGAACTGCTCCAGCGTTTCGGGCGCAGGATACATCGGGAATGCATCGACATCGCCGGCCATCATCGCAGCGAAGGCCGCGGACGGATCGGAAATGAATTTGAACGTCACCTTGTCGAGCTTGGCGGGCGTCCCCCAGTAGCGGTCGAACTTGGCAAGTTCGACGTGGTCACCCTTGACCCAGTTGACGAACTTGAACGGGCCGGTGCCAATCGGCTTTGTAGCTTCGGTTGCAATGCTCTTCGGCGAAAGAATGACGGCATCGCCCCAGGCCATGTTGAAAAGGAAGCTGCCATTTGGCTTTTTCAGCGTCACTTTTACCGTGGCGGGATCAATGACGTCGACCGAGGCGATGTCCGCAAAGAGACCCTTCTGGGCATTGGTGGAATCCGGCGCACGGGCGCGGTCCAGCGAGAACTTCACATCTTCAGCGCTGAAATCCGAGCCGTCATGGAATTTCACGCCGGTGGCGAGATGAAAGGTATAGGTCAGGCCATCGGCCGAAATGTCCCAGCTCTTCGCAAGATCGGGGATAATCGCGCCATTGGCGTCGAAGCGCGTCAGCCCCTGGAAGATGTTGGCATAGGTGACTTCGCGGATCGCCGCGGCAGCACCGGAAGTCGGATCGAGATTCGGCGGCTCAAGAACCATACCGACCGTGATCGCGGTATTGGCCGCATAAGATGGCGTCAATGCGCCCGCAACGACCAGAGCGGCCGCCGTGGTCATCAGCTTGATGAATCTGTTCATTGTCTGTCTTCCTTCCCCTCGATAGCGTTATCGTCCCGCGTATCCGCCGACCCGTTACCCCTAGCCGGCAATCTGCCAATCCTCAAGCGTCATCAGATGGCATGAGCAACTGCAACAGCGACAGCGCCATCACCTTCGCACTATCAACCATGTCGTCAATGCCCACATATTCGTCCGGCTGATGAGCGAGATCGAGGATACCCGGCCCATAGGCAATGCAATTGTACATCTTTCCGATCCGAGCGATATGCTTCTGGTCGTAAGTGCCAGGCGAAGCGACATATTCCGGCTCACGATCGAAAACGGCCTGGATCGCGCTGGCAACGGTCTTGACCACGGGCGCATCGCGCTCCGTCATCGTGGGCGTCACGCCCCACAGTTCCTTCAGCGCATAGTCGAAGCTCGGGCGCTGTGCCTTCACACGCTCCAGCAATGCGACAATTTCACCCTTCACTCCATCCGGGCTTTCCTCGATCAGGTAGCGCCGATCGAGCACCATGCGGGCGCTGTCGGGAACGAGCGGCGAAGGAAAGCCGGAGAAGCCATCCTTCGGCTCATCAAGTCCACCATGAAAGGAATTGATGTTGAGCGTCGAGCGTCGTGCCGGCGGCGGCACGACGGGCATGTCGGTCTGACGCGCGGCAAGGGCCGGAAACAGGCTGCGTTCCATCTCGGCAACCACTGCCCCCATGTGCCGAACCGCGCAATCCCCGAGAAACGGCATGGATCCGTGCGCAATATGGCCAAACGCCTCGATTTCACCCCACCAGACCCCACGATGGCCCAGACAGATGCGATCCTTGTTCAGCGGTTCCGGAATGATGACATGCTGGACGCGCGACGGAGAGAAATAGCCTTGCTCGGCAAGATAGGCGACGCCGCCGAAACCACCGGTTTCCTCGTCTGCCGTGCCGGAAATCTCGACCGCACCGCTAAAATCCGGACAGAGCTCGACAAAAGTCTCCGCCGCGACAATAGAGGCTGCGAGACCGCCCTTCATGTCGCAAGCGCCGCGGCCATAGACCTTTCCATCCTTCACTTCCCCGCCAAACGGATCGAAGGTCCATCCCCTGCCGGGCTCCACGACATCCGTGTGTGAGTTGAAATGCACGCATTCGCCCGGATAGCGCCCCTCGCGGCGGGCAATGACGTTCCATCGCGGAAAACGCTCGCTGTCGCCAGGCGCATCGAGAGCGCGGATCAGCTCAACGGCAAAGCCCTTCGGCGCCAGCCGTCGCTTCAGATACTCGCAGATTTCGAGATAGGCCTCTCCCGGAGGATTGAGCGTCGGAATGCGAATGAGCTCGCGGGTCAGCGTCACGAGGTCGTCACGGCGCAGCTCAATGGCGCGCATCAGCTGCGCAGAAGCCGCGCCCTGCCGAAATTCTCTTGATTTACCAATGGTTTCGCTATCTATTTGCATAGGATCAGCTTCACGAAAGAATGGAGCTGACACAATTCTGTAAAAATACGGGTCTGCAAAACTGCGGGTCACGGACGAATTTGGGGAACAGGGTGAGCGAGAGTGATGATCTTGAGAGGCTGGCGTTCGAATTCGCGCCCATTGGAATCGTCTTGACCGAGGATCGTGTCATTCGGCAATGCAATCGGCAATTCGCGACCATGTTCGGCTATCAACCGGATGAACTGATCGGCCATTCGTTCCGCATGTTGTATGCATCCAATCGCGAGTTCGAAGCCATTCGCGAGGTCGGGTTCAAGGCCCTGAGGGAGGCCGGACGCTACATGGACGAGCGGCTGATGCCCCGCCGAGACGGCTCCATATTCTGGTGCAGGGTCCGCGTGTTCACCTTCGATGCCACAGCTCCCCTCGCCCGCACCATTCTGACCTTTGCCGATATTTCGGATACCCGGCCCGCCATCTCGATGACGGCGCGCGAACGCGATGTCGTCAAATGCCTCGCCAAGGGGCTGACAAGCAAGGAAACCGCTCGGGAACTGAACCTTTCCCCGCGCACGGTCGAGGACTACCGCGCGCGCCTGATCAAGAAGTTCGAGGTTCGCAATTTCTCCGGCCTGATGGCAAGATTGGCCGGATTTTCCATATGAATTCAACGGAATGAGATCGACGTTACCCGAAGGACCCCGCCGCGTTGAGCGGCTATGTCTTCGGACGCAACGGCTGACGATTAAAGATTGAGCGCCTCGCGCAATGTCAGGATGTTGCCCATGCGAAGATCCAGATCCGCCTCGATGTGACCGATATGGTGCAGCATCATGTCTGCCGCGCGATCTGCATCGCCAGACTGCAGGGCTTCAAGGATCAGCGCATGATCGTCATGGCCGCAGCTGGATACGCCCGAGCGTCCATAGAGGGCGATGACGAGGGATGATCGTGCAACCAGCTCATCCATGAACTTTTCCAGCAGAGCATTCCCTGCAACGCGCGCCAGCATGATGTGGAATTCGCCGGAGGCCTTGATCTCCGCCCGTCTCGCCTCCGGACCGCGGCTCGCCTTGTAGCGATCCTCTTTCTCAAGATGGCGCCGGAAGGCTTCGACGTCGGCCTTCGTTATACGGCGGGCCGCTTCTGCCACGATGCCCGCTTCGATCAGGCGACGGGATGCAAACACCTGTCTCGCGTCTTCAGGCGTTGGATTGGATACAAAAGCACCGCGATTTCGTTCGCTATGTACAAGACCTTCGAATGCAAGCATCTGCAATGCGTAGCGAACTACGGTTCGGCTGACATCAAAAAGCGTTCCGACCTCCGCTTCCGAAAGCTTTGTTCCCGGCGCCAGCCGCCTGTCCACAATTGCATCCCTCAAGGCGTCGCGTATGGCCTTGGCCCGATCTTCCTGATGGGCGTCCATGGATAGTGTAGCTTTCTCGGAGAGTTTCATGTTTGCGCTTCCTGTTGAGATCACTTGTACTGCGTGTGCAACGGAAAGAAAATAGCGCAGCGAGATCCAGATTGCGTACGATCTGCTCACAAAATTGCCTCGCAATTGCATACACACGCTCATTTTTTATGCATGCCGAAATTCACGCCAGTCCCTTCAGTGCCCAGCGCGACATAAAGACGAGGGATTCCAGTTTCTTAGTGGTGACGCGACCGATCTGGCATGGCTCCTGCATTGAGGTGCAGTATCCACGAACGAGGATGATGCATGTCCCAGGCCGCCGATATCGAACTCGCTTCCGTCTCCAAGATCTACGGCTCGACAACGGCCGTCCACGCGATCAGTTTGAAAATTCCGGCCGGTAGCTATTGCTGTTTCCTTGGCCCATCGGGTTGCGGCAAGACTTCGACCCTGCGGATGATCGCGGGCCATGAGACGGTTTCCGAAGGTGACATCCTGCTCGGAAACACGATTGTGAACGATCTGCCCCCGGCCATGCGCGGGACGGCGATGATGTTCCAGTCATATGCCCTGTTTCCGCACCTTGACCTTGTCGACAACGTCGCCTTCAGCCTCAAGATGAAGGGCGTGGAAAAGTCGGAACGGCGCAACGCCGCACTGGAAATGTTGAAGCGCATGCAGCTGGAACCCTACGCGACCCGGCGTCCGGCGCAACTCTCAGGCGGACAGCAGCAGCGCGTGGCACTCGCCCGCGCCCTGATTACCAGGCCGCAGGCCCTGCTGCTGGACGAGCCTTTGTCAGCTCTCGACCCCTTTTTGAAAATCCGCATGCGGGCAGAACTCAAAAGCCTGCAGACGTCGCTCGGGATGACATTCGTGCATGTGACGCATAGCCAGGACGAGGCCATGGCTCTGGCTGACATCATCGTTGTCATGAATGATGGTCGGATCGAGCAGGCGGCGAGCCCGCGCACCGTGTTTGAACGACCCGGAACTGCGTTTGTGGCCCAATTCATGGGCAATCACAATGTGATTTCAGGCCGTATTGTCGATCGCTCCGAGGATCTGACGACCATCGAGGTAAACGGTGGCGGACGCTTCAGCGCACTCGGCAGCCCGGCCCATGGCGAGGCACATGCCGACTTCGCCCTGCGCACAGACCATATTCGCCTCGCTCCAGCCGATGAACCCGGCTTTGGGTTCACCGCCATTGTCCAGAATGTCGAGGATCTGGGCGCCACCGTGAAGCTGAGCCTCGCCGGCGCCGGCGTAGAGGATTTTACCGTGCTGCTCAACGACGCGGAATACTACCGCAACCCTGTCAAGGCGGGCGACGCCGTGCCTCTCTCGTGGGCGAGGAACGACGCGATCATCCTCGGCCGCATCGCACACTGATACGATAAGTGACGGAAATCATAAACAAAGAACCTCTGAAGGAGAACTCAGCATGACCACGAAGTCTCAAGGAATTACGCGCCGCACACTGCTGAAGACGGGCGCTGCAGCCGCCGGTGCCGCCGCCGGCACGGGCGTCATCACCGGCTTCCCGACCATCTGGGCGAAGAACCCGATCACGCTGCGCCAGATTGGCACGGGTGTGTCGAACATCAATGCGATTGCCGAAAAGTGCAAAGCCGACCTCGGGATCACGCTGGAAATGACGGCGCTCGACTCCGACGCTGCCGCCCAGCGCACGGTCACGCAGCCAAACTCCTACGACATCGCCGACATCGAATACTGGATCCTGAAGAAGGTCTTCCCCGCCGGCGTGATCCAGCCGATGAACACCAAGAAGCTGACATATTTCGACAAGATCGTGCCGCTCTTCATCACCGGCAAGCTGAAGCCGGATAGCGTGATTGCGCAAGGGACAGCACCGCACACGGTGGGATTCGTGGAAAAGCCCGGCGACAAGAAATTCGCCAAGGCGCCGACGGAATGGTTCACCATGGTCCCGACCATCTACAATGCAGACACCCTCGGCATCCGCCCCGACCTCGTCGGCCGCGAAATCTCCTCCTGGGCTGACATTCTCGATCCGGCCTTCAAGGGCAAGACCTCGATCCTCAACATCCCGTCCATCGGCATCATGGACGCAGCGATGATCATGGAAGCTGCCGGAAAGCAGAAATACGCCGACAAGGGCAACATGACCAAGGCCGAGATCGACAAGACGATCGACTTCCTCATCGAAACGAAGAAGGCAGGCCAGTTCCGCGCCTTCTGGAAGTCCTTCGATGAGTCCGTCAACCTCATGGCCTCGGGCGAAGTCGTCATCCAGTCCATGTGGTCGCCGGCCGTTGCCGCCGTCCGCTCCAAGGGCATCGCCTGCAAATATCAGCCGCTGAAGGAAGGCTATCGCTCCTGGGGCGGCGGCCTTGGCCTTGCGGCCCATCTCAAGGGCGCAGAACTCGACGCGGCTTACGAATATATCAACTGGTACACATCGGGCTGGGTCGGCGGCTACCTCAACCGTCAGGGCTACTACTCGGCCTGCATGGAAACGGCCAAGAAGTTCATGACCGACGACGAATGGGGCTACTGGATCGAGGGCAAGCCGGCCAAGGGCGACATCATGTCCCCCGAAGGCAAGGTCATGGAAAAGGCCGGCGCCGTGCGCGACGGCGGCTCGTTCGACGACCGCATGGGCAAGGTCGCCTGCTGGAATTCCGTCATGGACGAGGACCGCTACATGGTCAAGCGCTGGAACGAGTTCATCGCCGCGTGATGCTCTATGCCGTAAGCGCCGCCCCGATTTCAGGGGCGGCGCAGTTTCTCATTGAATGAACGAACCGGGAGATCAGGATCATGGTGACTGTGAGGCTGCTGGGCGCCGGCGATGGCGCACGCAAACGCCGGATGCGCCTGCCCCTCTGGCTGTCGCCCTATCTCCAGGCAACGCCTCTCACTCTCATTCTCGGGGCGTTTCTCGCGCTGCCGATCCTGATGATCATCGTCGTCAGCTTCTGGGACTATGATTTCGCCCAGATGTATCCAGATTTCATCACGATGAATTATGCCGATACCCTGGGCTCCTGGGTGACCTGGAAAACATATCTCAACACGTTGAAGTACGCGGCGATCGTCTGGGCGTTGACACTCCTGATCGGCTTCTGGGTCGCGTATTTTCTGGCATTCCATGTCCGTACGGCCGCCATGCAGATGGTGCTGTTCCTGATTTGCACCGTGCCCTTCATGACGTCCAACATCATTCGCATGATTTCCTGGATTCCGGTCCTGGGCAGAAACGGCCTCGTCAATACCGCACTCGTCAAGGCCGGTATCGTGCCGCAGCCCATCGAATGGCTCCTTTATTCCGATTTTGCCGTTGTTCTGGCCATGGTCCATCTCTACACACTTTTCATGGTGACCCCGATCTTCAACACGCTGATGCGCATCGACAGGTCGCTGATCGAAGCGGCGCGAGATGGCGGGGCGTCGAACTGGCAAACGCTGACAAATGTCATTATTCCGCTGGCAAAGCCCGGTATGGCAATCGGCACCATCTTCGTTGTGACCCTGGTGATGGCAGATTTCTCCACCGTGCAGGTCATGTCCGGTGGGCAGAGCGCATCGGTGGCGCTCATGATGAAAAACCAGATGTCGTTGCTGCAATATCCCGCAGCAGCGGCTAACGCAGTGGTCCTGCTCATCGTCGTTCTCATCATGGTCGCCGCCATTCTGCGCGTCGTCGATATCCGCAAGGAGCTTTGACATGCATACGGAAAAGCGTCCGCGCGAATTCTACGTCCTTGCCGCCTTCTTCATCGTCTTTGTGCTCTTTCTCTACGGACCGATGTCAGCCATCTTCATCCTGTCGTTTCAGGGGCCGAACGGCGGCCTGACCTTCCCGATGAACGGAGCATCGCTGCATTGGTTCGCCAATCTCTTCGAAACCCAGGCAGTCGGCGACTTTGGGGGGGCCTTTCAACGCTCCTTCGCACTCGGCGTCATGGTGATGATCGTCACCGTTGTCGTTTCGCTGCTTGCCGGCCTCGCCTTCCGTCGCAAGTTCCATGGAGCCACCGCTCTCTTCTATCTAGCAGTGGCGAGCCTTGTCGTTCCCTCCATCATCATCAGCCTGGGAATTGGTGTTCTCTTTCAGCAGTTTGGCCTTCCCCCCGCCTGGTACACATCTGGCTTTGGCGCACATCTCACCTGGACGCTGCCTTTCGGCGTGCTGATCATGTTCGCCATATTCAACCGGTTTTCCCCGTCCTACGAAGAGGCTGCACGGGATCTGGGGGCGACATCCTGGCAGACCTTCCGCTTTGTCGTTCTGCCGATCATCATGCCCAGCCTCATCGGTGTCGGGCTCTTCGGCTTCACGCTGTCCTATGACGAATTCGCCCGCACGCTGATGACCGCCGGAACCTACAATACGCTGCCGCTGGAAATCTACGGCATGACGACCAACGTCACGACGCCCGTGCTTTACGCACTCGGCACCATGACGACGCTCTTCTCGTTCATCATCATCGGCAGTGCGCTTGGCATCATTGTTGTCATGAACCGCCGTCGCAGCAAGGCATGACAGGACCCGCATGAAACTGCTCCTCATCAATCCCAACACGACAGCTTCGATGACAGAGAAAATCGCCGACGCTGCTCACCGCGTGCGCAATGCTAAAACCGAAATCCTTGCCGTCACCTCCAGCACGGGCCCGGTTTCCATCGAAGGGTATTACGATGAGGCGATGGCCCTGCCGGGATTAATGCTGGAAGTCGCACGGGGCCAGAAGGCCGGCGCCAGTGCGGCCATCATTGCCTGTTTCGATGACACGGGGCTCGATGCCGCACGCGCGCTCGCGCATATTCCGGTTCTTGGAATCTGCGAAGCAGCCCTGTCGGCCACCGCCTTCATTGCCCAGCGCTTCACGATCGTCACCACTATGGAACGGTCGCGTTTGCCCCTGGAGGGACTTGTTCATCGCTACGGCATGGCCGGCCGCTGCAATGTCCGGGCCGCAGACATTCCCGTGCTCTCCCTCGAAGACCCCCAGTCGAATGCGCGCGATCGACTCCGCAACGAGATCGCGGTAGCCTTACGGGAGGACAGGTCCGAAGCGATCGTTCTGGGCTGCGCAGGAATGGCCGATCTGACGATGGATCTGCGCCGGGAATTCGGGATCCCGATCATCGACGGCGTCGCTGCGGCGGTCAAGCAGGCCGAGTCCCTCGTTGCGCTGGGTTTGAGCACCGCCAAGCGGGGCGCCTATGCCGCTCCCGTTCACAAGCGCTATACAGGGTTGCTTTCCGAATTTGCCCCTCAGAATCTAATCTGACGATGACTGAAGAGCCCGAAATCCGCGCGATGACCCTGGAGGAGACACAACAGCTCCTCCAATGGGCCGCAGACGAAGGCTGGAACCCCTCGCCGGATGATGCTGCGGCATTTTATTCAGCCGACCCTTCCGGCTTCATCGGCTGCTTCAGAAAAAATGAGTTGCTGTCAGGGATCTCTGCGGTTTCCTACGGGGAAAACTTTGGCTTTATCGGGCTTTACCTCACGCGAGCGGATGTCCGGGGCAAAGGCTTTGGCCTGAGCGTATGGAACGCCGCCATGCGTCGTCTGGCCGGGAGAACCATCGGACTCGATGGCGTTCCAGCGCAGCAGAAGAACTACGAGACGATGGGCTTTCGCAAACTCTATGGAAGCACACGGTGGAGTGGAAGAACTCAAGCCATGAATCCGTCCCACCTTTGCGCGGATGCCGTACGGCACGATTTTGAGGAAATCGTGTCATTTGACCGTAAATTCTTTCCCGCGCCGCGGCACGCTTTCCTCTCCGCCTGGACAGCCAAGCCACGCCACGTCTTTGTAAGCCGCTCTGACGGCAGCATGTCGGGCTATGCCGCCATCCGCAAGTGTTTGGAAGGCTTCAAGATCGGGCCGCTTTTTGCACGAAACATCGAGGCCGCCCTCTCCCTTTTCGATGCGTGCACAGTCGTTGCTGATGGTGCGACTCTTCATCTCGATGTACCGGACCTCCAGAGCAAGTTTCAGCAGGAACTCGCTCTCCGGGGCTTCGAGAGCGGTTTCGATACGGCGCGAATGTATCTCGGAGCGCCGCCGCGCGTAGACATGTCCGGTGTCTTTGCTGTCACCACACTGGAGCTCGGCTGATCAGGTCTTGTCGATCGGCTTGCTACGCATGCGCATGACCGTCTCACGTTCCGCCCGTCGACAGGAAACCGGCGGAAGCCCCCGTCCGATCAATTCCACGTCTTCCAGCACCCTCGATCCGATTTCCTGTAGCGCCGATGTCAGCGCGCCGGCGCGATGCGGCGAAAACAGAATATTCGGCACGGCGCGGATCGCATCATGCGGTCCCACCGGTTCCTCCGGAAAGACATCCGTGGCGAAACGAATTTTCCCGCTCGATGCAAATTCGGCCAGAGCATCGAAATCCAGAACTGCGGCACGGCTCAACAGGATGAGCGATGCGCCCTGTTGCATGCGGGAGAGATTGTCCCGGTTCAGGAGATGCCTGTTCTCCGTGGTAATGGAGGCCACCACAAAGACGAACCGACTCATGGACAGAACATCATCCAACGAAGAGGGCTGAACACCGAAGCGCGCCAGGTAACCGTTAGGAAGCCAAGGGTCGAATACGCGGACGGCCGAAGGCCGGAAGCTCGGCAGCAGGGCATTCAAGGCACGCCCGAGATCACCAAAGCCGACAAAGCCAAAGGTCGAGCCGGTCAAAAGCTCTGCCTGCCCGTTGCCTTCCAGACCGTACCGTTCGCTGCCATTCAGAAAGCGCGCATGTTCACTATGGATGCCCCTGGCCAGACTGATCGCCATGCCCAGACCCATTTCGG
The DNA here is from genome assembly GCA_900215285.1 of Ensifer adhaerens. Lineage (NCBI taxonomy): Bacteria > Pseudomonadati > Pseudomonadota > Alphaproteobacteria > Hyphomicrobiales > Rhizobiaceae > Ensifer > Ensifer adhaerens. The sequence continues at coordinate 133,418 of OCMG01000002.1, forward strand.
CCACCGGCAGGGCGAAAACGCCACTTGGTGCCAGAACATGGATGCCGCGCTGGAAGCAGATTTCGTAATCAATGTTGGGCAGGAAGTTTGTCTCGACATTGAAGATGGCTTTCAGCCGCGGCGCTTTCGCCAGCCTCCCCGCGTCCATTGGCTGCTGGCTCATCAGAATCTCGCAGTCGGGCAAGTGCTGATCGTAGAACCCCTGTCGGTCACTGCCTTCATAGACAACGACATCGTGACGCGTCGTGAACTCCGTCCAGGCGCTCTTGCTGAACATTTCGGCAGCGGTCCTGGGTGCCGGATCATACACAATCTTCACCTTATTCCTCCCAAACATACGAAATGATCCAAGACGCCTTGAGGCAATTTGGCACTGATTTAGAGTTATCCTGCCGTTTGCCACTTCGAGCAAGGAAGCTCATACGCGTCCCCTTGAAGGGTCCGCACCTTCGGCGACAAGTTCCTCCTGATCTGGGAGTGACATGTCATAGGCCGCCAATGCCTTGAGAACAGCCCCCTGCCGCATAAGCCGGGGAGCATCCGGGTAGACGTCGACGATATCCGGCTCGACCTGTCGGCCGAAGCTCTGATTGGCGAACGCGGCTCTGATTTCATCCATCATAAAATCAAGGGCAATCGTGGACGCACCGGCCATGATCAGAGGAACGCTGTCGAACAGCGTGAAAAGGTTGACCAGGCCGTTCCCGATCGCCCGGCCGGCTTCCGCGAGAGCGCGCCGTTCCGGCCCATCCGATCGCCGCGCCTTTTCCACGATATCCACCAGCGTGTCATTCTCGGGGACATCCTCGATGACGACATCCTGATCGCCGCCCATCACGGCGCGTCTGATCGCATAAATGCCCGCATAGGCTTCGATGCAGCCGCGTCGCCCGCAACGACACAGAGCGCCGCCGGGCTTGTAGATCATATGGCCGAATTCCATCCCGGAGGATTTGGGGCCGGAGAGCATCTTTCCATTAATGGCAAGGCCGAGGCCGACACCGTTGGACATGAGCAGCGCAGCGAAATTGTCTCCGGATGCTTCCGGCGCATTCCAGGTCAGCCCCTCCGCGACGGCGTTGCAATCGTTCATGACCTCTGCGCCGACGCCAAACTCCGCCTCCAGAAGCGCGGCGATATCCATCTCGTGAACATCTGCAAAGGGCGTGCTTAGGAGCAAGCGTCCGGCGCTGTCCACGATGCCTTCCACCGCGACGGCCACGCGCACGATAGAAGCTCGAGTACGACCCGTTTCCTCCAGGAGCCCTTCAATCAGCTCCACCATCAACCGAAGGATGCTTTGCGGCACAAGCGACAGGGTCCTCCGTCGCAATTCGCGGCGGCCGAGTTCGCGGCCTGCATAGTCGAAAAGCGCCGCCTCGACGAGACCCCTGGCGAGGCGGATCGTCGCCACTGTCGCATACATGCCGTTCGGGGCGATGAGAACCTGCGGGCGGCCGCGCTTATTGATGGTCGACGTCTCGGGCAGACGATCCGTCAGCACGCTCCGCTCGATCAGGCTGTTGGTGATGACGGTCACCGTGGAGGGTGAAAGTCCGGTCAGAGAACTCAATGCGGTGCGGGACAAAGGCCCATGACGCCTCAACGCGCGCAAGATTCCGAACTGGTTCAGCCGCCGGACGTCGTCCTGGCGCACGATACTCGACATTCTCTCCTCCGAAGGCAGCCGGCTGTCGGCCGCCTCATTCTGATACGCTGCGTTTGCGCAATGCAAAAAATTCTATTGCATTGCAGCAACTTAGCGAATTGTGTTTTTATCTTGACATATCAAAATATGCGTGTCACTTATTTTTTTGAGGCTAAAAAAAAGTCTCTGCAAAGGCCGGGGTCGGGAGTCCCCGCGCCAAACTTGCTTTTGATGCTTGAGAGCATTTGGGAGGACGTCATGAAGAAGTTTGCTGCTGCGCTTGCAGGCGCAGTGTTTGTCATGTCTGCTGCGAGCCCGGTTTTCGCCGCCGGCAAGACCATTGCCGTATCGTGGAAGATTTTCCAGGAAGAGCGCTGGAAACGCGACGAAGCCGTCATCAAGAAGATCGTCGAAGCCGCCGGCGACAAATATATCTCGGCCGATGCCCAGGGTTCCGCTGCCAAGCAGCTGACCGACGTCGAATCCCTGATCGCGCAGGGTGCCAATGTTCTGCTGATCGTTCCGTGGGACAGCGAAGCTATCATGCCGGCCGTTCAGAAGGCCAAGGATGAAGGCATCCCGACGATTGCCTATGACGTTCAGATCGAGGATCCGAGCGTGCTCTACATGACCTTCAACAATGTCGGCGTCGGCAAGATGATGGCCGAGGAAGTTCTGAAGGTGAAGGACAAGGGTAATTTCGCCATCATCAAGGGCGACCAGGGCGACCCGAACTCCACCTTCCTCTACAATGGCATGATGGAAGTTCTGAAGCCCAAGATCGACTCCGGAGCGGTCAAGATCGTCGGCGAGGCATCGTCCGACGGCTGGAAGCCGGAAAATGCCCAGAAGAACATGGAGCAGATCCTCACCGCCAACAACAACAAGGTCGACGCCGTGCTTTCGCAGAACGACGGCATGGCGGGCGGCGTTGTCGCTGCATTGTCCGCTCAGGGTCTGGCGGGCACCGTTCCTGTCACGGGCCAGGACGGCGACGCGGCTGCCATCAACCGCGTGGCGCTTGGAACACAGCTCGTATCGATCTGGAAGGACTCGCGTCAGCTCGGCAAGGCCGCCGCTGAAGCCGCTCTGATGCTGGCTGACGGCAAGGATGCCTCGGCCGTTCCGAACGTCCAGAAGTTCAAGGATGGTGCGCACAAGGTCGAGATGAACGCCGTTCTCCTCAAGCCGTTCGCGGTAACGAAGGACACGCTCGGCGATGTCATCAAGGCCGGCTGGATCGACAAGGCGACCGCTTGCGCTGGCGTCAAGGCCGGCAGCGTCAAGGCTTGCGACTAAGCACCTGACACGATCCTCGTGATCGGAAACCGCGTCGCTCCAGCGACGCGGTTTCTTAACCCGGAACCGTTGCCGTCTTGATTCGAATGCAGGCGCTGCAAACGACATCGGCCACTCGTGTCCGGCGGCACGGAAATATAAGAACAAGAAGCTTGAGAGGCAGGGGAAGTGTCACAGACTCAGACCGCCGTCACCACACCGTCGCAAGACCGGGAAGGACCGATTACGGCCTTCCTGCGTGCAACCGAAATCGATGCGCGCATGCTCGGCATGTTTGGCGCACTCATTCTGATATGGGTCGGATTTCATGTCTATGGCATGATCTTCAATGGCTACGGCGCCTTCCTGACCTATCGAAACCTTTGGAACCTCTCGGTTCAGACAGCGTCCATCGCGGTCATGGCGACCGGAATGGTACTGATCATCGTCACACGCCATATCGATCTGTCCGTCGGCTCAGTCCTTGGCGTCACGGCCATGATCACGGGCGCGGCGCAGGTGTGGATCTTCCCGAAGGTTCTCGGGCTAGGTCTCGGCCATCCGCTCATCTGGGTTCTCGCAGTTCTCGTGGCCCTTGTGGTTGCCACGGCGATCGGCGCCTTTCAGGGCGTGCTTGTCGCCTATCTGCAGATCCCCTCCTTCATCGTGACGTTGGGCGGGATGCTGGTCTGGCGCGGAGCGGCCTGGTGGGTCACACGCGGCGAAACGATTTCGCCGGTTGATCCCAACTTTGCCCTCATTGGCGGCGGCCCCTATGGCTCGATCGGGGTTACGGCAAGCTGGATCGTCTCTGTCGTCGTCTGCATTCTCATCGTGCTGTCGCTCGTGTCGAGCCGCAAGCAGCGCAAGCGTTTCGGTTTTCCGCGTCGTCCTGTCTGGGCGGAAGTGTTCATTGGCATCGTCGGCTCGGCCCTCGTTTTGGGCGCCGCCTATGTCGCCAACAATTATCCCTGGCCCATAGGCATCGTGAAGCAATATACCGCTTCCCATAACATGACGATCCCGGAAGGCGGCCTCTTCATCGGCCATGGGTTTGCCATCCCGGTCCTGATATCCGGCGCCGTACTGATCGTGATGACCTTCATTGCAAACCGCACCCGCTTTGGCCGTTACGTCTTTGCCATCGGCGGCAATCCGGAGGCTGCCGAACTCGCCGGCATCAATACCAAGCGCATGACCGTCATGGTCTTCGCGCTCATGGGAACGCTGGTCGGCATTTCAGCCATTATCGCCTCGGCGCGCCTGAACTCGGCCACAGCCGATCTCGGCAAGATCGACGAACTCTACGTGATTGCGGCTGCGGTGATCGGCGGCACGTCGCTCGCCGGCGGATCGGGCACGATCTGGGGCGCAATGCTCGGCGCGCTCGTCATGCAGTCCCTGCAATCGGGCATGGTCCTGATCGGCTTCGAGAGCGCGATGCAGCAAATGGTCGTCGGTGGTGTTCTCGTCGTCGCCGTCTGGCTCGACACCGTCTATCGCCGCCGCATCAGATAAGGAGGATATCATGAACGCAAACATCGGAAATCCTCACAATGGCGCCACGCCGCTCGTTGAAATGCGCGACATATCGATCGCCTTCGGCGGCATCAAGGCCGTGGACCATGCCAGCGTAGACCTCTTCCCAGGGGAAGTTGTCGGCCTGCTGGGCCATAACGGCGCCGGAAAATCGACCCTCATCAAGATCTTGTCAGGCGCCTATCCGCGCGATACCGGCGAGATTCTTATCAATGGCGAGGAAGCTCAGATCGGCAATCCGCGCGATGCCAAGGCCTACGGGATCGAGACGATCTACCAGACCCTCGCCCTGGCAGACAATGTCGACGCCGCGGCAAACCTCTTCCTCGGGCGCGAACTGCTGACAAGCTGGGGAACGCTCGATGATGCCGCCATGGAAGCGGAAGCACGCAAGGTCATGGGGCGGCTCAATCCCAATTTCCGCCGCTTCAAGGAGCCGGTCAAAGCCCTGTCGGGCGGCCAGCGCCAATCCGTCGCCATCGCGCGGGCCATCCTGTTTAACGCACGCATCCTCATCATGGACGAGCCCACGGCCGCGCTCGGTCCGCATGAGACCGCGCAGGTTGGCGAACTGATCAAGGAACTGAAGAAGGACGGCATAGGCATCTTCCTCATCAGCCACGACATCCATGATGTCTTCGATCTCGCAGACCGTGTTGCAGTGATGAAAAACGGCCAGGTCGTGGGCTATGCCAAGACCACCGACGTGACCAAGGATGAAGTGCTGGGGATGATCATCCTTGGCAAATGCCCGCCAAACGCCATCCGCGGACCAGGCGCGATCGACTGAACAACCGAGAACATAATGGTTCGATAATAGCATTTCTATTATCGAACCAATTTTGTATTTTCTTAAGCCGCAGGGAAGCTCAGGTCATCCGACTTGTAGGCGTCATATCGACCGCGGAAATGCTCGAAGAGATTGATAGTCCGCCTTGCAATGCCCGTCCATCCAAAGGCGCGGCGAGCAAAACGGGCTCCTTCGACCGAGAGCGTTTCACGCAGCCAGGGGTATTGAAGCGGCATGTTCAGCACGGCGGCAAATTCCTCAGGTCGCTTCGGATCCGCCACAAGCGCGTGGCGGCCGAACTCGATCTGCTCGTAGAGCCCGCCATGAATGGTCATGACTGTGGGCGTGCCGCAGGCCATGGCCTCCACGGCGGTCATACCGAACGGCTCGTAACGTGACGGAAGCGCAAAGACGCCGGGGGCGCGATAGCAATCCGCCAGATCCTTATCCTCGACATAGCCTCGCCAGTCGACGCAGTCCTCCACACCGATTTCTGCGGCGATCGCCTTGTATTGATCCAGAAGAGCGACGTCGCTTTCCGAGTTCGCGCCAGCTGCGAGAACCAACCGGGCCTCAGGCTGAAGTTGTCGGAGGTGAGCCATGGCATGAATGGCGAGGTCATATCCCTTGTTCTCGGCGGCGCGTCCGACGATGTAGATATCCTTTTCCGTCACGTTCAGGCGTTCACGCGCACGGCGCACCATCTCCGGTGTGGCCGGCGTAAACCGACCTTCGTCGATCCCGGGCGGTATCATGGTGATGTGATCTCGCGGCAATTCATATTGCTCTGCGATCAGATCCACCTGTTGTTCGCTCGTCGCGATGACATGGTCACAACTGCGATAAAGCACGAATTCTCGGCGGATTCGCTCTTCGAACCGATAGCCGTCAATCTCGTCGGGATCCGCCCCGGCCATGTCATGCTGCTTCCACCATCCCAATGAATGCGGGGTATGGATATGCGGAATCTGGAGCTCCTCGGCAATTTTCTGACCGCTGACGCCAGCGTCCCAATAGTGCGAATTGATCACGTCATATTCGAGTTTGCGTTTGCGGATATAGGCAAGCGCGTTGGTGACGAAATCGCCGAACCAGTCATGCATGTCTTCCTTACGGATGAAATCCCGCCCGCCGAACGGGATGCGAATGATTTTCAAATTGTCGTTTATGACGTCTTCGGCGGGCTGATCCTCAAATCGCCGTGTCATAACGTCCACACGATAACCGAGGCGGGAAAAACGTTTGGCGAGTTCGAGAACGAAAACGACCTGACCTCCCGTGTCCGGTTTCCCCAGTTCCGGCGATCCGGCGACATATCCGTGCAGCGAGATCATCAGAAGCGAACCGACATGTTTTGCGGCCATGTTCCCGTCCTTTCTTGTTGTATGAGAGAATTCTACTTAACCTTCCAACGTTTGGCGGCGCACAAGGTTCCGCCGTATCGGCTCAAGTGTCGAGAACCTCAAATGCCTGCAGCCCTTCGAGAACACCTGCGGCATGAGCCCCCCTTGCAAAATACGTCTTGTGGCGCGGAGCGGCTTGCACCAGCTCCTGGCGCGCATTTCCCACCGCTATGGCATGATCCGCCGCCTGGAACATCGCAAGATCGTTGCCTGAATCACCGGCGGCAATCACCCTCCCCGCACCAATGGAATAATGTCGGGCGAGAAACAGCAGCGCCTCGTCCTTTCCAGCGCCAGGTGCCAGGAGATCAAGATCGCTTTCGCCCGAATAAATGGCCTGCAGCGGCAAGCCGCGGGCTGCAAGGGCGGCGAGCAAGGTGTCGACCGCCTCCCGGCTCGGAACCGAAAAGCTTGCCTTGCCAGGTGTCTGAAACTCATCAGGATGCGGCGCGTGCCCAAAGCGCTCGACCATCTCGACAATTTCCCGCCGCGGCCATGCATCGAACCTCGCCGCCCACGACGCAAGCGCCGTGCCGCCGACGCGAATTTCGGTGCCCAGGCCTGTCACGATCGCATCGGCCACAAATTCCTTCGGAAAATATTCGGTAATCGTCCTGTCAACGCTCTTAGCGGGCCGGCTCGAATTCAGCGCAAGAACAACAGAGTCCCGGTTACGGCGAAGCGTAGAACACAGTTCAACAAGCGCGTCCCTGTCACCTGTCAGAGTATCATCGATGTCGCTGACGATCAGCCAGGCATTTTCTCTCGTCCGAGGCATCAGCGCGCAGCCTCCTTGTCGGAACGATCGACCCGCGTGGCGGTATAGACCATTTCGGAGGCGTGCTCTGAAACCGGCCGAGCGAGATTTTCAATCTGCAACTCGCTGATTCCGAGCGTCGCCGATTCAGCATAGAAGCCGACAGCCCCGTCCGAATAGACCTCATCCACAAGGCTGAGAACAACATAGCCGCCGATGGAAACCTCCAGATACATGCCGTGGGCGACCACTTCGATGGGCCAGCTCTCCCGCTGCTCCTCCTGGAAATGTGCGTCCTGAAGCTGTTCGAAGCGGAAGGAATGTTCGAAGATCGGCGTAGGGTTGGCGCCCCAGGCGCGAATTTGCGCGACCCCCTTGATCAGATCCAGGGCGAGATAGTAGCCATCGCCCTCCTCGTTGATGCGGAGCACCAGTCCGCACTTGCCGGACCCCTGCAATTTCAGAGTACAGCGGAGGCGGAAGTCGCCATGATGGCCCGGGAGCAAGACCGCCTCGTAGCCGCTTCGGCACGAAAAGCTTAGTCCATCCTCGCCGTCAGAGAGGGAGGCATGCGAATTTCCGTAAAGAAAGCGGCATTGCGACACGGAGGTCACGCGCTCCGCTCCCGTCACCAAATCATTGAAGGCGCTGGAGGATTTGAGGCGCAAACGACCGCTGCGGCCCTGCACAAGCTCCTTGGGCGGCGGAAGAACCTTTTTGGTCACCTCGCGCCCGTTGATCATCTCTGTGCGGGCAAAGAAGCAGAACAGTAGAGGACGCCCGCCATTCTGGCACACCCGGGCAGCATAGTTGCCAAACGGCAGCAGGACATTCTCGAAGAAGTTCTCATAGGGCCCTTCAAGCCGCTCCGAATACCAATAATGGATCTTGATGTCTTCGCGGATGGAACCAATCAGATAGTAGCGATCGCCGAGCCAGAAAAGATTGGGTACCTCCACGTCATCGTAGAGACCTGGCTTATGCAGCGGTGACAGAAATTCAAAATTGTCAGGCGATATTTCCCGCGCCATGGCTACGCAACCGCGCCGGATGACGGGACCGTTCCTCACCCTGCCGGATGCAAGCAAAAGGCGGGCGCCCGTGTTCTCGTCAATGAAGAAGAAAGGGTCGCGGAAGCTCACCCACTGGCGTCCTTCATCGACGCTCGATTCATAATAGGGGCCGCGGATCTCCAGCGGATAGTTGGCGTCCTCGCAACGCTCCCAGACATAGAGATCGTTCGATCGGGCGAGCCCGACCCGCTGGACACGTCCGTATTCCGCGCGGGAGAGGCCTGTATAGAACATGCGCCACTCCCCCGGCCGATCAGGATCCGGGGATACATGCATCGTCCAGAGCATGTCGTCGTCCCAGGAGCCCGGGTCGCCGACGAAGAGCGCATTCTTCACACGCCGCCATGACAGGCCGTCGTGGCTGACGGCGTGAGCGATAAAATCGTGATTGGGAAGGACAAGGTGAAAGAGATGGTACATCCCGTCGTGAAAAATCACGTCGACGTCACCAATGTCCGATCTCAGGAATCCGTGCGATGCGTACATGCCGAAAGTTTGCCTTTCGGAGGCATAGGACGCAAGCCATATATTTTTCCGCGGCGGCGGAACTTTAGGCCAGCTTCAGGAGTTTCACCGCGTTATCCTTCAGGATCAAAGGGCGCACCTCGTCCTTGATGTCGATCTTTTCGAAATCTGCCAGCCAGCGCTCCGGTGAGATCATCGGCCAGTCGGAACCGAAAAGCATCTTGTCCTTCAGCAATGTATTGGCGTAACGGACAAGCAGCGGCGGAAAGTATTTCGGCGACCAGCCGGACATGTCGATATACACATTCGGCTTATGGGTAGCCACCGCCAACGCCTCCTCCTGCCAGGGGAAGGACGGGTGAGCCATGACGATCGGCATGTCGGGGAAATCGACCGCTACATCATCAAGATGGATCGGGTTTGAAAACTTCAGTCGCATCCCGTTGCCGCCACGCATGCCGGAACCCACGCCCGTCTGGCCGGTATGAAACAGCGCAATAGCACCATATTCAGCCAGCACTTCGTAGAGCGGATAGGCCATCCGGTCGTTCGGATAGAAGCCCTGATAGGTGGGATGAAACTTGAACCCCTTGACGCCATAATGCTCGATCATCCGGCGCGCTTCGCGTACGCCCATCTTTCCCTTGTGTGGATCGATGGAGGCAAAGGGGATCAGGATGTCGTTATACTCGGCGGCAAGCTCCGCCACTTCCTCGTTGCTGTATCGGCGATAACCCGTCTCATGCTCGGCATCCACCGGAAAAATCACCGCGGCGACATTCTGCTTTCGATAATGCTCAGCTGTCTCGGGCACTGTCGGCGGATGTTCCCAGGCCGCGCGAAAATAACGCGCCATCGTGCTCTGGAGCTCGTCATAACCGTCGTCAGCGTGACAACCGCAAGCCTCTTCGGCATGGGTGTGAAAATCAATGGCGCGAATTTTGGCGAGATCGATCATGGCTTCCTCCCGAGTTCGATGCCTCGGTTTTAGGAGCCTATATAGTTATAGTCAATAACAATATGCAGCGAGCTGGCGGGGCCTCGAGAACCCGCCACAAATCATCAGATGGTGCCGAAGTCGGGCGCAGAAAGGCCCGACTGCTGATAGGCGGCCGTCACGGTATTGGCCATGAGCATGGCGATTGTCATGAGCCCCACGCCACCAGGAACCGGCGTAATGGCGCCGGCCACATCGGCAGCTTCGGGATAGTTGACGTCCCCGACGAGCCGGGTTTTGCCATCGCCACGCTCCGGCGCGTCAATCCGGTTGATACCGACATCGATAACGGTCGCACCCGGCCTGACCCAATCGCCACGGACCATTTGCGGCCGTCCGACAGCAACGACGAGAATATCGGCCATACGGCAAATGGAAGCGAGATCCTTCGTCCGCGAATGGGCCATGGTAACGGTCGCATTCGCGTTCAGGAGCAATTGCCCCATCGGCTTGCCGAAGAGGTTGGAGCGACCGACCACGACCGCATGGAGACCGGACAGATCCTGCCCGTGCACCATGCGCACCATGATCATAGCGCCAGCCGGAGTACAGGAGATCAGGCCCGTCTTCAGATCACCGGTTGCGAGCTTGCCGGCATTGACGACGTGAAGGCCGTCGACGTCTTTCTCCGGCCTGATCGCCTGGATGATCGGGTCGGACTGAAGGCCCTTCGGCAGGGGAAGCTGGACGAGCACACCATGAATGGCGGGATCGGCGTTCAGCTTGTCAACGAGCGCCGCAAGTTCGTCCTGCGAGGTACCTTCGGGCAACGAATGCTGGACGGAGTGAAAACCGCATTCCTTCGCTGTGCGGGATTTCGAGGCGACATAGGTTTGGCTCGCGGGATCCTCGCCGACGATGACGACGGCAAGACCGGGCTTCACACCATGGTCGCGCTCAAGTCGCGCGGCCTCTGCCTTCACCTTGTCTATAACGGCCGCAGCCGTCGACTTTCCCTCGATCCGTCGAACCATTTTCGTTCAGCCCATTCTTTCGGACGCGTAGGACCCGGGGCTCGCCGGGAAAACAACCGTCCGGTTGCCGTTGATAAAGGTGCGGTGATGGATGTGGGCGTGGATGGCCCGTGCCAGCACCTGGCTTTCCACATCACGTCCCAGCGAAACGTAGTCTTCCGCGCTCTGGGCGTGTGTAATACGCACAATGTCCTGCTCGATGATCGGGCCTTCGTCAAGGTCGGCCGTCACGTAGTGCGCCGTGGCACCGATCAGCTTCACACCGCGCTCATAGGCCTGCTTGTAGGGATTGGCCCCCTTGAAAGATGGCAGGAAGGAGTGATGGATGTTGATGATCTTGCCCGACATCTTCTTGCAGAGATCGTCGGAAAGGACCTGCATGTAGCGCGCGAGAACAATGAGCTCGGTGCCGGACTGCTCCACCACCTGCATCAACTGGGCTTCAGCCTGCGGCTTGTTTTCTTTCGTCACCTTGATGTGATGGAACGGAATATCGTGGTTGACCACGACCTTCTGGTAGTCAAAATGGTTGGAAACCACGCCAGCAATGTCAATTGGCAGCGCACCAATCTTCCAGCGATACAGAAGATCGTTCAGGCAATGGCCAAAGCGGGACACCATCAGCAGCACTTTCATACGCTGCTCGGGGGTGTGGATTTCCCAGTCCATCGCGAAGGTCTCGGCTATCGGCTTGAAGCCCTTCCGCAAGTCCTCGACAGCGACACCGCCTTCGGAGACGAAGGACACGCGCATGAAAAACTTGCCCGTGTCCAGTGCATCGAACTGGGAGCTGTCGACGATGTTGCACTCGCGCTCGGCGAGATAGCCCGAGATAGCGGCAACGATGCCTCTGGTTGATTTGCACGTAACGGTGAGAACGTAACTGTCCATGTCCGAGGGCCCCTCTTCTTCTCCGCCGATTCTTCTCTATCCGGAAAGGCGCAGACTACAAGGTCTTTCTGCCTCCGGCGCGGCACCATCAATTCGTATCTTTCCCCGGCCTCGTCCCGCTCTTCCGCGTCCGACACGGTTTGGCGCATTCAGACTGTCGCAAAGAAGACAATCAGGCCTGAAGACGACAAAAGCGGAGCGTTTCCGCCCCGCCTTCTCATGAGGTTCCTGACGATCCGTCTCAGCGCAGATCAACCGGCAGGAGTTCAGCCGGCATATTCTGGTAGGAAACCGGGCGAAGAAAGCGACGGATCGAGAGCGTTCCGACGGACGTCGCGCCGAAGTTGGTCGTTGCCGGATACGGCCCGCCATGAACCATGGCGTCGCAGACTTCGACGCCGGTCGGATAGCCATTCACCAGAATGCGGCCCGCCTTGCGCTCGAGAATCGGCATGAGCTTCTGCGCATCAGCCGTATCGGCGGGGTCCATATGAATCGTTGCCGTGAGCTGGCCGGCGAAGCTGAGCGCCAGCTTGCGCATCTCATCGAGATCGTTGACCACGACCACCATGCCCAGCGGCCCGAAGACCTCTTCGCTCAGAACATGGTTGCCAAGCCAGTCCTGGCCCGTCGTCACATAGAGATAGGGCGTCGCGTTGCGCAGGTCGCAGACCGATGTCAGCACTTCGCGGACACCAGCCGTGGCGCGGACGCGATCGCGGCCGCGACGGAAGGCTTCTGCGATGCCGTCGGAGAGCATGGTCTGCGCCCCAACGGGTTCAAGACCCTTCACGGCGGCGTCAATATAGGTGTCGGCAGCCTCGCCCTTCACCACGATGGAGATGCCGGGGTTCGTGCAGAACTGCCCCGCCCCCATGGTGAGCGAACCTGCCCAACCCTTGCCGATGGCTTCGGCGCGGGCTTGAGCGGCATTCGGCATGACGAACATCGGGTTGACCGAGCCCAGCTCGCCGAAGAACGGGATCGGCTCCGGACGCGCCATGCAGAGGTCGAACAGCGCCTTGCCGCCGCCGAGCGACCCGGTGAAGCCGACTGCCTTGATCAACGGATGCTGGACCACGGCTGCGCCAAGCTCGCGCGTCACGCCCTGAACGAGCGAGAAGACACCCGGGTGGATGCCGCAGGCCTTGATGGCGGCGTCGATGGCCTGCGCGATGATCTCGCCAGTGCCGGGATGCGCCTGGTGGCCCTTGACGACGACCGGGCAACCCGCAGCGAGCGCTGCAGCGGTATCACCGCCGGCCGTCGAAAACGCGAGCGGGAAGTTCGAGGCGCCGAAGACGGCGACGGGGCCGACCGGACGCTCGATCAGGCGGATATCCGGACGCGGCAGCGGCTGACGGTCCGGCAGGGCCGGGTCGTAGCGGCGATCGAGATAGTCGCCTTTTTCGATATGGCTGGCGAACAGGCGCAGCTGGCCGGTCGTGCGGCCGCGCTCGCCCTGCAGACGGGCTTCCGGCAGGCCGGTTTCGGACGAACCGATTTCGGTGATCTGGTCGGCGCGCGCCTCGATTTCGTCGGCGATCTTGTTGAGGAAGGCTGCGCGCTCGGCGCGGGTCGAGTAGCCATAGGACCAGAAGGCCTCTTCGGCCGCCTGCACGGCGCGGTCGACTTCCTTGGCGCCGCCATCGGAATAGGCGCGGGATTCGCCCTTGGCGGGAGCGGAATTGAAGGTCTTTTCAGAACTGACCCATTCGCCAGCGATCAGGTGTTTGCCAGTCAGCATCGTATTGCTCCTTGCGGTCAAATGGAAAGGTGTGAAATGGAAAGTGGCGAGCGGGCCGCTCGCCACTGAAGGTAAGAACTATAAGCCGGAGTTCAACCGGCTCACTTGCCCCATTTCAGAGCAAGCACATCAAGATCACGCGCCAGTGACAACAGGCGCTGCTTGGTGCGATCCGACATCGGCTTCAGCGGATGACGAACATAATCGCTCTTGATGACCCCGCCTTCCATCATCACCGTCTTGGCAGCGCGCAGGCCGCACTGGCGGTTCTCATGGTTGACGAGCGGCAGGCAGCGCTGCCACTGGGCCAGCGCCGCATCGATCCGGCCGGCGCGATAGTCGATCACGATCGGGCGGATCTTTTCCGGGAACATGGCCGAGGTCATCGTGCCCGTTGCGCCGGCGTCGAGGTCCGCCAGCAGGGTCACTGCTTCCTCGCCGTCGAACGGGCCCACGATTTCCGGACCGCCTGCTTCGATCAACGCCGCCAGCTTGTCGGCTGCAAACGGCACTTCGATCTTGAAGTAGGAAACGTTCTCGATCTCCTTCGCCATCTTGACCAGCATGTCGACGGGGAGCGATGCACCCGAGATCGGCGCATCCTGGATCATGATCGGGATAGAGATCGCGTCCGACACGGCCTTGAAATGCTCATAGATGCCGAGCGGGGCCGGCACGAGGCCAACGCCGTGGTAAGGCGGCATCATCATGACCATCGAGGCGCCAAGGCTCTGCGCATATTTGGCGCGCTCGACAACGATGTTCGTTGCGAAGTGGCTGATCGTGACGATCACCGGAACGCGGCCGGCGACGTGCTCCACGGAGAGCTTGGTGAGAAGCGCGCGCTCTTCGTCCGACAGCACGAACTGTTCGGAGTAGTTGGCCAGAATGCAGATCGCATCGACACCCTGGTCGATCATGCAATCGAGCACGCGGCGCATGCCGTCTTCATCAACGCGACCGTCGGCCGTGAACGGCGTCGGGGCAACGGGCAGAATGCCTGTCAAAACATCTTTCATAATCGAAGCACCTTATTCATAAAACGGTTCGACGGTCACGCGCTTGCCGAGCAGGAAGGCATCGGCAACATGCACCATCGGCGAGATGTCCATGTGAATGGCGCGGGCCTTCACCAGGGCGGCCATCTTGGCGTAAAGGCGGGGATATTCCCCTGACAGGGTAAGACCGCCCTCGAGCGCCGCCTGACGTCCGCCATTGATGAACAGGTTTGCACCGCCATCTGTCAGGCTCAAGCTCCCCTCTTCCGTCTCGACGTCGATCGACCATGTCTGTTCGCCTTCCTGACGGAAATCGAACACGGCCGAAACCTCCGCACCCTGCGGGTGGAAGAAGTCGAGAGACGCAGCAATCGGCGTCTCGCAATTGGACGGGAAGGACAGCTCGGCCGATTTCAGATGGATCGGCTGCGGCAGGATCTCGGTCACGATCGACAGCGCGTTGATGCCGGGATCGAAGACGCCGAGGCCACCGGCCTGCCAGATCCAGGCCTGCCCCGGATGCCAGCGGCGAACGTCTTCCTTCCACGTCACCGTCAGCGACTTCAGCACCTTGTCCTTCAGCCACGCCTTGGCGGCAGCAACGCCTTCAGCCTCGCGCGAATGCCAGGTCGCGTAGATGGATACACCAGCCTTGCGGGCCAGCGCTTCCAGCGCATGGCATTCGGACACGGTCGCGCCCGGCGGCTTTTCGAGCATGACATGACGCCCGGCCTCGATGGCCGCCTTGGCATAATCAAAGCGCGGCACGGGCGGCAGGCAGAGCGACACCGTTTCGATATCCGGACGCGCTGCCAGCATTTTGTGGAAGTCGTCGAACGCTTCGACTCCGTCCACCGTTCCATGGCGCGAGACGGTCGCCACCAGATCCCAGTCCGAAGAGGCCTTCAGCGCCGGAACGTGCTGGTCGACCGCAATCTTGCCGATGCCGACGAGTGCAAGTTTCATCGCCATCAGTGCGAATCCTTTCCGACCGGCGCGCCGCGGCAGCCCTTGAGGAAATCGAGGTCGGCGCCGGTATCAGCGCCCATGACATGGGTCTGATGCAGCCAGGCATAGCCTGACTCAGGCTGATCGGGGAGCGGCTTCCATTCGGCGAGGCGCGCCTGCAGCTCGGCATCCGAAATGTCGAGATGAATGCGGCGTGCTTCGACGTCGAGCTCGATCATATCGCCTGTGCGCACGACTGCGAGCGGGCCGCCAGCGGCGGCTTCCGGAGAGGTGTGCAGGACGACGGTCCCATAGGCCGTGCCGGACATGCGTGCATCAGAGATGCGAACCATATCGGTGATGCCCTTGCGGAGCACCTTGGGCGGCAGGCCCATATTGCCGACTTCGGCCATGCCCGGATAACCCTTGGGACCACAGTTTTTCATGACCATGACGCAGTTCTCGTCGATGTCGAGGTTCTCGTCGTTGATCTTGGCCTTGTAGTCGTCGATGTCTTCGAAGACCACGGCGCGGCCGCGATGCTTCATCAGGTGCGGAGACGCGG
The DNA here is from genome assembly GCA_900215285.1 of Ensifer adhaerens. Classification (NCBI taxonomy): domain Bacteria; kingdom Pseudomonadati; phylum Pseudomonadota; class Alphaproteobacteria; order Hyphomicrobiales; family Rhizobiaceae; genus Ensifer; species Ensifer adhaerens. Next base: position 149,491 of record OCMG01000002.1, read on the forward strand.
CAGACGGCTTCAGCACCGCACCCTTCGGCGCAAGGTTGCCCTTCAGAACCGCAATACCGCCATGGGCGGTCAACGGCCTGTCAGCTGGCAGGATCACGTCTTCATTGTAGTTGACGACGTCCTTCACTTCGTCCCAGATCGGGCCGCCAGAGACCGTCAGCGCATCCTTGTGGAGAAGACCAGCCTCTCCCAGACGCTTGATGACGACCGGCAGGCCGCCGGCATAGAAGAACTCCTCCATCAGGTACTTGCCCGACGGCATGAGGTTGACGATGGTCGAGACCTCGCGGCCGCAACGATCCCAATCGTCCAGCGTCAGATCGATGCCGACACGGCCGGCAATCGCCAGAAGATGGATCACGGCATTGGTGGAACCGCCGATCGCGCCATTGGTGCGGATGGCGTTTTCAAAGTTTTCCTTCTTGAGAATGTCGGAAGGCTTCAGGTCGTCCTTGACCATCTGCACGATGCGCATGCCGGTCATGTGCGCCATGACGCGACGGCGGCTGTCGACGGCCGGGATCGCGGCATTGCCCGAAAGCGTCATGCCGAGCGATTCCATCATCGAGGCCATGGTGGACGCGGTACCCATCGTGTTGCACGAACCCGGCGAACGCGACATCGAGGCTTCAGCCTGGGCGAACTCGGCCTGGGTCATCTCGCCGGCCTTCACGGCTTCGGAGAACTTCCACAGATGCGTGCCGGAACCGACGCGCTCGCCGCGGAAATAACCGTTCAGCATCGGACCGCCGGAAACCATGATGGTCGGCAGGTCGCAGGATGCAGCACCCATGAGCAGCGACGGCGTGGTCTTGTCGCAGCCGACGAGCAGCACGCAGCCGTCCATCGGTTGGCCACGGATCGCTTCTTCAACGGCGAGAGCGGCGAGGTTGCGGAACATCATGGCCGTCGGGCGAAACGCGCTTTCAGACGCCGAGAAGACCGGAACTTCGACCGGGAAACCGCCGGCTTCGTAGACCCCGTACTTAACCTTCTCCGCAAGATCGCGCAGATGTGCGTTGCACGGAGTCAGCTCCGACCACGTGTTCAGGATGCCGATGACCGGCCGACCGTCGAACATGTGGTGCGGGAGACCCTGGTTCTTCATCCAGCCGCGATGATAGATCTGGTCTCGCCCGTTGCCGCCGAACCATTCTTGAGAACGCAGTTTTCTAGGCCATTGAGCAGGCTTGAAAGTCATGGGGCACCTTTGAAAGGTTATGTTTCGTAGGGGTTGGCCGGAGTGTTTCGGCGTATCTGAACGCCGAAACACTGGGGCACTTTTTCATTCACAGAAAACGCAACGCGCTTTCGACTGGAGTTTCCTCCAGGTGCTGGCTGAAAAATCAGCCCGCCTTCTGCTTGTAGTAAACGTCCAGGAACACCGCGAGCATCAGCACGACGCCCTTGATGACCTGCTGCAGGTCGATACCGATACCCATGATCGACATGCCGTTGTTCATGACGCCCATCAGGAAGGCGCCGATGACTGCGCCGACAACCTTGCCGACGCCGCCTGTCGTGGCCGCGCCGCCGATGAAGCAGGCCGCAATCACGTCGAGTTCGAAGCCGAGACCGGCCTTCGGGGTTGCAACGTTCAGTCGGGCCGCAAAGATGAGACCTGCGAGACCGGCAAGAGCGCCCATGATGGTGAAGGTCAGAAGGACCAGGCGCTCGGTATTGATCCCGGAAAGCTTGGCCGCCTTCTCGTTGCCACCCAGGGCGTAGATGCGACGACCGAAGGTCGTGCGCGTGGTGATGAAGGTGAAGAGCGCGATGAGCGCAAACATCACGACCAACACGTTCGGCAAGCCGCGGTAGCGTGCCATCAGATAGGAGAAGCCCAGGAAGCCGATCGCAATCAGGATGTTGCGGCCATAGAAGATCGTGGCGGGCTCCTCGGCCATGGAATGCTTAAGCTGGTTGCTGCGCTCCTTGAAGTTCGCGCGAATAATCAAGGCAGTCACGACAAAACCAATGATCATGGCGAGCAGGTTGAAGGGCTGACCAAAGAGCTGGAACGCCATGAAATCAGGGACATAGCCCGACGACAAAAGCTGGAAGTCCTTCGGGAAAGGACCAACGGAAGCACCGCCGAGTACGGTCAGCGCCAGCCCCTTGAAGATCAGCATGCCCGCAAGTGTCACGATGAAAGCCGGAATGCGGTAATAGGCAATGAAGAAGCCCTGTGCCGCGCCAATGAAAGCGCCCAGCGCGAGACAGACAATCACCGAAACGGCTATGTCTATCTTCATCTGGACCATCAGCACTGCCGCCATAGCCCCGATGAAGCCGGAGACCGAGCCGACGGACAAGTCGATGTGCCCCGCGACGATGATCAGCAGCATACCCAGCGCCATGATGACGATGTAGCTGTTCTGCAGGATGATGTTCGTCATATTGACCGGCATGAACAACGTGCCGTTTGTCGAATACTGGAAATAGGCCATGATGATGAGAAGGGAGATCAACAACGCGTAATCGCGTATGTTCGCCTTCACGAAGTGCAGAATATCGATCTTATCCCGCGATGTTTCCGTCGCCTGGGCCATGTTTCTCTCCTATGATCTCATAATCGCGCGCATGATGGCCTCCTGCGAGGCCTCGGCGGCGGGCATTTCAGCAACAAAACGACCTTCGTTCATGACATAGATCCTGTCCGACATGCCGAGCAGCTCGGGCATTTCGGAGGAGATGACGATGACGGCCTTGCCGGCTTCCGCCAGCTTGTTGATGATGCCGTAAATTTCATATTTCGCGCCGACATCGATGCCGCGCGTCGGTTCGTCCAGAATGAGCACATCCGGGCCGGAAAACAGCCACTTGGACAGGACAACCTTCTGCTGGTTACCGCCCGACAGGTTTCCGGTTTTCTGGAAAACACTCGAAGAGCGGATTGCAAGGTCACGGCGATAGCCGTTGGCGACCTGCAATTCGCGGATTTCATCAACGACGCCCTTCTTGGAGACGTCCTCGAGATTGGCAAGCGTGATGTTGTGCTTGATATGGTCTATCAGCACGAGGCCATATGTCTTTCGGTCTTCCGTGACATAGGCAAGGCCGGCATCTACGGCGCGCGGAATGGTCGAAACATCGACCTCCTTGCCATGGAGCTTGACCGATCCCGTGATCTTCTGCCCCCAGGAGCGGCCGAAGAGCGACATCGCGAACTCGGTGCGCCCTGCCCCCATGAGACCGGCGATGCCGACAACCTCGCCGGCGTTCACATGCAGGTTCACGCCCTTGATCGTCTGGCGCTCGGCGTGATGCGGGTGATAGACCGACCAGTCCTTAACCTCGAGAACAGGCTGGCCAATCGTCGCGTGGCGCGGCGGATAGCGGTCGGACAGTTCGCGGCCCACCATGGCGCGGATGATGCGGTCTTCGTCGACCGTGCCGTCCGAACAGTCCATCGTGTCGATCGTGGAGCCGTCACGGATGACCGTGATGCGGTCGGCGACCTTCGTCACTTCGTTCAGCTTGTGCGTGATCAGGATCGACGAGATGCCCTGCTTCTTGAACCCCACGAGAAGTTCGAGGAGAGCATCGGAATCCTTTTCGTTCAGGCTCGACGTCGGTTCGTCGAGGATCAGAAGCTTCACCTTCTTGTTCAGCGCCTTGGCGATCTCGACGAGCTGCTGCTTGCCGGTGCCGATATTGGTGATGAGCGTGTCGGGGCTCTCGTTGAGACCCACCTTCGCCAGAAGTTCCTTGGTGCGGGCAAAGGCCTCGTACCAGTTGATCACGCCCATCTTCGCGGTTTCGTGTCCGAGGAAGAGGTTTTCCGCGATCGACAGAAGTGGCACGAGAGCCAGTTCCTGGTGAATGATGATAATGCCGATGTCTTCGCTGTCGCTGATGGCAGAAAACTTCTGTTCCCTGCCCTCGAACAAGATCTTGCCGGTGAATGTGCCGTCTGGATAGACCCCGGACAGAACCTTCATCAGCGTGGACTTGCCAGCGCCGTTTTCGCCGACGACGGCGTGAATTTCTGCAGGCATCACGGAGAGGTTCACGTTCGTCAGCGCTTTCACGCCCGGGAACGTCTTGGTGATGTCTCGCATTTCGAGAATTGGCTGCATTTCTCTCCCCCGGCGTATCGTAGCACATTCGCGAACATTGTCGCAGGCATGATGCGGGCGTTGTTATTCTTATCGGGTGCCGGTCGCGTCTTTACTGACCGCCGCACGCTTCCCCACCCTTCCGGTCAACCGGATATCAAGGCAGAGACCACAATGTCATAGATAGCGGCAGGTATTTCCGAAGTGAGGAAGCCCGGCTCGCGGCCGGACTTCCCTTGTTCGTTCAACAAGGCTTACTTGTTGATCTGGTCCTTCGTGTAATAGCCGGAGCCGACGAGAACCTTCTCGATGTCGTCCTTGTAGACAACATGGGGCGACAGCAGCATGGACGGAACAACCTTGACGCCATTGTTGTAGGTCTTGGTGTCGTTGACTTCCGGTTCCTTGCCCTGCATCACAGCATCAACCATCTTGGCGGTCGTTGCAGCGAGGTCGCGGGTGTCCTTGAAGATCGTCGAATACTGTTCGCCAGCGATCATGCCCTTGACGGAAGCAAGCTCGGCATCCTGACCTGTGACGATCGGGAATTCCTTGCCAGCCGGATCATAACCAACGCCCTTGAGCGAGGAGATGATGCCGCGCGACAGACCGTCATAGGGAGACAGAACGCCGTTGACCTTCTTCGAGGTGTAGTTGGCCGAAAGCAGGTTGTCCATGCGAGCCTGTGCAACAGCACCGTCCCAACGGAGCGTACCGACCTTGTCCATGCCCATCTGACCCGACGGAATGGCGATCTCGCCCTTGTCGATCATCGGCTTCAGGACGCTCATGGCGCCATCGTAGAAGAAGAAGGCGTTGTTGTCGTCCGGCGAGCCGCCGAAGAGTTCCACGTTCCAAGGCTTCACGTTCGGGAAGCGTTCCTTCAGGCCCTTCACGAGGGATTCAGCCTGGAGCACGCCAACCTTGAAGTTGTCGAAGGTCGCGTAGTAGTCGACGTTCGGCGTTTCGCGGATCAGGCGGTCATAGGCGAACACCTTCACGCCGGCCTGGTGGGCCTTGGCGAGGATGTCCGACAGCGTGGTGCCGTCGATGGAACCGATGACGAGAACCTTGGCGCCCTTGGTGACCATGTTTTCGATCTGGGCAAGCTGGTTCGGGATATCGTCTTCAGCGAACTGAAGGTCTGTAGTGTAGCCGAGGGCCTGCAGGCTCTTGACCATGCTCTCGCCGTCGGAGATCCAGCGCGTGGACGACTTCGTCGGCATGGCGATACCTACCAGGCCCTTATCGGCGGCGATGGCAGGAGCGGTCATCAGACCGGCGCCGATTACCATCGACGCCAGAGCGGAAATTAGTTTTCTCATTAAATCCTCCCGGATTGATACGACGTCGCCCCGATCGCTTTCAAAACAACACGATGGCGAGTCCCCTTGAGACCTCATTTGATCCCGCCCCAATTAGAAAAGTCGCAACTTGACTTTCAATTGCATATGCAGACAATCTGCATAACAATTTTGGTAAGTGGCCCGTGCAAGTTCTCCAGAACCGACTCCAGCTTAAAGACTTCCGACTCATCCGCGCAATCTATGAAACGGGGCAATTGGCTATTGCCGCCGAGCGCATGTCGCTCACGCAGCCCGCGGCTTCGCGCATGCTGGCCAGCATCGAGAGGCTTGTCGGCATGACCCTTTTCGTGCGCCACCCCAAGGGCATGACGGCGACGCCAGCGGGCGAAATTCTCGCTCGCAATGCGGCGGGCCTTCTGAACGGGCTGGAACAGACCTTGCAGGAGGTCACGGCGGTGACGTCTGGCAAGTCGGGTAGCGTGCGGGTCGGCTCGGTAACAGGGGGCGCGGTGGCCTTTGTCGTGCCAGCCATCCAGAAGCTGAAAGCCAATGCCGGGGCGGCCGACATCTATGTAGATGTCGCGCCGAGCGATGTGCTGATACAGGGACTGATCGACGGAGAATATGACTTCGTTCTGTCGCGCCTGCCGCCGGGGACCGACTCCCGCCAGTTCAACATCCTGACCGGCCGCGTTGAAATCATTCGTTTTCTTGTGCGCGAAGGCCATCCGCTGGCAAGCGAGAAGAAGCTGAGGCTCGGCCATCTCTCCAACTACGAGTGGCTGATGCAGGCGCCGCGGACCCCATTGCGGCACGCGATCGAGGAAGCGTTTCTCAGCCAGGGTCTGCCCTCCCCGCAGGAGACGGTCAACACGACCTCGCTTCTCGTCATGATTTCCTATCTGACGACATCGGACGCGATTGCACCGATCACGCAGGAGGTCGTGGAACTCCTGGGGCCAAAGGTCTTTGGCGGGCGTGTCGCAGCGCTCGACGTCGCCGATTCCGTCGTCGTGACGCCCTATCACCTGATTTCACGCAAGCACCAGATGATGAGTCCCCTGGCCACCCGACTGCGCGAACTTGTCTTCGCAGGACTGGCGAGCGGGCGACACCGCGAGTAGCGAACCGGCTGACGTTCCGGCGGGGATAATGGCACACTTGGGCCTGATGTCTCGTGCGAGCAACGGGGCCTCGAAGTTTGTCAATTCGGCGAGATGGAGCGGGCCGAGGACGGCAGTTGCAAAACGGCACAGTTGCGAATATGGTTAACCCATTGTGAAGTTTATGCATTGATGTGATCAGCGGAGCGGAAGCCTTGGCCATCCAACCGGAACGACATGAAGGCGAATCCAAGGTCGACGCCGTCGATGCCGCCATCAACGCGCGCCTGACCCGTCACCTGATCGACAATGCGGTCAAGGAGAGCGGTGTCACGGCGGAGCCACCGCAAGCCACGGGTCTGGGCGAACGTCTGCTGGTCGCCAGCGGCCTTGCGTTTCTGATGTCGGTTCTGGGTCTCTATTCCGTTCTCGACCGCCGTCGGCGCTTCCTCTGATTTCGCGATATCCGGACCATCTGATGGACAATAGCCATACCGACGATCTCTTTGTGACGGGAGAGGGCGAGGTTCGCGTGCGTCAGCGGCTGGCACTCGTCGCGCTCGGCAAGCGGGCAGCAGACCGGAGGTTACGCGTAGGCCGGTTGCTCGACGTGCACGGTCGCGAGTGGCTTGATGACCAGGAGATCATCATCTCCGGCCGAAGAATCGCCTATGTCGGTCCTGCGGGTACTTGGCCCGGCGAAGCGGCCGAGGATGTCCATGAACCGCACCTGTCCGCAGTCCCGGGCTTCGGGGAGGTGCACAAGCATATCGAAAGCTCGCACCTCACGCCCGAATATGAGGCCGCCATGGTGCTGCCGCGCGGCAATACATGGACCTGCGAGGCGAGCCATGAATTCTCGAACGTCGATGGGCCTCACAATCTCGAGTTCTGGATGACGGCGCGCCATCACGGGTCACCGCTGAAGATCTTCCCTCTGCCCGGCTCTGCCGTTCCGCCGACAGCCTACGAAACGGGAGGTGGTTATTTCGGCCACGCGGAGCAGCAGGATTTCCTGCGCCAAAGCCTGATGGTCGCAGGTCTCGATGAGGTGATGGACTGGCCCTCGGTCTGGAATCCGGAGAATCCCTCCTATGAGCGGCTCTGGGGGATGATCCGTGCAACCTTCGAAAATCGCGGTGTCGTTGAAGGTCATGCGGCGGGCATGCGGGCCTTGCCTGAGATCAACGCCTTCGCTGCCGCCGGAATGGCTTCCGATCATGAGGCATGGACGCCGGAAGAGGTACTGGACAAGCTGAGGCGCGGCCTGTTTGTCGAAATTCGCCCCCACTCGCTGCCGGACATTATCAAGGCGCTGTTGGCGCGCGGACAATCCGACTGGTCTCAATTCGCCTTCTGCACGGATGACCGCTCCTGTTCGGACACGCTGAAGCTCGGGGCAACGGACTACAATGTGCGTCTGGCCATCGAAAGCGGCCTCCCGCCCGAGATCGCCATTCAATGTGTCACAATCAACCCGGCACGGCATATGCGGCTGACGCCCTGGGTGGGCTCAATAGCACCTGGTCGGTTTGCCGATATTGTTCTTCTCGATGATGTGCAGACGCTATCGATCGCCAAGGTATGGGCGGATGGCAAGCAGGTCTCGGAAGGCAAGACATATCTGCCCGATGTCCCTGAGATCGACTGGCCGGATTGGGCGCGCCAGACCGTGAACATTGGCCGCCCGGTCACGGCGCAAGATTTTGCGATCGCGGCAGAACCCGGACGAGCGACCATGAAGGCCGCACTCCTGCGCCCCTTTCACTGGCATGACGACTTCATAACGATGGAACTTCCCGTCGAGAAGAATGAAGTGCAGCGCGACGCGAGCCGCAACGTCACCAAGTTCGCCGTCGTGGACCGCTATTCCGGCGAGACGAATGTCGGCAGGATGTTCTGGCTCGGCACCGGACCGTCGACGCCGGATTGTGCGCTGGCCTGCTCGATGGGCCATGACAAGCATAACATCTGGGTCGTGGGTTCGTCGGATGCCGCCATGGCTCTCGCCGTCAACGCCATCGCCGAGATGCAGGGCGGCTGGGCGCTTGTCGATCGTGGGCGCGTGACGGCAACCGTACGCTACGAGGTCGGCGGACTGATGACCTGCCGGTCACCGGAAGCCCTGCATGAAGAGATGCAAGCTCTCTACAAGGCCGGCGAAGCAATAGAGTGGATGTACGAACCGACCTATTCGCCGCGCTGGTGGCCGGGCTTTCCCGAGCGATTGGCTTTTGCGACATTGACCTGCGCGCCATGGCGCTGGGTGCTGGTAGCACCCGGACCGCTTGCACCGCAGGGCTTCGTCAATGTCCAGTCAGGCAAGACCCATCCCATCGTCTGGTGATGGCTGACGGGATCCGCGAAGCGATCGCCCCTCGAAACCGGCGCATTATCTCACAAGTCGTTCGCATCCTAACTCCACTTTCAAGCTTTTCGTAATGGTTACATTCTATAAGTAAGTGCGAATATAGAATCCGGACATCCGAAGGCGCATTTTGTGGACGTGAACATCGGCGAATGCGGCTCAATCGAGGTTCAAAAGGCTCAACTGCAGAGCACTCTTTCGAATGTCTCCGTAACGCTGGCCGCAAATAGCTTCATTGCCAGTTCTGCCGCCCTCATGATCTTCGACGAACACGACGGCGGCATGATCTTTGTCTGGCTTGCAGTCATCTTCGCGCTGAACATTCTGCGCCTTGTCTATGGCCTGCGACAACTTCGGAACGCCCCGTCAAATCCCAATCCCGCCGCTGCGTTGCGCAACCTGACGGTCCTTGCCTTCGTCGCGGGCCTTTCATGGATGCCCCTGCCTGCCTATTTTCTCGACTCCACCCAGAGCCGGACTGCAGCCTATATCGTCTTCATCATGGCTGGAATCGCCACTGGGGCCATCATCCAGAGCCTCGCGTACTGGCGAATTTCGATCGCCTTCGGTGCGCCCATCCTGTTGGCAACCATCGTGCAATTGCTTCGACAGTGGCAGGCCGTCGATCTTGTGGTTGCGACGAACGTCCTGCTTCTGATGGGCATGCTGTTTCGCATAGCGGTCATCAGCGAAAGGAATTTCAAGAGGAACTTCACGACGACCCTGCAGGCCACGGAACTCGCGAGCTCGCTGCAAAAAGCCAATAAGGAGGTTCACAAGGCGAACGAGACGCTGAAGCACCTCGCCACGACGGACCCGCTGACCGGGCTTTCCAATCGCTCTGTCTTCAACAAGACACTCGCCGGGCTTGCACATAGTCAACATCACGAACCCTTTGCTCTTGCTCTCGTCGATGTCGACCGTTTCAAGTCAATCAATGACAGCCTGGGCCACGCCGTGGGAGACCAGATCCTCTGCTCGCTGGCGCTCTTCATGCTGGACGATGCAGGCGAAGGGATCACGCCCATCAGGCTCGGTGGCGATGAATTTGCCATCATCGCCTCGGGTCCCGATTGCGCGATACGGCTCATGCGCTACGCCGAAAAGCTCCAAAGGGACATGAAGAGCGTGAGCAACCAGATTGGCGATGCCAACTGGCCGGCGGTCACGCTCTCGATCGGGATCTGCACCGCAGACGGCACCCACGTGTCCGCATCGGAACTTTTTGCCGAGACCGATCGGGCGCTCTATGCCGCGAAGGCCGCTGGCAGGAATTGCATTCGTATCTCGCAGCGGTCGTCGAAGACGCTGCCGAAGTCGGCCTGATCCCCACTGCCGCATTTGACGCCAGGCGGGTTCAAACCGGCGTTAGTCCTTCTGGGCTGAAGCCTGGCGCGCAGCAAGAGCCTCCCTCACCTCCGCATCATGCTCGCCTTTCTTGGGTGCTCGGCGCGATAGCTCTAATTGAGCTTCGGAGAATACCAAGGGCGAACGAATTCCGGGAACCCCTTGAGGTGCGATCCGCATCCCGCGATGCTGGAACTGAGGATCGGCAAAGACATCCGCCACCGTGTTGATCGGGCCAGCCGGAACCGATCTTTGCTCCAGCAGTGCGAGCAACGCATCGCGTTCGTAGGTGCGCGTCTTCGCCTCGATCAGGCGGGTGACCTCAACGCGGTTTTCAACGCGCGCGCGGTTCGTGGCGTAACGCTCGTCGCTCTTGAGATCTTCAAGTCCGAGAATATCGCAGATCGCCGCGAACTGCCGATCATTGCCGCAGGCGATAATGATGTGACCATCACTCACAGCGAAGGTCTGATAAGGCACGATATTGGGATGGGCATTTCCCAGCCGGCGCGGTGAAACGCCGGACGCCAGGAAGTTCATCGCCTGATTGGCCAGCACCCCACTCATCGTGTCGAAAAGCGCCATGTCGATATACTGTCCCCGACCGGTGACCTGACGCTGCGCCAGCGCCGCCTGAATGGCGATCGTGCCATAGAGACCTGTGATAATGTCTGCGAGCGCAACCCCGATCTTTTCAGGCGGGCCGTCCGGCTCACCTGTCAGATCCATGAAGCCGCTCATGCCCTGGATCATGAAATCATAGCCGGCGCGCGCTGCGTAGGGTCCGGTTTGGCCGAAGCCGGTGACCGAGCAATAGATCAGGCGCGGATTGAGATCCTTGAGGCTTTCATAATCCAGACCGAACTTCTTAAGACCACCGACCTTGAAGTTCTCGATGAGGACATCGGCATCCTGCAGCAGGTTCAGCACGAAATCGCGATCTTCCGCCTTGCCGAAATCAGCCGTGACCGAGCGCTTGCCGCGATTGCAGGCATGGAAATATGCAGCGGATTTCTCACCATCGACCTCGATGAAAGGCGGTCCCCACCCGCGCGTATCGTCGCCCTCCGGGCTTTCCACCTTGATGACGTCGGCGCCAAGATCCGCCAGCGTCTGACCGATCCAGGGACCGGCCAGAATGCGCGCAAGCTCGATGACCTTGAGGCCGGCAAGCGGCGAGGACGAGACCGTTTTCATCAGAAGAACGCCTGAATGCCGGTCTGCGCACGACCGAGGATCAGCGCATGAACGTCATGCGTCCCCTCATAGGTGTTGACCGTCTCGAGGTTCTGCGCATGGCGCATGATGTGATATTCGATCTGGATGCCATTGCCGCCATGCATGTCGCGGGCCTGGCGAGCGATATCCAGTGCCTTGCCGCAATTGTTGCGCTTGACGATGGAGATCATTTCCGGGGCGAACTTGTGCTCGTCCATGAGACGGCCGACTCGCAGCGAGGCCTGCAGACCGAGCGCGATTTCCGTCTGCATATCGGCGAGCTTTTTCTGGAAAAGCTGCGTGCCGGCGAGCGGCTTGCCGAACTGATGACGATCGAGACCATACTGCCGGGCGCGGAACCAGCAATCTTCCGCAGCGCCCACCGCGCCCCAGGAAATGCCGTAGCGGGCACGGTTGAGGCAGCCGAACGGCCCCTTGAGACCCGACACGTTCGGAAGCAGCGCGTCTTCGCCGACTTCCACGCCATCCAGAACGATTTCACCGGTCGTGGAGGCGCGCAGCGAGAGCTTGCCCTTGATAGCCGGCGCGGAGAGCCCCTTCATACCCTTTTCAAGAATGAAGCCGCGGATCTCGCCGCCATGCGCTTCCGACTTGGCCCAGACGACGAAGACATCGGCGAAGGGCGAGTTGGAAATCCACATCTTCGCGCCCTTCAGGCGATAGCCGCCGGAGATTTTCTCCGCCCGCGTCTTCATGCCGGCCGGATCGGACCCGGCGTCCGGTTCCGTGAGGCCAAAGCAGCCGATCAACTCGCCGGACACGAGACCCGGCAGATACTTGTCCTTTTGTTCTTCCGACCCGTAGGCGTTGATCGGATGGATGACGAGTGAGGACTGCACGCTCATCATCGAGCGATAGCCGCTGTCGATCCGCTCCACTTCACGGGCGACGAGACCGTAGGAAACATAATTTGCGTCCGCCGCACCATATTTCTCGGGCAGCGTCACGCCCAGGAGACCGGCCTTGCCCATCAGGGGGAACAGCTCTGGCGCCGGCGTCTCGTGCAGATAGGCCTCATTGACACGCGGCAGAAGTTCACTTTCGGCGAACGCCGCAGCGCTGTCGCGGATCATGCGCTCTTCGTCGGACAGCTGATCGTCCAGAAGAAAGGGATCGTTCCAGGAAAAACTCGATGACATGGTAATGCGGCTCCTCGGTTGGTGGTTCAAGTTTCGGCGGATTCCGGGTCGGGCGCAAATCATATTTACTTTCCCTGCTTTGAGCTTTACGCAAAGCAGATGGAACCCACGCAACGCCGCCTACTCCCTTCGACCGCCTCGCTCTCCGCCTTCGACGCCGTCGCGCGACTGGGCAGCATGAGCGCCGCGGCAGCAGCGCTCAGCCTTACCCCCGGCGCAATCAGCCGTCATGTCGCGCTGCTCGAAGCGCAGCTGGGCGTGGCACTGATTACCCGCACCAATCGGGGCGTCGAACTGACGGAAAAGGGACGCCGCTACGCAGAAGGAGCGGATTCTCTGCTTCGCAGTCTGCGCCTGCTTTCGCTGGAAGCGATGTCTGACAATGCATCGGCGGGATTCGGACTCGCCATCCTTCCAACCTTCGGCACGCGCTGGCTGATGCCCCGCATGCCGTCCTTTCTCCGCCAGCATCCCGGCCTGACGGTCAATTTCGCCACACGGATCGGCCGTGTCGACTTTGGCGCGGAAAGGCTGGACGCAGCCATTCATGTCGGCAAGCCCGACTGGCCCGACGGCAACTTCCGTTTCCTGATGCGCGAGCATGTCGTCCCGGTTTGCAGCCCGCAGTTCCTGAGAGAAAATCCGGTAACGTCGCCGGAAGCGCTCATCTCCATGCCGCTCCTCGAAATGGCGTCCCGGCCGGAAGCCTGGCAGCATTGGTTCTCGACCCTCGGTGTCAGGCGTTCCCATCACGAGGGCATGCGCTTCGAGCAGTTCATGCACGTTTCGCAAGCGTGCATCGCCGGTCTCGGCGTCGCACTGATGCCGCTTTTTCTGATTGAAGCGGAATTGCAGGAAGGTACGCTGGTCAAGGCCTTCGATCGCGCCATAGAAAGCCGCAGCAGCTATTACTTTGTCACCCCGGCCCATCGCCAGACGCACCCCGCAGCGCAACGGATGTCCGACTGGCTGAGCACCGAGATCGAAGCCGCCGGACTGGCGTGATGCCAATCCAGCCAGGGCACATGTGCCCTGGATTCAAGGCTCGCACCGCCTGTGAGGGAATTCGTTAACTTATATTTTAAATGATACTAATAGACAGCTTCGGAGAGCTGTGCTTTATTTTTCAATCTGCAATAGGGGGTACAGGCATGCGCAATTTGATCCTGGCAATGGCCATTTCCGCCGTTCCGTTGACGGCAGCAGCAGGTGACAATTTCTATGTCGGCGCATACGGCGGCTATGGCTCGCTTCGTGCCGGCGCAACGGTCAGCGGTGCGTCCGGCAGCACGGACCTGAATGGGGGGCGCATTGGCGGTTTCGCCGGTGCTGATTTCCTGATCGGTCAAGGCTGGCTGATCGGCTTGGAAGGCGATCTGTCCTATGACTGGAACTCGCTGACCGCGACCTCCGGCGGCTTCACCGGCAGCGTCGGCACCGATTTCGGCGCCAGCGTTCGCGGCAAGCTCGGTTATGACCTTGGCCCCGCCAACGTGTTCCTCGCAGGCGGCTGGACCGGTACAAACCTGTTCGCCAACGTGACAGGACTTGGAAGCGCCAACCAGTGGCTCAACGGCTACACGGTCGGCGCCGGCGTCGACTTCAAGATCACCGAGAACATGTTTGCCCGAGGCGAATATCGGTTCAACCAGTTCGAAACGCTGAGTGGCGGCGGCTCGTCAGTCGATTTTCGCCAGCATGTCGTAAACGTGGGCCTTGGCCTGCGGTTCTGACGGCGCAATTGCCGGGGCAAGGCCCCGGCATTTTTTCTTAGCCGGACGCAGTCATGCCACCATCCACGGCGAGCCACTGGCCAGTCATGTGACCGGCGGACTTGGCGCAGAACATCAGCGCCGGCGCCTTGAGGTCCTCGGGTCCGCCGAAGCGGCCATTGGGAACGGAGGGCAGCAGCGCCTGCCCCATCTGGTCCATGAGCCCCTTGGCCATCTTGGTGGGAAAGAAGCCGGGGCACAGCGCATTGACTGTAATCCCGTGATGGCCCCATTCGACCGCCAGAGTCTTCGTGAAATTGATCACGGCGCCCTTTGATGTATTGTATGCAATGGTCTTCATGTTCAGATCGGCGCGGTTCCCGCCAAGCCCGGCCACGGAAGCAATGTTGAGGATTCGCCCGTAGCGCGCCGGGATCATTGCAAGCCGGCCGATCTCGCGGCTCAGCATGAAGATCGAGGTCACATTGAGGTTCATGACCTTATGCCACGCATCGACCGGATATTCTTCGGCCGGAGCCCCCCAGGTCGCACCGGCATTGTTGACGAGAATCTGGATACCTGTCCCGCTGGCGTTAAGCGCCTTTTCTGCAAATTCCGGGATCTCATCGATCTTTGAAAGATCGCCTGCCAGTCCGATGGCTTTTCCGCCTCGCTGGGAAATATGGCTTACGGCCTCATCAAGTTCGGCCTGCTTGCGTGCGGTAAGGATCACGCGCGCGCCGTAGTCAGACAGCACTTCGGCAATCTGCAGGCCCAGCCCCCGGGAACCGCCCGTGATTAGGGCCGTCTGGCCCGACAGGTCGAACAGATCAGTGGTCATCGTCTCTCTCCCTTGCCGGATCGCCTCCTACCGGCTGTTCTTCTCGTGTCGCAATCACGCAAAATACGTTCAATGCTGAACAGACCTTATCAATCGCCGGCAAAACTTCAATGGGCAGCGACGACTTTAGCGTGGACGAGGGCTGGAAATAAATCCCCGCGCATGGTGCGACTTGAAGTGTCTCGCTCCCTGTGCCAGACGAAACCGGAATTGGCGGAGGAGAATGAAGGTATGCAGCGGAAGACATTTCTTTCGGTCGGCGAGTGCATGATCGAAATGGCCTCGCTCGAGCATGGAGATTTTCGGCTCGGATTTGCAGGCGACACGATGAACACCGCCTGGTATGCGCGCGCCTGCCTGGCGCGGCAAGACTGGAATGTGGCATATCTCACGCGCCTGGGGCAGGATGTCTATTCCGACAAGATGCTGGACTTTTTTGAGCAAAACGGCATCGACACCCGACTGATCAGCCGGCATCCAAGCTGCCGACCCGGTCTCTATCTGATCGAAATCACCAGGGGCGAACGCAGCTTCACCTACTGGCGCGATCAGTCCGCAGCCAAAACCCTGGCAGATGACAGGGATCATCTGGCGAGCGTCTTCGCCGCAGCCGATGTGATCTATTATTCCGGCATCACCATGGCCATCCTGGACCAGAACGGACGGAGCAACCTTCTCAGCGAGATCGGCAAGGCGCGCGCAGCCGGCAAGACGACGGTCTTTGACCCCAACCTTCGCCCGAGGCTGTGGCCTTCGGCAGACGAGATGCGAACCGTGACCATGCAGGCCGCGGGCGTGGCGGACATTCTCCTGCCCAGCTTTGACGACGAGGCCGAACATTTCGGCGACGCCGACCTCGACGCCTGCGCAAACAGGTATCTGGCCGCTGGCGCAAAAAACGGTGCTTGTCAAGAATGGCGGCGGTCCCATGCTGTTTGCCGAACAGAATGACCGCCATCCTATCCACGCGATCGACCGCGTGCAGCCTGTCGACACGACAGGCGCCGGCGACAGTTTCAACGGAGGTTTTCTGTCCGCGCTCCTGACGGGCGCAGAGCCCGACGAAGCCATTGCGAAAGGTCATGCGGTGTCCCTGCAGGTGATCATGCACCGGGGAGCGCTTATGCCGATGGCGAGCCTCAAAGCCTGAGCAAGGTTGCGACAGTCGGCTGTTTGATGCGATAAGCGGTCAACCTCGGCATCTGGGAGACGTCTCATGAAGATCAACCGCCTCGATCAGCGCAGTTCCAATCCGGGCCCGGCAGACTGGTTCACCGGACAGGTGCGGATGGAACCGCTGATCCAGACCGAGCCCCCTGCCCGCGTCGCTGCTGCATCGGTCACCTTTCAGCCGGGCGCTCGCACGGCATGGCATACGCATCCTCTTGGCCAGACCCTCATCGTCACGGCAGGCCTGGGAAGGGTCCAACGGGACGGTGGCGCGGTCGAGATCGTCCGTGCGGGCGATGTCGTCTGGTTCGAACCTGGCGAGCGCCATTGGCACGGCGCATCGGATAAGCTTGCCATGACACATATCGCGATCCAGGAAGCGCTGGACGGCAAGACCGTCGAATGGCTTGAGCATGTCTCTGACAGCGAATATGCCGGAAGCTAGGAACCAGCGAGAAGTCTGCAGCAAAACCGCTTGACGAGGCCGGGTACCCGCCTAGTGTCACGGGAACATCACTATTGTTTATTCGTTTCCTCCATCAGTCATTCCATCCCAATTCCTGAAGTAGCTGACATGTCAAACCTCGTTCCGATCCGAAGCCTCGAGCAGGCCCTGAAAAACTTGACCGCGTGGCTGGAGGATGCTGCCATACCGTTGTGGAGCAGCGCCGGCGTGGAGCAGACGACGGGCGGTTTCCACGAGCGCCTTGGACAGGATGGCCAGCCGATGGCCGCAGACAATCGCCGGGCGCGCGTTCAGCCGCGCCAGATCTACTGTTTCAGCGCTGCACACCAGCGTGGCGTCAGGGGTGATTGGGAAGCGCTGGTCAGAAACGGGCTGACCTACTTCGAAAATGCGTTTCGCAAGCACGACGGTCTTTACGGCGCGGTCGCCAATCCGCAGGGCGTGTTGATCGATCCGGCATATGATCTCTACAATCAGGCCTTCGCGCTCTTTTCATTTTCGCAGATCGCGGCAAGTTTCTCCGACGCAACGATGCGAATGGAGGAAATAGCCGTCGAATTGCTGCGGCTCCTCACGGCGCACCACAAGCACCCCCTAGCCGGCTTCGAGCATTCTGATCCTCCGAGCCTGCCGCTTTGCTCCAATCCGCACATGCATCTCTTCGAGGCAGCGCTTGCCTGGGAGGCTCTCGCGGAACGGTCCGAAATCTGGGCCGCGCTTGCCGACGAAATCGCAGACCTCGCCATGACGCGCTTCATCGATGACAAGTCCGGGGGCTTGCGCGAATTCTTCGACCACGACTGGACCCCACATCCGTCTGACAAGGGTCGCATCATGGAGCCGGGCCATCAGTTCGAATGGGGCTGGCTGCTCGCCCGCTGGGGCGCCGCACGCAACGATGCGGCGGCCATCGCGAAAGCAGAACGACTTTTCGAAATCGGGGTGCGACATGGCCTGTCCGAAGATGGAAAAGTGGCGATCATGAGCCTTCACGACGACTTTTCTGTTCATGATCCGATCGCTCGGATGTGGCCACAGACAGAATGGCTGAAGGCCGCAACGAAACTCGCGGTCGTCGGCAGCCCGGACAAGCGCTCGGACTACCTTGCCTCCGCCATCAAGGCCACCGAGGCGTTTTCGCTGTTTCTTTCCACGCCCGTGCGTGGCCTCTGGTATGACAAGCGCAAGCCGGACGGCAGCTTCGTCGACGAACCTGCACCGGCAAGCACATTCTACCATATCCTCTGCGCGATCTATGAGGCGAATGACAACCTGTCAGCCCTGAAATAGTCGCTTCGTGCCCTGTCAGGTGGCAGTCATGCCACCGTCGACATGGATCGTCTGGCCGGTATAGAAGGAATTTGCGGGCGACGCGGCGAAGACCAGCGCCCCGATCACCTCCTCCACTTCAGCCAGGCGCCGTGCCGGGATGCCACGCGTCAGATGCGCTTCCGCTTCCGCCTGTGTCACCTGACCGGTCGCGATCTGGGCATCCAACATCCGGGTGACCATCGGCGTCCGGGCGAAGGACGGGCAGAGCGCGTTGATCCGAATGCCACGCCGGACATATTCAAGCGCGGCGGATTTTGTCAGCCCGACGACCCCATGCTTCGCCGCCGCGTAGACGCTGGCGGTTGGCGCGCCAGCCACGCCCGCGACGGAAGCAACATTCACGATTGCCGCCCGGCGTCCCTGCTCCCGATACTGTTTCTCCATCACGGGAAGCTGATGCTTGAGCGCGTAGAAAACCCCCATCAGGTCGACATCGATAACCCGCCGGGCCATATCGCTGTCGATCTGCGGCAACTTGAGCAACGGATGGGCAATGCCGGCATTATTGACCGCGATATCGAGCGAGCCGAAACTATCCAGGGCCAGTTGCACAAGGTCGGCCGAAAGCGTCTCATCCCCAACCGATCCCGCAAGGGTCACGACGCGGGCGGGATCGAAGCGGCTCGCCACCTGATCCACCGCCTCTTCGGTGAGATCGGAGAGGACAAGATTGGCGCCTTCGCGATAGAAGCGTTCGGCTGCCGCCTCGCCAAATCCGCCCGTTGCGCCTGTCAATAAGACCGTCAGTCCATCGAATTGCTTCATCGTCATTCTCCCTTGTTGACGAGGTCGCGCGCCATGCGCGCCACCAGCGGCACGGCAGCGGCAAGCTGGCGCGCCTTCTCCGGGTTCGAGGCATTGCCGTCCAGCGCGCGCTTCACCACACCCTGAATGATAGCCCCGATGCGGAAAAAGGAGAAAGCCAGCGCGAAAATCCAGTTGCCGGGAACGTCTATGCCACGACGCTGGCAATAGGTTCGCACATAGTCGGCCTCCAGCGGCAATCCCAATGCTTCCCGATCGAGCCCGCCAATGCCACGGAAATTGCCCTTGTTGGGAAGACGCCACTGCATGCACTGATAGGCGAGGTCGGCCAGCGGATGTCCGAGCGTCGAGAGTTCCCAATCCAGGACCGCGCGCACCTCCGCGCCGCCGGGGGAGAAGATCATATTGTCGATACGGTAGTCGCCGTGGACAAGCGCCACCTGCCCGTCATCACCGGCTTCATGCCTTTCGAGCCAGTCGATCAGCCAGTCCATGTCGTCCAGCTTCTCTGTCTCGCTGGCGCGGTATTGCTTTGCCCAGCGGGCAATCTGGCGTTCAAAATAGCTGCCAGGCTTACCGAAATCCGAGAGCCCCACGGCATGGACGTCAACGCTGTGAAGGGCGGCGAGAACGCGGTTCATCGCATCGTAGATCGCGCGCCGACCTTCGACCGTTTCGTCTGGAAGCGCCGGATCCCAGAGGATGCGACCATCGACATGGCTCATCACATAGAACATCCGCCCGATCGAAGACTGTTCCGGGGAGAGATACAATGCTTCGGGAACCGGGACGGCACTGCCATGCAGCGCCTTCAGAACGCGAAACTCCCGGTCAACCTGATGTGCGGAGGCGAGCAACTGCCCGGGCGGCTTTGCACGCAAGACATAGCGCTTGCCATCGGCGTTCAGCAGATAGGTCGGATTTGACTGGCCGTCGGAGAATTTCGTCGCTGACTGGAGCACGCCGAATCCCGGAATGGCGTGCGCGAGTTCATCTCCAAGCGCTACGAGATCA
Source organism: Ensifer adhaerens (assembly GCA_900215285.1). Lineage (NCBI taxonomy): Bacteria > Pseudomonadati > Pseudomonadota > Alphaproteobacteria > Hyphomicrobiales > Rhizobiaceae > Ensifer > Ensifer adhaerens. The sequence goes on from OCMG01000002.1 coordinate 169,355, forward strand.
AGTGCGCCGGGATTGCCGGCAGGCGGGTCCTGATGCTGGTCAGTCATGCGAGTTCCTCCCATATGAATTATCAATGCCGCATCGTCAGGCGATTGACAACATACTCGGTAGTATGTTCACTTGCCGCAGCATTACAACCAGAATTTTTCGTCCGATGGAGGCGGGGCAGAAGGCTCCGGTCGGACGCAAGGGAGGAAGCCATGTCCGATATCGTCGCCGGGGCAGACAGCATGCCGCTGGGCATGACCGAGCGCCTGAAGCCCATCCATGCCGCGGTCCGCGACATGATCCGCAACGAGATCATGCCGCTGGACGAGGAATACCTCGCAGAGGTCGGAAAGGCGGACGGCGGGAATCGCTTTGCTTTCACGCAGAGACAGACGGAAATTCTGGAGAGCTTGAAGAAGACGGCGAAGGAACGCGGCCTTTGGAACTTCTGGCTGACCAATTCCGGGAACGGCTACGGCCTCAATACGGTGGAATATGCCTACCTCGCCGAAGAAATGGGCAAGTCCTTCTTGGCGGCCGAGGTGTTCAACTGCTCGGCGCCGGATACGGGCAATATGGAGGTTCTGGAGCGATACGGCTCGTCCGAGCACAAGGAAAAGTGGTTGAAGCCGCTGCTCAACGGCGAAATTCGTTCGGCCTTCCTGATGACCGAACCGGACGTGGCCTCCTCCGACGCCACCAATATTTCCATGCGCTGCGAGCGTGACGGCGATCACTATGTCCTGAACGGCGAGAAGTGGTGGTCGTCGGGCGCCGGCGACCCGCGCTGCAAGATCTATATCGTGATGGTGCACACGCCGAGCGCCGAACGGCGCCGGCACGAACAGCATTCGATGATCCTCGTGCCCGCCGACACGCCCGGTATCACCAAGCTCCGTGCCATGGAGGTCTTTGGCGACGATGATGCCCCGCATGGGCACATGCATCTGAAGCTTGAGAACGTGCGGGTCCCCGTTTCGAACCTCCTGCTCAACGAAGGCAGGGGTTTCGAGATCGCCCAGGGTCGGCTCGGCGGAGGACGCATTCACCACACGATGCGCGCCATCGGTCATGCCGAAATGGCGCTGGAGCGGCTCTGCCAGAGGGCGCTGCGCCGCGAGGCTTTCGGCAAGAAGCTGGCGGAACTTGGCGCGAATTTCGACATCATCGCCGAAGCGCGCATCGAAATCGAGATGACCCGCCTCCTCTGCCTCAAGGCCGCCTGGATGATCGATCGCGGCAATCCGAAGGAAGCTGCCGTCTGGATCAGCCAGATCAAGGTCGCCGCCCCGCGCATGGCGCTGAAAATCATCGACGAATCCATGCAGATGCACGGCGGCATGGGCATCAGTCAGGACACGCCGCTGGCACGCTCCTGGACCAATGTCCGCACACTGCGGTTTGCCGACGGCCCGGACGCCGTTCACCGCCGTCAGATCGCGCGTGAGGAACTCAAGCGTTACACGCAGGAGAAGGTTTGATGAAAGCGATCCTCTGTAGCGCCTACGGCCCGATTGACGGATTGACCTTCGCCGATCTGCCGGAACCGGAGGCCACCGGCTCTCAAGTTGTCATCAAGGCCGCCGCCATCGGCGTCAACTATCCCGACGGACTTCTGGTCCAGGGCCTCTATCAGGCCAAGCCCGAGCTGCCTTTCATTCCCGGCATGGAAATGGCGGGCGTGGTGGAAAAGATCGGTCCTGACGTGAAACACCTGAAGCCGGGCATGCGTGTCGTCGCCACGGCCGGGACGGGCGCCTTTGCGCAGAAGGGGGTCTTTGCCGAAGCCCAGTGCATCCCCCTGCCCGACCGGGTCACCGATGCAGATGCCTGCGCGCTGATGTGCGGCTTCGGCACGTCTCATCACGCGCTCAAGCAGCGTGGCCATCTCAAGGCGGGCGAAACGCTCGTCGTTGCGGGCGCTGCGGGCGCAACAGGTCTCGCGGCGGTGCAGATCGGCAAGGCCATGGGCGCGAGAGTGATCGCCATCGCGTCGACGGACGAAAAGCGCAGGGCGGTCGGCGATGCCGGCGCAGACCATGTCATCGGCTATGACAACCTGAAGGAAACGATGCGCGAACTTGCCGGAAAGAAAGGTGTCGATGTCATCTTCGACCCGGTCGGCGGCGATACGTTTGACACGCTGGTGCGAACAATGGGTCGCAATGGCCGTTACCTCGTGGTCGGCTTTGCCGCCGGGCGCATTCCGCAATTGCCGGTCAACCTGGCGCTGGTCAAGGAATTTTCCCTCGTCGGCGTCTTCTGGGGCGCATTCACCCAGCACGAGCCGGCAACCTACGCGGACAATGTCCGTGAGCTCTTCGGCTGGTATCTCGAGGGCAAGGTCAAGCCTTTGATCAGCGCCCGTCATCCGCTTTCCGATGCACCAAAGATGCTGACACAGTTGATGGAACGCGGCGTTTCAGGCAAAGTAATCCTCGACCCTTGGGGATGACGCTCTGAATCGGCTCGTGAACCTTGGGGACGGCGGCTTGCGGCGAAGGACCGCCGAACGTATATGCTTATCGGCCGGCAACGCCTTGCCGGCGCGAGAAGGATGATGAAGACCAAAGACCCGATGCTCGAGATTTTCACGGCTGCCGCCATTGAGGCAGGCGCGGTGATCATGACTGTGTTTCGCGCTGGCCCGGAGGTTCGCCTCAAATGTGACCAGTCGCCCGTGACAGTCGCCGACGAGAAAGCCGAAGCAATCATTGCCGGCATTCTGACGAAGGCCTATCCGGATATTCCGCTGGTTGCGGAGGAAGCCTGCGCTGCCGGACACATGCCGGCGACGAGTTCCGGTCGCTTCTTTCTTGTCGACCCCCTGGACGGCACCAAGGAATTCATCAACAAAAGCGAGGACTTCACGGTCAACATCGCGCTGATCGTCGAGGGCCGCCCGGTCGCAGGCGTCGTTTATGCGCCTGCCAAGGGAGTGCTCTATCGCGGCGATGCGACGGGCGCGGAAAAACTGGTGATCGGTGAAGGCGGCAAGCTCGTGTCGCGCCACCCGATCGGCGTGCGCGCCTGTCCCGACAAACCGGTCGCTGTGGCGAGCCGATCGCATAACAGCCCGGAAACAGTGGCTTTCCTGGAGAAGGAAGGCGTGCACGATTATCGTTCGGTCGGCTCGTCACTCAAGTTCTGCCTCGTGGCAGAGGGGGCTGCGGATGTTTACCCCCGCTTCGGCCGCACGATGGAATGGGACACGGCGGCCGGCGATGCCGTGGTGCGCGCAGCGGGCGGCTCGACCGTGGGCCCGGATGGCAACCCCCTCTCCTATGGCAAGCGTAATCAGCCTAAGGATAGTGATTTCGCCAATGCCGATTTCATATGCTGGGGAGGCCGGCAAGACTAAGCCCTGCAAGCCTGAGTCAGGTTGCACAGGTCTTGCATTGCTGCGCCCGCAATCTGCTGTCGCGACGTGAAGCACGGTCGCCCGTCTGAAAGATGGCGAAGCGGCAGGCCGGAGGCAATAGGCAACAGCGGGCAAATCGCCTAGGCTTGGTGCATGTCCTATGACCTCACCCGAATCGATCTTCCAGCGCTGTTTGCACCGGTATGCCGGGCGACAGAGGCGCTGGCGCGACTGGATGAGTGCATCGCCCGCTCGACAATCCGGGAGGGGTTCCTCGAGCGACAGGATTTCGCCGATGCGGTAGCCTCCATGTGGGTTGATGGCGAGCTGGTTCATGTCGAAGATCTTGTCCTCCACGATGCCCGTCGCGATGCGCGTACCCCCACCCATGAGCTGACCATTGCCCATTCCGTTCTGCGCAGCCGCCGCCAGATTGCAAGCCATCCCGCAGACTGGGCGATGAGCCGTACCGGACTGTCGCGCCTGCGCGGAGAAGTCCACGATGCCAAGGGACAATCGCTTGCCAGGCCCGCCTCACCAACGTTCGATCAGAGCGGTTCCGACGACGACGTCGCTTCAGACGAGTGCGGCGACGAATTTGCAGAGATCGATGCCTTGCTGACCCGCAGCAGCGCGCTGATCGAGGAGACGCTTGGCAATCGGGGCCCGCCAAATGTCACGACGGATCGCGACACGCTTATTTATGATGCGGACTGGGATGAGGACGCGCGGCTTGAAGAATGGTTCGCTGTCCTGCGCTCGACGGAAGGACTTCCGCCCTTGCTCAGGATGGCGATTGCGCTGGACGCCTGGAACCAGCTTCAGGTGTTGCAGCATCGCGTCGAACTGGGTCGCCAGCTGGCTGCGGCGCTTCTCAGACAGGAAGGCGTAGCCCGCACGCATCTGCCGACACTCAATGTTGGACTGAAGACGATCAAGATCGACCGCCGTCGCTCCCCCAGCCGAATGACCCGGCTTCTGGCGATTGTCGAAAGCGTCGAGGAAGCGGCGACGACAGGGCTGAAGGAGCATGACCGGCTGCTGGCCGCCCGTGCCCAGCTTGAACGTCGGACAGCAAATCGCCGTGGCCATTCGCGCCTGCCGCAACTGGTCGACCTGGTGATCGCACGACCGGTCGTCTCCGCCAGCTTGATCGCGCAGGAGCTTGATATCACGCCGCAGGGCGCGCTCATCCTCACGAAGGAACTGAACCTGCGCGAGATGACCGGCCGAGGGCGCTATCGTGCCTGGGGCATCCTGTGAAAGACGCGGGTCAGCCGCGGCCCACGAAGGGCATTTTCGTCGCCATGACCGTCATGGTCAGCACGTTGGCATCAAGTGGAAGCCCAGCCATGTAAACGACCGCATCGGCCACATGTTTCGGGTCGATGGTCGGTTCGACCATGGTCTGTCCATTCGGCTGCATGATGCCGGCGCGCATCCGTCCCGTCATGTCGGTTGCCGCGTTGCCGATATCGATCTGTCCGCAGGCGATATCAAACTCGCGGCCATCCAGCGCGCAGGCCTTCGTCAGGCCGGTCACGGCATGTTTCGTGGCGGTGTAGGGAGCCGAGTTCGGACGTGGAGTGGTCGCAGAAATCGAACCGTTGTTGATGATACGGCCGCCCCGGGGCGACTGCGCCTTCATGATGCGAAAGGCCTGTTGCGTACAGAGGAAGGCTCCGGTGAGATTGGCGTCAACGACGGCGTACCAGTCCTCGACGCTCAGCTCATCGAGCGGGACCGCTGGGCTTGATCGACCGGCATTGTTGACGAGCAGATCAAGCCTGCCGAAGCGCTGCTCGATCTGATCAAACAGCGACCGCACCGATCCGACCCTGCCGACATCGGCTTCGATGGCATGGACGTCACCGGAGGTCTCGGCGCTGATTTCGATCGCCGCCGCCTGCAAGACATCCAACCGTCGGCCGGCGAGGATCAATGTCCAGCCGGCGCCGGATAGGCCACGCGCGATTGCCTTGCCCACGCCCGTGCCGCCACCGGTCACCAGCGCCACGCCCTTGGAACCCAGATCGGCCATGCTTTTCCTCCCGTGACAATGCAGTTTCGATGGTCACTTGTTGCCCCGCCCGCCCGCTCTGTCAAATGCCGGAAGCCCTGCAGGAGACTCCAAGTGCGCGGGTTGCCGTCAACCAATCGGGCGCACAAGCCAGATTTTGTTTTGATCGGCAGGGAAACCACCGTATTGCGGTATCTTCGAAGTCAGAGCCATCGATGGATGTCCGAATGAATGAAAGAATGCGCAGGAGACTTCTCGCCGTAGCACCGGCAATCGCGATTGCCATTCTGCTTCTGGCACGCCGGTATCAACTCGAGCTTGGGCATATTCTCTCGATCGCCTATCTGTTCTGGGATTATGTCCTGGCCGCTGCCATTCTGTTCCTGCTGGTCCTGGCCCTCCTGAGCCGCCCATTGCGCCTTGCGGCTTTCCTCGCGGCCGTTGTTGTGGCCCTCGATTTCGTTTCACCCTTCCTCATCGACTGGTCGAGGAACCGTGGCCCGGCCACCGGGCCGACCCTGAAGGTCATCTCCTTCAATTGGCTGGCGGATGACCGTGACCGGAGCGACATCTACGCCTGGCTGAAGCAGGAGAACCCCGACATCCTCGCCATTCAGGAGATCAGCGGGCGGGAGGACGGCGTTTCGAACGCGCTGTACGGCTTGTTGCCCTATCATACCCAGCCTGTCGCCGATGTGATGATCCTGTCGCGTTTCCCGATCCTGAAACAGGCAAACAGGATGATCAACGCCAACGCCATGCTTCGCGCCGAACTGAATGTGGAGAACCGCCGTCTTGTCGTCTGGGCCATTCACCCCTACACCTTGAAGGGGCTGGACGATGTCAAGGTGCGGGACTTCTATCTCGCGGAGGTCGCCCGCTATGTGTCGCAGGAAACAGAACCCGTCCTCATGATGGGCGACTTCAACGCAACGAGATGGGATCCGCGCTTCGCCGCCATCGTCGCCGAAGGGGATCTGCATGAGGAACCTGCGCTGCTTGCCTCGCCCACGCGAATGGCCGTCAGAAAAGGTCTTCCCTTTTTTGGCTCGCCGATCGACCATATCCTGACAAGCACCGGCAATGTCCTGTCCGATTGCCACACGGGCCCCAATCTCGGATCCGACCACAAACCGCTCCTTTGCAACCTGCAACTGAACAGATAAGTGGGGACATATCAAAACCCGAACCGGAATGCCGCGTTCAGGCGGCCCGCCGGAAGACTATGGGAGAACCGTTCATGCTTCGCTGGATGAAGAAAAACTTCACCCGAAAATCCGATCGGGAGCCGAGCGCACCGGCCATAGGTATTGACGTTCCACAGGGGCGGTTCGATGTCATCTACGCGGTTGGCGACATCCACGGCCGGCTTGACCTCTTGCTGGAGTCCGACCGGAAGATCGAAGCTGATATCGCGGAAAACGAACGTGCGCTTGTCATCTATTTAGGTGACTATATTGACCGCGGTCCGGATTCACGCGGCGTGATCGAGCATCTTCAAAGCCATGGCGACTTGAAATTCATGAGGCTCTGCCTTCGCGGCAACCATGACGACGTGTTTCTCAGTTTTCTGGAAAAGCCCCTGGCGGAGTGGGGCTGGCTGGACCTTGGCGGCCGAGAGACACTGCGGTCCTATGGGATCGCGCTCGACCCCTACCGCGACCGTGCCCTCGGCCATCAGGCGCTTGTGGAAATGCTCAACGCGCATGTGCCGGCAACCCACCGCCAATTCTTTTCCAAGACCAGGTTATGGGCGCGCAGCGGGGACTTTCTGTTTGTTCATGCCGGAATCCAGCCTGGCATGGCCATCGAGCGACAGGAACCGCGTGACTTCATGTGGATCCGCGAGCCCTTTCTCAGCGAGGGATCTGGGCTTCCGCTGACCGTCGTTCATGGTCACACACCCGGCGCGGTGGTATCCTACGGTCCGAACCGCATTGGCATCGATACTGGCGCTTACGCCACGGGCCGTCTCACCGTGCTCAAGATTGCCGATGGGATCACGTCCGAGCTTTAGCTCTTGGGAGGCACGTTGGTTTTTCGGCAGGCGGCAGGCCCTGATCTCTTGCCTTCAGACCTTGGCTGCCGCAACCGTCATCCATTTCCTGGGGTTGGAGGCTGACTGGATCATGACCCATTTCAATCCGGTCTTGTCCCAGCGGCGGATGGCATCAAAGCGATTGTCGAGAACAAGATCACCCGAATTTGTTTTTACCACCAGAACCATATGCCCCTCGCCGGAGGCTGTGTATGCAACAGCCAGGCGCAAGCTGTTGGCAGACCAGCCGCGCGCGATCAGCTGGTGGCGCTTCGTGAGCGCATAGTCCTCGCAATCGCCAGCGGCGGGGGCCAGCGACCAGACATCGCCACCGGCTGCGCCGTTATCATTCTGAGGGCGGATCGCCCGGTTGATCGATTGATTGACGTGCTGCAGCTCGGCAAAACGCTGTTCCGTGAGACTGATCTCGAGACGCGAGTGGCGCGTCCGCTTCGTCGAGCACTCATCCGGATTTGCAAGGCAGAATACAACGCCGGCATAGGGGCCAACGGTGCGGTGGGAGACAGAGATGAACTCGCGGTTGACTTCGCCACCCAGGTTTCTCGTGACAGACCCAAGCGTGAAGGCTGATGCCGGAAGGGGGTGTGCCGCAACCGATGCCGTGACTGCGGCGATCACCAGATTTACGAGCTTACGCATGACTAGACCCCGTCTCTGCCAGAGCACCTCAGCGGTGCCGCTTCTTATTGATGGGGACCTTATGGTTTCCCCTTGCTGGCAGTTGTATCGGAGAGGTGTTTGTCGCGGTTTAAGTCAGAAGCTAAAATTTTAGGAAACAGGCATTTTCTGTGCTGAAACAGCGCAGACACAAACAATAGATCCTGGATATCCTGTTCTGAAAAATCCACACCGGCTGCATGCAAAGCATACAACTTGAAACTCCATTGATTCTCCACAATTCCTGAATAAAACTGGAACATGATTACGTGGGCTGTACGCCCACTCGCCCAACAAGGAGGGTTTACTTTGTTGAAATATGCCAAGTTTGCCACGGCATTGTCGGTCATTACGATAGCCGCGCTGAGTGCTGGAGCAACCCAGGCTGGCGATGCACGCGGTAACGTCAGATATGTCGGCGACGGCACCGTCATTCTCGGCGATGGCACGCGTTATCGCATTCCCGAGGGTTCGAATATGCGCGTCCCGAAGGAAGGTGATCACGTGATCCTCCAGTTCAAGAAGGGCCCCGACAAGCGGAACGAAGTCACCCGCATGCGCATCGACGGCTCCGAGTAATCTCGCAACCGACCGCCTGTACCGCTCTCGTTTCAAGCTGGCCCGATTCCGGGCCGATCAGATGATGTTCAAACTGGCGTCAGGGCCAGACATGCGTCGTGTCATCCTGATGCGGCGACACCTTGCAGATGACCAGGTCGGGGTGTTGCCCGAGCCCGTTTGCTTGTGTTCAGAGAAATCACCGCGACGCCGGCCATGATCGCCGCGAAGTTCACGGCGACGCCCGGAATCTGGATTGAGAAATCCACGATGCTGTGCAGAACAAACAGAAAAAGGATGGCCAGGCCAGTTGCCGATGCCCACCGCAAGGACTTGCGTCTTCTCAAGCCTGAGAGAAAAATGATCGAAAGGCCCAGCACGGCGGTGAGGAGCATCGGAACGAAAACCACGCCTAGATCGATCCAGCCTTCAAGATAGAAGGAGTGGGCACGATCCCACAAATAGTTGCCGCAGCGGGAATCCTGATATCGCGCATAGGCTTCGCGGAAGCTTCCCAGCCCTGTGCCGACAATCCAATTATCCGTCAGCAATTGCACGATAGAGGGGTATGCACAGAAGCGCCCATCCTCGAAACCCTGAAGGTCGGCGCGCATGATGACGCGTCCGCCCAGAAACGCGAAGATCAGGGTAACCATCCCGGAAACCGCCAGGACCGCCATCGCCCTCATGAAGCGAACGGACCCCGAGCTTCGTCGCCCGGTGCGTTGCTCAATGCGCCGATATCCATCCAGCACGAAAAAGCCCGCGAGTGCAAAGAGCGCGATGAAGGTCGCAGCAGTGCCCGCCCGCGACCGCGTCAGAAGCAATGCGACCAGTGTGCAGAACACCATGACGCCGTGGATCATCGAAAGCCACGAGATGCGCAGGTGGCTCTGCCTGTAAAGGACCGTTCCTCCCAGCCCCCTGGCCGTTCCGGCTGGTAAAAGCGAATCGTAAAGAAGAGCTGCATTGAGAAGAAGTGCAGCCCCGAGATAGGTCGCCATCGAATTGCGGTTGACCAGAACCGACGTCAGATCGTGAAGGTAAAATTCCTTCTTCCGAAACAAGATATAGTCGGGAAAAAACTCGTACTGAATGAGACCGAAAAGCGCGACCGCACCGCCGGATATCGCCACGATGCGCAAAAGACGCGTGGCAGACACATCTGACTGGAAGAGAAGAACGCCGCTTGAGAAAACGGCGAAGGGCAACAGGACGGGAATGATCGTCGCTCGGGTCTCGGCGGGTACGACTGAAATCGAACCTGCCATAGGACCCAGCACCTCTGACGCCTGGCGCCAGACAGGATTGGCGAAAGGATTGCCGACTATTCCGAAAGCCTGGATCAAAGACCAGATCACAAGAACGCCGACCAACGCGACCGCAATCCCGTAAATTTTCCGATGGTGCATCGCCGGCCGCACAACAATCGCTGCAACACAAGCAAGAAGAAATATCGGAATAGCCAGAAGGTCGAGCGGAAGCGACTTTACCGATCCCTCTGGAAGAAGAAGTAGCAAAGTCAAAACGCAGTATAGGCCTTGCAGCAGTTGGAACACCACCTGCGGGCGACTGATCTGACCGTTAGCAACCGTCCTCATCATGTAATCGTCCAAATTTGACCCATTCCATAACAGCAGATAACCGGGACTGGTGCAACGCATGGTCGCGGGCCAGCGAACAGTCCGCGACGAAAGAACTAGAGATCCTCAAGGAACATATAACAATAGAAAATGATGAGGAGTCCTATAAATTACAGCGCACAGCACATTTCGCAAAAGAATTGCTCACTACCTACCTGTTACCGTCTTCTTACCAATCAAACCCGCATTACCCCCAATAACTCCGTCGGAACAACACTTTCCAACGATTCATGGGAACGAATTAGACCATCCGAATGCACATTTTTTCATCAAATTCACATTCAGACGCCCATAGAATCGGCATAAATTTTTCTCGACCGTGCTATTAATGACACACATATTGCAATGCGACAGAAATTTCATGATTAATGGACTATCTATCGTTGCATCGATCCTAAAATTAGATTAATCGCTCAGGTGATCAAAATTCGCTTGAGGGGCATATGAATATCAACAAGGGGCTCAAGGGCGCCTTTGCAGTCGGTTTTCTAATCGCTGCAACGGGATGCACTGCATTGCCAAGTTCCGGACCTTCACGTCAGGATGTTATTGGTAATGCTACTGTAAAGAACGACCTCGATGAAAAGAAGTCGCGTTTTCAATACGCGCTTCTGGACATCAATAGCAGCGTTCTGCCGTTTTTTGATTACTCACGTTATGACTCGCTCTACGACGGATTTGGAATGGGGAACTCCAAGCCGTCGACGGATCTGGGCACCGGCGATGTGATTCAGATTACTGTTTTTGAAGCGCAGGCAGGCGGGCTCTTCATTCCGGCTGGAGCGACAACGACGCAAGGCAACTACGTCACACTTCCTCGCCAGACGATCGACGCCAAGGGCGAGGTCATCGTTCCGTATGCCGGCGCCGTGAAGGTGACCGGGCGATCGGTTGCCTCAGCGCAACGAGAAATCGCCCAGAAGCTCTCAAACCGCGCGATCGAACCGCAGGTCGTTATCACCACCGTATCGAGCGCATCGCAAAATCTCTCGATCCTGGGCGACGTCAACCAGCCGGCACAGATGGCAGTCTCCACGGGCGACCGTGTTCTGGACATCATCTCAAAGGCCGGGGGCCTGGCCGCGCCGAGCGTGGAATCATACGTGACACTGGAGCGCGGCGGGCGGAAAGCGACCGCTCTCTTCAAGACGGTGGTGTCGAGTCCCAAGGAAAACATCTACGTTCACCCCAACGACACCATTTACGTCGAGCGGGAACGCCGGACCTACCTCGCCTTCGGTGCGACAGGCGCAAGCGGACAGTATAACTTCGAGGAAGCCAACCTCACGCTTGGCGAGGCCCTGGCCAAGGCAGGCGGCCTGCTGGACGGGCGCGCGGATCCTTCTCAGGTATTCCTGTATCGTGACGTTGCCAGGAAGACTCTCGTCGACCTTGGTATAGATGTTTCCCGCTTCAGCGGCGAAACCATCCCGACGGTCATGAAGGCCAACCTGCGCGATCCGTCCATGCTGTTTGCCGTCCAGAAGTTCAAAATGCGAGATGGCGACATCATTTATGTCACAAACTCTGACTCGGTCGAAGTCACGAAGTTCATGAATCTGGTCAATGGCGTCTCGGATACCCACTCGAACGTGACATCGGATATCCTGACGACACGAAATGCAGTGAAGGGGCTGACGCGCTGATCGGCCGACGCCGCAAGGTGCTTGCCCGAAAACCGACGATCCGCTAAAGTTAAAAAAAGTTTAACAAGAGGAATTGCAAGATGTCATTTGCATATCGGAACAGGTTAGTCCTGGCATTGGCGAGTGGTGTAGTTCTCGCACTTGCCTCTGGTCATGTATCGGCACAGCAAACAACGGGGACGACGACGCAGCAGTCGGCTCCCGCAACTGGCCTCACGGCCGAAAAGGTCGCCGAATATGTCGCCGAACCTGGCAAGTTGCTTGTCGATTTTGCGTCAAATCCCGACGGGCTGGCCAATGCCATCGCGCAGATTGCAACATCTGGCACTGCTGGCGCCAATGCTGCAACCGCGGCGATGCAATTGGCGGCCGCATCCGGAAACAAGAGCTTGGCTGAGGCGGCCGCGAAGGGTCTTGGCGTTGCCGTGGCACGCTTGACGCAGACGGGTAACATCGCCCTCGCCTCCAGTCTTCAGGCGACGGTTGCCTCCATAGCTGCGTCCGCATCCACCGAAGTGGCGGATGCCATGAACGGTTCATTCGCGTCCGGACAAGGTGCCGTCGCAACGGCCGCCACGGGAGCAGGTGATACCGGGGCAGGCGGCGATGGTGGCGCTGCAGGATCGGCTGGCACGGGTGCGGCAGGAACAGGCGCCGGAGGAAACGGAAGCGGCGGCGGCACGACCGGGGCGGCGAACGGTTTCGCAAGCAGCGGCGGTGGCGGCGGTGCCAACAACAATGCGACAACGAGTAATTCTGGCTCTGCCGCCTCTTTCAGCGGGACAGGCTCTTCCTCAGTGCCGGCTAGCCCGACCTGATCGCCGTCAGGAGGGTGGTGTTCCGCCCTCCTTTCAAGGTTCTTTTTGATTTAGCCTGAAGGCCAAGGAAACCTGTGTTGAATTCCTTGAATACGCAATCTCCTTTGACTGGAGATGAGGTTTTCTCGAGAGGCGAAACGGCAATCGACTTCGACAGACTCCTTGCGAGTGCGAGGCGCCAGTGGAAGGTTGTACTGACAGCAACACTTGCAGCGCTTGTTCTTGGTGCCGCTTATGTCCTGACAGCTGTGCCGCAATATACGTCTTCTATCGAACTTCTCATCGATCCCAACAACAAGAAGATCGTCGATCAGCTATCGCTCGTGTCCGGAGTGGCGGATGACGATGCATCGATCCTCAGCCAGGTCGAGCTTCTCAAGTCGGACCGAATTGCGCTGGCTGTCTCTGACAAGCTCAACCTGATCGACAACAAGCTCTTCATCGAAACGACTGCAAATCCGCTTTCTTCCGCGCTGGGAGCCGTTCGCAGCCTGGTCGATTTTCGGAGCTGGTTCGTCGCCCCCGCGGAGGATCGGGAGAAGCTGACACGCGATGCCGTGGAACGCTTGACGAAAAACCTCGACGTTACGCGCGTGGGCCGCACCTATGTGTTGAACGTCAGCTTTACGTCGCCCGACCCCGCCTTGGCTGCAAAGATCGTGAAGCAGTATGGCGAGGCATATCTCGATGATCAGCTCAATTCGAAATATGAAGCCACCCGGCGAGCCGGCGACTGGCTACAGGAACGCATTGCGGAACTGAAGCAGAAGTCTCTGGACACCGACCTCGCGGTTCAGAAGTTCAAGCAGGACAAGCAGCTGATCTCGACAGAGGGATCTCTGCTCAGTGATCAGCAGCTGAGTCAGACGAACGCACAGTTGATCATCGCGCAGTCAAATCTTGCGACCGCGAACGCGAAATATTCAAGCATCAAGACAATTATCGAGTCCGGAGATATCAACTCGGCGGTCGCGGATTCGCTCAACAATCAGGTGATCAATAGCCTCCGCGGAAAGTTTGTCGAAGCCTCAAAGCTTGAATCCGACATTTCAAGGCGGCTGGGACGCGATCATATTCGTGCGCAGCAGCTGCGCGCGGACATGAAGGAATATCAAAACCTGATTTTCGCAGAACTCGGCCGTATCGCGCAGAGTTATCAGGTGGAAGCTCAAGTGGCTCAGGAGCGCGTCACCGGGCTCAACGAGCAGCTGACGGCTGCGACCCACATTTCGCTCGCAGCAAATGATGCACAAGTACAATTGCGCGAGCTGGAGCGCGAGTCCGAGACCTACAAGAAACTCTACGAAAATTTCCTGCAGAAATACCAGGAATCGGTTCAACAGCAATCTTTCCCGGTCACAGAGGCGAGGATCATCAGTCAGGCAGTCGTCCCGGACAGACCTTCCAAGCCCAGGAAATCGCTGGTTCTCTTTGCCAGCTTGGTCCTCGGGTTGATGGCGGGCGTTGGGATAGGAACATTCAGGGAATACAGGGACCGCTTTTTCCGTATTCCTGAACATGTGCGGGATGAGCTGGATCTCGAGCCGCTTGGCATGGTTCCGAAGGTCAAATCCACGACTGAAGATTTGGAGCAATCCGGCGCGCCTTCGCATCCAAGGTCGATCATCAAGACATCTTCCGTCGCGAATTATGTGGTGGCCAACCCCCTCTCCTCTTTTGCCGAAACCCTGAGAAGCACAAAGATCGCGATCGACTTTCAAGCTGGCGCCAAGAAACCCAAGATCATCGGTGTGGTCTCCATACTTCCCAGCGAAGGCAAGTCGACGCTCTCCATCAATTTCGCTGAACTGTTGGCCAGCCAAGGCGCAAGAACCTTGCTGATCGACGGCGACTTGAGAAACCCCGGAGCGACGCGGCAATTGGGTCGCAACGCAACGGAAGGCATTGTGGAAGCGGTCAAGGAGGGCTATTTCTCGCCTGCCTCGCTTCTCTTCAACCCGGAAACGAAGCTCGCCTTCCTGCCGGCGGTCGTCAAGCACCGCATCCCCTATTCGGCAGAGCTCCTGAGCTCCCCCGGAATGGACACTCTCTTGGATCAGGCATCCGAGAATTTCGACTATATCGTCATTGATTTGCCACCACTCGGTCCGGTGGTGGATGCGCGCGCCATTGCAAGCAAGGTCGATTGCTTCGTGCTCGTCATCGAATGGGGCGTGACATCTCGAAAGGCGGTTCGCAACGAACTCGCCAAGAATCGCACGGTCCTAGACAAGTGTGTGGGTGCCATTCTGAACAAGGTGGATTCCACCAAATCCAGACTTTACGAATCCTATGGATCTTCAGAATACTACGCGTACAGATACAAATCCTATTATCACGAAGATTGAAGCTTGGTCTTTCCGAGAGGTGTTGGTTCAGGAATGAGGGTCGTCTCAGCAGTCATCTGGGCTCTTGCCGCTGCGCTGTCGTTCCTGTTGACACTCGGCAATGTCTCACTGGTCGGCTTTCAGCAGAAAGCGCAAGCGTCCCTGCGCGACGCTGACTTGAACAAGGACTTGTACGCAACAGATCTGCTTTCCATTCCGACGCGATGGACTTCCGAATGCCTGTCCGAAGGCTTGCGAGTTCGCAAGGATCTGCAACTCAAGCAACTTGACCTCCTCTTCGGCCATGAACCGCTGGCTGCATCCCAGAAAAGGCTGGAGCAAACCCTTGAGTTTCTCCGCAGCTATCTGCATTGCAATCCGGGCGACGGAACTGCCTGGCTCGCGGCGGCGATGGTGATGAACACGATCAACAACGATTCAGATGTCACCATGCAGTATCTGGCGTTGTCGAAATTCTACATGCCCGATAGCGAGGCTGCCGTACGGAGCCGCAGCGCAATCCTGCGGAATGTCTCGGCTCGCCTCAAGAGCAATTACCAAGACCTTTTCATGGAATCCGTCCCGCTCAAGGACCAGTAGCCAAATCAGCAAAGGATGTCGGTACACTACTTTCTTTTCCTGCAGCTCCCGGCAGCCGTTTCCTGGTGGCAGAGCATGTTGAGCACAAGATCGGAATGACACGTGTGGCAGAAACAGAGGCCAGGAAGCACTTCCTGCCGAACCGAGGGTAAGGGTCATGATCCCATTGGTGCGCGGTCTGGAGGCTAAACACCTTCTCTCCTGTCTCGAACCGCTCTTCTCGATCATTCGGCGGATGCGCGCCCTGCCTCTTCTCTTTCAATTATGTCTCGTCCTTCCAGCTTCGGGTCTGAAGGCCGAGGACATTCGCGAACTCACGCCATCTCCGGTTCCAAAACTGTCATGCCGTTTCACCGCGGAGCCTGTTGCTCCCGGGTGCCTGGTTCGAAGCGGAGCTGTGAAGATCAAGGGTGTACGGGTCTATTCGGCACATGGCACGACATTTCCGGACAGCCTTAACGTTTACGCGATCGATCTGGATTCTCTTCCGGGCAAACAAGCATTTCGCGTCACGCGCCGCAGTTCCGACACCAAAGCCAGCATCTCCACGTTTGAACTTTTCCAGGCGGACCGACGTTTCGAACCCGCTCGCTGGCCGAGAACAGGTTTTTCTCGAGAAATACAACTAGGCGACGACAAGACGGGTGTCATTTTGCCTCGCGATACGTATGAGCGCTTCTCGAAGGAGCCAGATCTGTGGCTGGGCGCCTACTGGGCAGCCGACTGGGCTTTCGAAACGATGCCCGTTCTTGGCCGGATCGATGATCAAAGCAAGCTCGTCATCGGGCCGTTGGTAAGCCGACGGACGATACGACCCAGCTTTCCGTTCTATGTATTCAATGCCTTCGCCGCCCTTTCGGAGCCGGGTGACTACGTCTTTGATGAAGCGACTCGTGTTGTTTATGCCGCAACTGTCGATGGCAGCGACGAATTCGAAATTGCGGTCGAAAGTAATCTCCTTGAGATTGACGGTGCGCGAGACCTCCATCTCTCTGGCCTCAAGCTTCAAAAAGGGCTGGGAACCGCACTCGTCATACGAAACAGCGAGAATGTGACAATCGACAACTGTGATATCAGGCATATGGGAGGTGGCGGTATCCTCGTCGAAGGAGGCAAGAACGTCATCATCTCCAATTGCCGGATTGACGACATCGCGGAAACCGCAGTCGATCTCAAGGGCGGCGATCGGGCGACTCTGGTTCCAGCAGGTCATGTCATCCGTGACAGCACCATCACGAATTTCGATATGGATACCCGCACCTATCATCCTGGTGTTCGTCTCGCCGGCGTCGGTATCCAGGTTGAAGGAAACAGGATTCAGAACAGTTCTCATTCCGCCATCATTCTGCAAGGCAATGATCACGTCATCCGTGACAACAGACTGGAAGATCTGGTCACAGAAGCTGACGACGCCGGCGCCATCTATGTGGGAAGGGACTGGACCGAACGCGGTACCGTCATCGAGAACAACATCTTCCTTGATATCGGCATGCCGGTCGTTGCGGGTTCAACATCGGTCACAGGAAGACGATATGTCTCCGGCATCTACCTCGATGATCAGGAGAGCGGCTATCGCATTGAAAGAAATGTATTTTACAATGTCAGCCGGCCCGTGTTCATTCACGGCGGTCGCGATAACATCGTGCGGGACAATGCCTTCCTGCAATGCGATCAGTCGGGAATTTACCTGGATCGAAGAGGTGAAGGGCTTTCTGGAGGAACGCTGGAGCAACGGCTTGATGCGGTTCCCTACACCTCACCCGTCTGGGCGGCACGCTATCCCGCCCTCGTCAACATCCGCCATGAAAAGCCCGGAGAACCCATCAATAACGAAGCCTCCGGCAACGTCGCGGTCGGCTGCCAACTCTTCGCCTTCTCTCCCAAGACATCACCAGCCACATGGCCGGGGATCGCCAACGATAGTCGCAGTCTCCCTGCGGACCAGAGCGACGATGGCCCCGCGGCGATGCTCGCGCGTGCGGGACTGGGATGCAGGGAATTTCCCGTTCTTTGCAAGCAATGACCTGCGCGGCGTTCGGGTTTCCTGGCCGGTACGCGGTCGCCTGAAATGGAGAACATTCTGGCCTTTATCGCCGTGACCGATTGCAAACCATTCGGCGGACGAATGGAATTAAGCCATTGAAAACATATGCTTTAGCCAATGAGATCCGTCCCCAGTGGGCGGACCTGATCCGAGCAAAGACGACGCACAAAATCAACGCAGGGGAAGCCAATGTTAGAGTCATCGCCTATCGAATTGAACAGAAGGACGTTTCTGATGATAGGACTGACATTGGCACTTGATGCGGGCGGCGCATCCGCAGATGAATCGAGCGCACCTGCCTGGGTCGCACTTGACGCCAAGAAAACGCCAGCGAACTTCATGCTGGATGCAAGACATGATCGTGGATGGTTCAACGGCAGCGCCTTTACCACGGAAACCGCGCTGCTGGCGGCGATGGGCGGCACAAGGTCAGGCGTAATCAGATCCATCGGCCCGTCCATCCGCGGCGACGAACTCCTCCTCAATGGCGGCTTCGATACCGACGTTGCGGGTTGGGTCGCGAACACATCGAATGCGCCCCTGAGTTGGGACAATGGTCGACTGAAAATCACCAACAATACCGGGGCCTCGACGGCGATCACCGCGTACCAGTCCGTCGCCATGGATGTTCGACGCGCATACCGCGGCGGCTATCAGCTGATTTCGGGCGCTGTGAACAGCCGGCTGAGTTTCTTCGGTTCCACCACGGCAACCCTGCGCAAAGCGGTCATTCCGCCGAATACCCCCGTCGGCACCTGGTCGGGGCTCGCCTCCGCCAGGCCCGATTGCTCCATCCTGATGTTCCGCGCCGACAGCATCGGGAATGGCGCTTCGGTCGTGGTGGATGACATCACCCTGAAAGAAGCCGTCCCGTTTACGGGATGGAATATCGGTGGCTATCGCCAACGCGTCACGGCCCGAACGCCGGCAACGATTTCCGCCACACAGGTTCTTCTGGACACGTCCGACGACCTGACACTCGCCTCAGCCAGCGGCAACACGGTCCAGAGCCGGGTGCGGCTGGAATATCGCAACGACAACAGCATTCATCTGATTGTGACATCGGGCTCCACACAGCAGGTCGACATGTCGCTCGGCACCATCGCGGTGGACACAGACTTCACGGTCGAACTGCGCATTGGTCTTACGACAGTTTCTGCACGGCTGGGAGACACCGCCTATTCACACGCCAGCCTGGGAAATGGCGCGCCCGGGGTAGCAAAACTGCGGATCGGCGCTTCGAGTGCGGGAGAAACCTGGACCGGTTCCATTGACAGCGTAGCGGTCTGGACGTTCGGGAAGGGATCCATCCGCTTCGAGGGCGACAGCTATATCGGTGGAGCGGGCGGGATCGGAATGCCGCTCTATTATGCCATGGTTGCTGATCGCATCGTGACATCGACAGGGGTGGGCGGCGATACGATGGATGGCATCAAAAGCCGTTTCCTCAATGCCAATAATGCGGAACTTCTTGCCGCAACGACCGTCTTCTGGGACGGGTCCCCCAATGGCCTGACGGCCGTGCCTGCCTATTGTGACCTCCTGCAGGATTGCATCAGCGCCCTTGGTCACGGCCGCTTCGTCGTCATCCCGGCGGCCATTGGAGATAATACACTGAAGACACAGATCCGAGACGAGATGGTGCGCCGCTGGCCGAACAACACTTATGACTGGCGACCGTACATCTTGAACACAGGCGGCGTCATTGATGCCTCACGCTTCCAGTCAGACGGTGCGCATCTGAACGCCACGGGCATGTCGGAGGCCGCGATGGGCCTGCAGGCCTTCATCGACAGCAAGGGTTGGTAGGTTCAACAGGGTCAGGCCGATGAGGGCGTCATCGGCCTGTCTCCTCCACTGGATTCCAGCGGGTCCCCTGCTGTTCTTGTCAACGATCTCTGGTGTTATCCGCGCCAACTCAGGAAGCGCTTTTCGATAAGGCCAATGACGAAGCTCACGATCAAGCCCATGACGGAAAGAATAGTCACGCCGGCAAACAGTTTCTCCAGATTGTAAAGCGATCCGGCCTCCAGAATGTAGGAGCCCACGCCGAACTGCGCGCCCAGCATTTCCGCGGCAACAAGGAGAATGATGGCGATGGAGATCGAAACGCGAAGTCCGGAGAGGATAGCGGGGAAAGCCCCCGGCAACACGATCTTGCGAACGATCGACCACCAGGACAGACCGAAGCTTTGGCCCATTCGGATCAGGGACCGATCGACATTGTCGACGGCGCCGTAAGTGGCGACCACGGTCGGTGTGAAGGTTCCGAAGGCAATCAGCATATACTTGGACATCTCATCGATGCCGAACCAAATCACGAACAGCGGCAACAGCGCAATCTTCGGGATCGGAAACAAGGCGGCGACCAGCGGTACGAGGCCCGCGCGGACATAACTGAACAATCCGATCATGACGCCAAGGACGATCCCGGTCGTAATACCAATGGCGGCTCCTACGAACAACCGCTGCAGCGACGGCAGCAGATGCTTCCATAGCAGCCCCGTATTCCAAAGCTGCACGAAGGTTTCCAGAACCGCCGAAGGCCGAGGCAGGGTGAGGTTGGAAATCACGCCCGTTCGCGTTCCGACTTCCGCGAGGGCAATCAGGACCACGAAAACTGCGATTGCCATGCCGCGCACCGGCTTCGGTGCGAAGCCGCCGCCGCGAAACTGCACGGTCCGGATCGCCGTCTCCCCCTCGCCTCCATCATCAGCCGCCACAGCCGGCATGACCGCACCGATCTCAGACATTGACAAGCTCCTTGTCTGCGGCCATCGCCTCGTCACGCATGAGCGACCACAATTGCTTCTGTTTTTCCTCGAGGAAGGGATTGCCCAGGTCGCGCTCTTTGAGCGGCATGTCGATTTCAACGATCTCGCGAATCCGACCCGGGCGGCGCGATAGAACCACGACCCGGTGTCCAAGGCGAACCGCTTCATTCAGATTGTGGGTCACATAGACCGACGTGAACGGTTGGCGTGTCCAAAGCGAAACCAGATCATCCATCAGAAGCTCACGCGTCTGGCTGTCGAGAGCCGAAAGCGGTTCATCCATCAGCATGACGGCAGGCCGGACGGCAAGGGCACGGCTGATGGCAACGCGCTGCCGCATGCCACCGGAAAGCTGCTTGGGCAAAGCGGTCCGGAAATCGGAAAGGCGGGTGCGTTGCAGCACATCCGTCACAATCTCGTCCATCGCGCGTCGTCCGAGACCGTGATCCTCCAGCACCAGCTTGATGTTGCCTTCCACCGTGCGCCAGGGCAGCAAGGCGAAATGCTGGAAGACATAGGTCAACGGATTGAGTGAATCCTTCGGCGGATCGCCAATCTGGAGCACGCGCCCCGAAGCCGGCCGTTCAAGCCCGCCCAAAAACCTGAGCAGCGTTGATTTTCCGCAACCCGAAGGACCGACAAGGCAGACGATCTGGCCCTGGGGGATTTCGAGCGAAATGTCCTTGACGACCTCGACTGAACCATAGGAATGGCCGACATTTTCGAGCTTCAGGTCCATATGACCTCCCTGCGGAGGCCTGATGCGACCCCCGCGACATGTGTCGACCGATCAGATCGTCTTGACATAGGATGTGTCGAAAAGCTGATCCTTCGAGACACTTTCCTGGATCATGTCCTCAGACTTCATCCAGTCGACCTGCTCGATGCAGCTTCCGATCGAGAGCGCCAGACCGTTGTTGATCCGCATCGCGCCATCGACCAGGTTCTGCATGGCAACGTCGAACGGGCTGTCGCTGTCGACATACTTGTAGACGATCTTCGCCTGCGCCTCGCGTTCGGCGTCATTGGCGGTCTTGTCGACGAAGGCCGCGTTGTAATCGGCGATGGCGCGGGAATAGGCCTTGACGAAGGCCTCTGTCAGGTCACGTTCGGATTTGGCGTTCTTGGTCGACGTGAATGCTGTCGTCACCTGATAGTCCGGCGCATAGTCGGAAACGAGGCCGATCTGCTTGGCCGCCCCCTCGCGAATGAGCTTTCTGGCAACGTTGGGCTGGATAGCCCAGGCGTCGATCTGGCCACTGGTGATCGCACCAACGAGCGCCCCGAGCTTTTGCAGCGGACGCAGCTGGATCTCCGACATGGGAATATTGTTCGCCTTGGCAATCTTGTAGGCCATGAAATGGAACGATGAACCGGCGGTCGTAATGCCGAAGCTTTTGCCGGCGAGCTTGGACGGATCGGTGAGACCCGCCTCATAGGCCTTGTTGGACGCCAGGATGATGGCCCCGATCGTGCCCTTCTCTTCGGTCAAGGCTCCACCGATGACCTTGACGGCGCCCTTCTGCGCCAGGCTGACAAGACCACCGCTCATCGCCGTCACACCGAAATCGGCATCGCCGGAGGCGATGGCAACGGCCATAGGCTGCGCGGCCTCGAAGAATTTCAGCTCGATATCGAGCCCGGCTTCCTTGAAGTATCCGCGTTCGAAAGCGATGAAGCTCGGGGCGTGGCTGGCAAGATGAAGCACGGCAAGATGACGGGCAGCGGCCCGCGCGGGCGCGCCAAGCGACGCAGCGGCCGCAGCGGCGCCCATGCCGATCAGTGCTTGACGACGATTGAGGGTAAATTGCATTGGGTTTTTCCTCCGATGGTGATCGACTTCCCGGTGTCACGCGGTCTACTTGACACCGGTAGGCATGGAAAACAACAAACAATCGTGATGTCTGTCCTGCCGTGACGGCATGGAAGCGGTTTTCACCAACGCCTTACAAAAGCGGTTGCAGGTTCTGCAAGAGCTTTGTCAGAATGGGGATGCGGAAGAGCATTTCCAGCGACGTTGGAAACAGGTTCGCATCCGGAATGGCGTGAAAACAAGGACATAGAGCGCTTCGATTTTACACGGGGCGCGCGGAAACGAGTTTTGGGCAGCGGAGCCCGCTATCCCGCACACTGAAGGAAATCGACTGGCCACGAGGGTCAGAAGCGTGCGCGGTCACGGATTTTCCGGGCCGGATTTCCCGCCCATATTTCCCATGCGGGGACGTTCTTTACGGCAACGCCGCGCGCGCCGACGACAGCCCCCTCTCCGATCGCTATGCCCGGCCCGACAAAGGCCTCGGCGGCAATCCATGCCTTCGCGCCGATGGTGATCGGCTTGGGCTGAAGCTGGAAATACGGATCATCCGGATCGTGCGTGCCACCGCAAAGATGCGAACGCTGGGAGACGATGGCATAGTCGCCCACCGAGATGCGATCCATGCAATAGCAGATGACGCCAGGCCCAAGAACCGCATGCTCCCCCATCGCCAGATTGGGCGGATACCAGATCACGGCGCTGGGATAGACACGTGCCGTGCCGCTGATCTTGGCCCCGAACAGCCGCAAGAGACGCCTGCGCCAGCCATGAAAGGGCACGGGCGACGGACGACCCAGAACGCCCCAGACCATACCCCAGACCAGCCGCAGAAGCCGATGGCGCAACGAAAAGCTCGCCCCACCCTCGCGGGGATTGGACTGCCGGGCATCAAGAACAGTCATGAAACCTCGCTCGATTCGCCATATAGGTGGATAAGGGCGTCACGCACCCCCGCTTGTGAATACCGGTCCTGCAGAAGTTGAAGTCCGTTTTTTGCCAGATCGACACGCGCCGTCGAAGGCAAAGCAAAAGCGTGCTCCAGCGCCTGGGCGATTGTTTGCGGGTCCGGTCCCGTTCTGATTGCAGCGCCCCGTTTGAAACCGACAGGCAGGTTGCACTCATCCGTCATGATGACCGGTATGCCCGCCGACCATGCCTCCAGAATGGACATGGGCAGTCCCTCGCTTTTCGAGGGCAATATGAAGAAGGTAGCGCAGGACATGCTTTGCTGCTTCTCCAACCCATATTGCGGGCCTGCGAAAATCGCATTGCCGAAGCTGTGGTGAAGGTTGGCTATCTCATCTTCCAACCCGACAAGTCCGTCATTCCAGCCGCAAAACACCAGAAGCGAACGATCGCGAAATTCCGGGCTCCGCTCGCAGAGCGCGCGCCACGCATGGCATAGTTCAAGGCAGCCCTTCTTCTCGTGGATACGGCCCAGGAAAAGATAGACGTCCCGGCCCTGGTAATCCGGGCGCCACCAGTTCGGCCGTGTCTCTTCATGAACAAAGGGGGCGACGTAGTTCGGAATGATTTCCACCGCCTGCCCCCGCACGAACTCGGAAACATCCTCCACCTCGCGCGTGGTGAGAACCTGGAAACCAGCTGCGCGGCGGAGAAAACGGTTCTGATAAAGCAGCGACACCATCCGCTTCAGGCGGGGTGATCTTGCCCTGATCCACTTCTCCAGCATGCCATGGGGCGTGACGACGTAACGCCCCCCCGTCGCAAGCGACCAGAGATAGACCGCGAGGCAATGGAACTGCCACACCCCATGAACGTGAACGACATCGGGTCGCGCGCGCAGAAGGGCCAGGAGCAACCCCGGAGAGAAGGAAAAGCTTCTCGGGCCAAAAACCCGAAAAGCGCGGATCGGCACCGAATTCCACGTGTCACGGTCGCTTTTGAAAAAATCATCATCAAAGGTCAGAACGGAAACATCGACCTCTGGCGAGGAGACAAGCGCGAGGGCCTGAAGCCTGGCCGATTCCGAAACGCCGCCACCGCCACGCGAAATGGAGGGCAGGCAGAAAAGCACTGTTCTCCGAGACCTCATGCGGGAGGCACCAATGTCATGACCGCCTCGGCGAAACGGGCGACGTCGCCTTTCTCGGCATAGACCGATGCAGACGCGCACATGCGTCTCCAAAGCGCCTCGTCACGATCCAGCAGCCCCATGAAGAAGGCCAGCCCTTCCGGGTTGTCCGGCTCGATGACAAAGCCGTTCACCCCACTACGCACCAGTGTATCGCGCGCGCCGCAATTGTCGGAGAGGATAACGGGCAGACCCATGGCCTGCGCTTCTATCACCACATTGCCGAACTGCTCCTCGATGCTGGGCAGCAGCAGTGCAAGCGTCTGCCCAAGAACCTTCGCCACACCATCGCGTTGCACAAAGCCTCGGAAAACCACCTGTTCGCCAAGCTTCAATTCGGCGACCTTAGCGCGAAGAAGCGGCTCCAGTTCTCCCGACCCGCAAAGATGAAGTTTGCGAGGCTGGTCAGCAGCTTGGCAGTACATTGCGTACCCTTCCAAAGCCATAGAAAGGTTCTTTTTGGGAACGAAACGCGCAATGATCGTGAAATGCCGCTCAGAAAATGGCATCCCTTCAGGGGCGGGCGCGGAAGCTGCAAGTTCCCTGATCTTGCTAAGCGAGAGCGTGTTGTAAGGACTGACAATCTTCCGGGAGTTCACACCAAGAAAGCGCATGTAATCGGTCGAACGCGCCCTGTTTGAAAATCCACCGCTATAGGGCAGGTAGAAAAAGCTCTTGCCGACCTCTCGCCATAGATGACGTTCGTAGTCATCGAATTTCGAATCCCCCATGGCATAAACCTCTTTGCCCAGGATCCGGAGCGTAGCAGCCGCAAAAAGAATTGCCGGGCGCTCGTAATTGCAGACGAAAACATGGTCGGCATCCAGCTTTCTGCAAAAACGAACAATCTTGGCCGCGGTCTTCAAATTGGATTGGCGCGAATAGTCTCGACGAGAAAACAGCGTTAACTTCTCAAATCCAACATCCGCATTATCATTCTCCCAGCCGTATGTATCGCTCTTGGCAAACACTTCAATACCCACGATACGGGCGTTGCCCCTATAGGCCCGAGCTACCTCGCGCACACGGTCGTCGTGCATAGGGCCAAAATTATCCCAGATAAAAACTATTGTCGCCAATGTCTTCTCACAATCTTCCATGTGTTAAATGCCAGATGTTCTCGCCGACAAAAATAAAGCTAGAACCGCGAACGACTCATCTAACGTCAAGTCCTATACGCCCTCCTAACTGTGTCCCTGGCTCTCGTATTTGCATTTCGGGCTGTTTTACCTATAATAGCAGCAATTACAATGATTATGAAAGTATATACCAATATCCGATTGATAGTTCTTACTGGGTAAGTGAACCCGCCAATGGAAAATAAAGAGAATATTCCATTTGCGGCAACTATGAATAACGGCGACACTCTGGACGCGACAACGCGAGAATTTATAGTGACAACCATCAATAAGTATACGAAACAGTATGTTATCCAGTAGCCTTGGCCAAAATTTGCTAGTTCCGCAACAGCACCCATAGGGCAATATGCCCCAAGTCTAATTTCCGATGCTTCTCTGATCTTATCAAAGCCGTCAATGAATGAAGGAAGCGGTGAAAGAGAGAGGACTTTGTAGGTTTCTGAGAAGTTTCCGCCAAGCAAAAGACCGTCGCCGGTCGTCAGCGCGCCCTGAAACAGGTTCGTAAGCAGATCAGAAAATCCAACTTGCGCCTCCATTGGTGACGAAAGTTGCATGAAAAAATTATCCAATCCATAGGCACCGATCGCGCGCCCAGCCAACGCTGCTGTAATTAGATAAAGTCCAAGCGCCGTCGAGGCAATAACACTGAATTTGAATACGCCAACTGTCGCAGAACGATAGATAGTGAAAAGTAGTACGCCGATTCCTGCGACTCGAGATGCCGCCGAAACCTCCAGAATGCCGAGCCAAATTGATACGCCGCCCGTTGCGACAATCGCGAAAAAGCGCTTTGAGGAAGCAGCTACACCGAACATGATGCAGGACACAAAGTATATCGGGGCAACAATAGAACCCAGAAATTTGGAAAAATTGTCAGAAAGCCCTCCCTCCGGCGACATCATCAATAGATATAAATTGCTATTCCAGAAGACATCATCCTCTCTGGTTAGAAAATGTAAGAATGCGTAAATTATAAGCATAAACGATATCATGTTTAATAAGCCTGATATCTTTTCACTTAAAACGTCGATAAAATATCTTATATTTACATTATTATTATTTGAATAAGAAAGAAAATCAGAGATGTAGAAAATTACATACAGCAGAGCAAAAACGTTCAAGACTTCAAATGGAATTATATATTCAGACCCGTAAGGGCACGGATTTTCCTGATTATCAAGTATATTTAGAGAATAAAGGTAGAATACGATGCCGGAAAAGAGCATATAGAGCATCATATGAAAACCAGTGCGTTGAACCGCATTCGCAGTTCGAAGGCGGGTCAATATCCCCAAAAACATCAAAATAAAAATTGAAAGCGCAAGAAAGTCCAGGGCTCTCATTTCAGCATCCTCCAAAATATTTCTTCATAAAAAGCAATGTCCTTCCTACCCTTCACGTAAATAAAATCACACAATTAAAGACCATTTTTTACTATAAAATAATTAAATTACACACAATTCATATATACACCGTGAAATGACTGAATATTATGCATTAAAACGATAGCGCGTTCTTTTCCAAACAGCCCCCACAACACCCAGGCAGTTTAAGAGTTCCGACAGTGCGGCGCCGATTGCGACGCCGATCAAACCATATTCTCGCGAGCATGCGACAAAAATCAGCAGCGATACGAAGGAAGATATCAGCAGAAACCTTGATATCGTTGCATGGGAATTTGTCGCGAGCAGTATATTCGATATGAAATACCAGCCCCCGTGAAGCACCATTGCCAGTGCCATGATCTCAACGAAGGTCGCCGGGGGCGCGAGGTGTCCTCCACTCCACAGGTTTAACAATTGTTGACCGAGCATGGCGAAGAGAAGACCGCCGGGAACCAGGACAAGAACGATGACCAGTAGATTGAGCTTCAGAAGCTTCTTCATTGCGGCGCCGGCATTCTCTCCTGATGCCCTGCCGATTTCTGGCATCGTCGCGCGGTTCACGACACCTATCATCTGAATGACCAGACGGCTGGCCGTTCGCACCGGCACGAATAGAGCAACGACTGCGGGCGACAGAACAGCTCCCACGACCAAAACGCTGCCCTGGAGATTGACGGCAAGTGCAATCGGTATCGCCAGGGCTGCAATGGAGGGACCGAGCAGACGCTTCACCTCTGCTACATTGGCATGGTCAAGCCCGTAGTACAGCCAAGGGACCTTGGCCCGCAACAGCATATAAAGAAGCCCCATACTGAGCAGTCGACATAGTGCCAGCGTGATGGCGACACTCTCAAAGCCTCCGCCTAAATAGGCAACAGTCAATCCCGCAATACCTTCCACAAGCACCATGCTGTCATAGGAGATGGTCCCTAACGCATAGTGGCCGGTGGCGCGAAAGCCAGCTAGCGTCACACGTGACAAAAGAGCCAATGCAGCATAGCCAACAAGCAGAACAATGATGCGTGCGTTCTCCACGATCCAATACTGCCGGAAGCCTTCTCCCCACTCTGCGATCGCAAGCAGTAGCGTCGAAGCCAGAACCAGCACGCTTGAGGAAAAGAGGAAAAGAAGTCCTACGCTCTGAAATGTCGCGAGCGCCGTAGCGCTATCACCGCGCGCCGTGTTGATCGTCATATCGGTGGTGGCGGCTTGCGCAAATCCAAGATCTGTCAGCGCAAAATAGGTGGGGATGGTGGTGAGCATCATCCAGATGCCAAATTGCTCCTGTCCCCAGGCAGTGACGAGCAGGGGCACGCTCAGAATTTGCAGCATCGCACTCATTGCGATGCCGGCAAGATTCGCCACGCTACCTGTCGCCACCCTCCTGAACAAACTCATGTTGTACCCTGATCCGCTCTTTCAAAAATCGTTCCGCAAGACAACGCTTGACGGCAACATGATCCGGCTGGGGCGTTGCAGGGGCGGAAAAGTTGACGCCTCCACAACCGGACCGGGAATGTTCAAGCCGTCGCCAGTCTCGTCAAGGTTGCCAGGCCGCTGTCGCGCGCCAGCGCCAGGCAGAGTTCCCGCAGGATTTCGGGATCTCGGTCGAGGTTTTGGCCGTTCAAGGCGTCGCGGATGCCTTTTGCCAATGCCTCGGCGTCGCCGGGTGGCGTGATGATGGCCGTGCCGCGCAGGAAGTCGGTCAGCTCCGTGCCTTCGTCGGCCGTGACGATCAGTGGCTTGCCGGATGCCAGCATTCCGCCGAGCTTGGATGGCAGCACGAGGTCGGCTGCCCCTTTGTCCTGCGGCAGCGCGTGCAGGTCCGCCATGTTCATGAATTCGTTCAATCGTGAGTAAGGCTGGAACGGCAGGAATGTGACATTCGGCAAATGTCCGTAGCGGGCCTGCAGGTCCGCCTTCACGGGCCCCTCTCCCGCGATGACGAAGCGCGCGCGCGGCTCATCCTTCAGCTTTTCTGCAGCGTCCAGCAACACGCCCAGCCCCTGCTTGGCGCCGATATTGCCGGAATAGAGGGTGACAAAATCATCGTCCGCGAAGCCGAGTTCGCTCCGATAAGGGCTCGGTTCGCCCAGCGGATAGATATGCGCCAGATCCACCCAGTTGCGCACGATCTTGAGACGGTCGTCCCGAACCCCCTTCTCGCGCAGCTTCTCGGCCATGCGGCCCGATATGGTGATCACCTTGCCGAAGCGCGTGAGCGTCATCCGCTCAAAGGCATAACCCAGCTTCTTGAGCCAGATCCTTGACCCGAGATGGCCGACAGCAAAGGCGGCATCGACCTCGAGATCCTGCACATGCAGCACGGTGGATGCCCCCACCAGACGCGCAGCCAGCTGGGCAATGGGGGCGGCGAACAGCGTCGGCTCGACGCAGAAAACGACGTCTGGCCTTTGACGCACGATCTGCCAGAAGATGACCGGCGCGGATGTCAGGGCAAAGGAGAGAGGCGCAATCAGCCGCCTGATGCCCGCCATCTTGCTGCTCAGGTAAAGCGGGCAACGAATGACCCGAACAGACTGTTCCTCACGTGTCGAATAGGCGTTGGAGAAGCCGTTCTGGACCTTCCAGCCCGGATAGTGAGGCGGCGTCGCCACGACCGTCACCTGCATGCCGACGGACTGGAAATACTCCGCTATTTCGCCGGTATAGCGCCCTATCCCGGCCAGTTCGGGTGCATAGTTCATGCAATAGACGATCACCCGCCTTTGCGCTGCGGTGGCGACTGCCGGAGCAGCCTCACCCAAGACCATTCCCTGCTGGATTGCAGTCATCCTGCATGTCCCCCTTGCCGCTCGCGATATCCTCCCTCCAGAAACGATTGATAGGTCGCCGCAATCCCCTCCTTGAGACCGACCCGCGGACTCCAGCCCATGCCCCGCAATTTGTCGGCACTCATGAGCTTTCGCGGCGTACCATCCGGTTTCGTCAGGTCGTGCACGATCTCCCCCTCGAAGCCGACAATGGCGCAGACAAGCTTCGTGAGCTCCAGGATGGACACATCTTCGCCGGAGCCGACATTGACGTGCTCATCCCCCGAATAGTTCTTCAGGAGGAAAACCAGGGCGTCGGCGCAATCGTCCGCATGCAGAAATTCGCGCCGCGGCTGTCCGGTCCCCCAGATCACAATCTCCCTGTCCGACCGCAACTTCGCTTCATGGGCCTTGCGGATCAGCGCGGGCATCACATGGCTGGAATTGAGATCGAAATTGTCCCCCGGCCCATAGAGATTGGTGGGCATGGCTGAAATGTAATCGTGGCCGTATTGCTTGCGGTAAGCCTGCGCCAGCTTGATGCCGGCAATCTTGGCAATGGCATACCACTCGTTCGTCGGCTCAAGCGCACCGGTCAGAAGAGAATCCTCCCGGATCGGCTGGTCGGCAAACTTCGGGTAGATGCAGGACGAACCGAGAAACAGGAATTTCTCCACGCCCACCTGATGCGAAGCCTCGACGATATTCGCCTCGATCATCAGATTGTCGTAGAGGAAATCGGCCGGATAGGTGTCATTCGCAAGAATGCCTCCCACCTTTGCTGCAGCCATGATGACCGCATCCGGATGCATATCGCGCAGGAAAGCCTCGACCTCCGTCTGGCGCTTGAGATCAACCTTTTCGCGCCCCGCCGTGATGACCTCGCAATTCTCGCTGCCGAGACGGCGGACAACCGCAGAACCGACCATGCCGCGATGTCCGGCGACCCAGATACGCTTGCCGTTGAGTTCGAACATGCGTGTCAGCCTTCCAAGCTTACCGGCGTTTCGAGACCATGCTGACGCAGAAGCACGACACGCCGTGCGGCCTTGTGGTCCTCGGCGATCATCTCGGAACACATCTCCTGGGCGGAGCGCTCGGGAACCCAGCCGAGCCGCTCCCTCGCCTTGGTCGGATCCCCCAGAAGCGTGTCAACCTCGGCAGGCCGGAAATATCGCGGATCAATTCGCACGATAATGTCACCCACCTTGAGCGCAGGCGCGAGGTCGCCCTTGATCGCGGCAACTCGGCCGATCTCGTCGACGCCCTTCCCCGAAAATTCGATCGTCACGCCCAGTTCCTCGCCGGCCCACTGGATGAACTGCCGAACCGAATACTGCACGCCCGTCGCAATGACGAAATCCTCGGGCGCGTCCTGCTGGAGCATCATCCACTGCATGCGGACATAGTCCTTGGCATGCCCCCAGTCGCGCAGCGAGTCGATGTTGCCCATATAGAGGCACGGTTCCAGGCCGAGTGCGATATTGGCGAGACCGCGCGTGATCTTGCGGGTCACAAAGGTCTCACCGCGACGCGGAGACTCGTGGTTGAAGAGAATGCCGTTGCAGGCATACATCCCGTAGGCCTCGCGGTAATTCACCGTGATCCAATAGGCATAAAGCTTGGCCACGGCATACGGCGAACGTGGATGAAACGGCGTTGTCTCACGCTGCGGAACTTCCTGAACCAGGCCGTAAAGCTCCGAGGTCGAGGCTTGATAGAACCGGGTCTTCTTCTCAAGCCCGAGGAACCGGATGGCCTCCAGAAGCCGAAGCGTTCCAATGGCATCGACATCCGCGGTGTATTCAGGAGCTTCGAAGCTGACCGCGACATGCGACTGCGCACCGAGATTATAGACCTCGTCCGGCTCTATGTCGCGGATTAGCCTGGTCAGATTCGATGTATCGCTCAGGTCACCGTAATGCAGTTTGAAATGAGCGTTTTCGACGTGCCGATCCTGATAAATATGATCGACCCGCGCCGTATTGAACAGCGAAGCACGCCTCTTGATACCGTGAACGCGGTAACCCTTGCTCAGTAGAAACTCTGCAAGATAGGAACCATCTTGACCAGTCACGCCCGTGATAAGCGCCGTCTTGGCTGCACCGTAATTCTGCTTCATCACCCTAACCAAAAAGAATTAGATTCTTCCGCTGTCCCCCGACAGGCAAAAGCATATTTTTGAGTTAAGAAAGTGTTTAACGCAGTCATTGCTGCAACGCAACCACAAATACAATCATTGGTTAACTTGATTGAGAGCGTAAAGCCTATAAAATGTGCATAAGATGCTTATAATTCGTGCACGGAGACTTTGACACATCGAAGAATGTATGGATCAATCTACAATTTCTTCACTATCAACAGTCATCGGGACAAATTTTCATGCACCCTACAACCTGAAGGTCTCATTTTCATGTCGAGGCGAACGGTTCGGGGATACCCGGCGTTTCCGTGCCGCACAAAAATCGTTTCACATCAGAAGCCCGAGCCCCCGATTACCTCGCTGCGGAGCGTTCCCAATATGATCTTGATGTCGAGCATGAGTGAAAAGTTGTCGACGTAAAATACATCGGCGGCAATCCGCGCTCGCGCCTTGCTGGCTAGGACCGTAGGCCCCCGCAATCCTCGCATCTGCGCCAAACCCGTAATTCCGGGGCGCATGGCATGACGTCTATGATAATCCGGAACCAGTTGTTCATAGGGCACGCCAGCCGCCAGCATGCCAATCGCATGAGGCCGGGGGCCAACCAGCGACATGTCGCCTTTGATCACGTTGAGCAATTGAGGGAGCTCATCAAGGTTGGTCCTGCGCAATACAGCACCCAGCGCGGTTACGCGCGGATCATCCATGCTCGTCTGCGCGACACCCGTCTCATCGCCAAGGTCCTGATACATCGTGCGGAACTTGTAAACCTTGATTTTGCTGCCGCCCCGCCCCCAGCGTGTCTGGGTAAACAGGGCCGGACCCCGCGAGGTCATGCGCACCAGCATTCCTATGAAAAGCAACAGCGGCAAAAAGATCAGCAAAGCCAAGGTCGCGACAGAAAGATCAAGCCCACGCTTGACCGCCAGCCGGAACCGCTTGACGTCATTCTGCTCAAAGCAATGCTCCGTCGAAAGCGGAGTAGAATCCAAATCGTTTAGAGGCTGTTTTTCTTGCTCTCCGGCAAAAACAACCTTGTGATCATACGCAATACCCACGTCGCGCTCCCCGACACCCGCCTCGCATGCACAGTCCCCACCTGCAAACTAAGGTAGAATTAGGATAATGCATATAAATCGAAACGCAAAGGGTATTTACGAATTATTTACTACCTGCCGTAGAATGTGGCCGGAAAAGGGCGCAATGGACAGCCGGTCGAGCGCGGCGAGGAAGATGACATAAGTGAGCCCGCAGGCATTGCATGCGGGCTCGAGGGGAAGATCCACGCTCTTCAATTTGCTGCGCGCGTCAGCGCATCGCATACCAGACGCGCGGCTTGTCGCCGGCTTCTACGGACACAAAACGCAGGCCGGACTTGTTCCAGGCAACAATCTTTTCCGTCAGATTATCCAGCACCAGATCACCCTCGCTCGTTCTCACGACGACGACGAGATGCCCGATCCCGGAGCGGGTGTAGGCGACAGCCAGTCGAAGGCTCGCGGCAGGCCATCCATTGCGGATCAATTCGTGACGCTTCGTCACCGCATAGTCGTGGCAATTGCCCCGTTCAGGATTGATGACCCATGTTTCCGGACCATCAGGCATGTAGGGCTCGATGGAGTTATTGACGCGACTGTTGACGCTTCGCAGCAAGCCGAGCCTGGCGGGCGTCAGGTCGACGACCGCGGGGCCGGACACGTCCGAACATTCCTGCGGCGAGGCAAGGCAGAACCGCACATGGGCAAACGGAGCAATCGTTTGCTTGCCCTGCGGCATGAAGGAAGCGTTCGTCGCATTCTTGAGCGGGCGCAGCAATGCGCCCGGCCCAGCCAGCGCCGGCGTACCCGCCGCAGCGAGTGCAAGAACAAAACCGGCAATCTTCATAGGTCCTGCGATACGGAACATCCCAACTGCTCCCTGTTGATGATTGGCAGACCATAGCGCGGCGCCGTTGACAGCCGGTTTGGGAGATCAGTTGCATTTTAACGAATACTACTTTTTTGATACATCGGCAGCCAGGCTCTGCCCGATGGATGCAGTCCGCGAAATGACAACCGTAAAAAGAAACGCGCTTGAAATTACCACTCCGGCGAATAGACTGTGTTGATCCCCAAGGTGCGGTTCGCCTGAGAACGAGCCAAGGGGGGAACGGCAAGGGCACTATCCGGAGCCGTGGTAACCTCTCGCCGCCATCGTCTTGGCGATCATCGCGACAGCAGGAACCGAGCAAGCGGCATGGGCAATGAATACAATCGCCAGCCCGCGCAATCCGGCGGAACCATCGTCATAGCGATCTTCATTTTCGCTGCCTGCGCTTTTATCAGCGCATTGGCGGCCGCCTATCATCGCGACAAGTTCGAGAAACTGGCGGGCTTTCTGAATGCAATGCAAAAGCCTGCGCCGGCAGTCTCCCTGCCTCACCCGAGGAGTGCCAAGCGGGGCCGCGTCACCAGGCAATTGATCCTCACAGCGAGACTGGCAAGGCCGGGTGTCCTGTTTCGGGACGCAGCCTTCAGCCAGGCTGATAAATTTGCCGAGACCGATTTCTGCGCATTGCTGCAGCAGGCATTTCCGGACCTGAAGCTGGCGTGGCAAGCCAATGCGCTTTTCAGCGACACCTCCGATTGCGCCGGGGAACTGAACGCTTCGCAGACGCCGGATGACGCCCTGCACAACTCGCTGTTCATTGAAACCAGACGCCGCTTCACCGGGGCAGCCACGTCCGTCCGTCTGAAGCTGGTGACCGTGCCGGAACGGCAGGAGGAGACATTCGATGCGCCGTTCGAGCGCGCGGCCGAACTCGTTCTCGCGCACCTGCTCTCAGGCGAAGCGCCAGAGATCTTGAAGGATGTGCGGGCGCGCAAGCCATTCAACCTCGAGATTCGTGGCATTGCCATCCGGTTCTTCGAGGAGCAGCTCGCGCCCGGTTCATTCAACCTGATGATGGAGGCAAGATGCGGCAAGCACCGGTGTCAAACCACGAATCCCTTTTACAGACTCAACATGCCCGCTCTTGCAACGCCTGCTGCGGCCGTCGAACCGGTGGAAAATCTGATGTCTCAGCAGGAATGAATTGCCTCGGCACAGGCGGCGTCCTTCCAGACGCCCGCGCGACGAAGCCTTGCGCTGATCAGGGCGGCCTCGAGATCGCTGTCACCGGCGGTGGGAAAGGCAAAGCCCTGTCCCACGATCTCCTGCGGAATGCGCATGCCTGTCGTTCTGCAGCCTGAAAGCTGGACGTGATCCGGCTTCGGCTCTACCCGGCATACCAGGGTCCTGCCGCGAAAAAGGTTGCTGACGAAGATCGATGCCTGTGCGCCGCAGGGCCAGCGTGCGCCGGTCCGGGATCTGCAAAGTCGATCCGCCGCAACCGCCTTCAGACCCTTCAGGCGGAATTCGGTTCCATTGGCCGAAAAGCTGGCGCTGTCATGCATGTCTATCCGGAGCGGAAAGCTGATGGTTTCGGCCCCCTCCAGACCCAGAACCAGGCTGGGCAGCCGCTCGAAATTCTGCTTCGTGGGATCGACGCGGACCGGCCTGTTTGTCCAGATGGCATCCTCCGCGACGGCAAGCTCCGAGAAGGCCAGCTGCAGGATCGCCAACAAAATTACGGGACGCGTCATTTCCACCACCCCCGCAGGCTCATGCGCTGCACAAAATTTGCCATCACAGTGTAGCTGAAACGGAAGTGCCGTAAAGCGCAACCGCAATCCAGAGCGATCGCCGTACCACGCCACAGGTCACGGAGAGGGACGACCGGGCGGTTCGCTCAATCGCTGCCGAACAGATCGCGCGTATAGATCTTCCCGGAGACATCGCCGAGTTCCGGAGACATGCGGTTCGAGAGGATCACGTCAGCCTCCGCCTTGAAGGCCTCAAGATCGCGATAGACCACGGAGCCGAAAAAGCTGGCCTCCTTCAGCGATGGCTCGAAGACAATGACCGGCACGCCCTTGGCCTTGATGCGCTTCATGATCCCCTGAATGCTGGAGGATCTGAAATTGTCGGAGCCCGCCTTCATGATCAACCGGTAGACACCCACCACGGAGGGCTTCCGACGCAAGATGTCCTCCGCGACAAAGTCCTTGCGGGTCGTGTTCGATGTCACGATCGCGTTGATCAGGTTCTGTGGCACGTCCCGGTAATTTGCCAGAAGCTGCTTCGTGTCCTTCGGCAGGCAATATCCGCCATAGCCAAAGGACGGATTGTTGTAATGCGTGCCGATACGGGGATCGAGACCGACGCCGTCGATGATCTGGCGGGTGTTCAGGCCGTGGGTTGCGGCGAACGTGTCCAGTTCATTGAAATAGGCCACGCGCATTGCAAGATAGGTATTGGCGAAAAGCTTGATCGCCTCGGCCTCGGTGGAGTCGGTCAGAAGTGTCGGAACGTCCTGCTTTTCAGCACAACTTTTCAGGATTTCGGCAAAAACCCGGGCCCTGTCGGAGCGTTCGCCTACAACAATGCGCGAGGGATGGAGGTTGTCGTGGAGCGCCCGGCCCTCGCGCAGGAATTCCGGCGAGAAGATCAGGTTTTCACATCCGAAATCTCGTCTCACGCGCTCCGTATAGCCCACCGGAACCGTCGACTTGATCACCATGACGGCCTTCGGATTGATCGCGAGGACGTCGCGGACGACGGCCTCGATCGATGTGGTGTCAAAATGGTTTGTGACGGGATCGTAATTTGTCGGCGTGGCAATGACGACGAAACTGGCCTGATCATAGGCTTCCTGTTTCGACAGCGTCGCCTTCAGACGCAAGGGCTTGTTGGCGAGGAAGGCTTCAAGTTCGGTATCGGTGAACGGGCTCCGGCCACTGTTGATGAGTTCGACGCGCTCCGGGACGATATCAAGAGCGACAACATCATGATGCTGCGCCATCAGCACTGCGTTCGAAAGCCCGACATACCCCGTTCCAACAACTGCAATTTTCATCACACATCCATTATCACGCTCGATCGAGCAGATTGAAGGGAGCGCAGGCGCGCATGTGACACAACCTGCACAGGCTCAGAGAGGCATAGCCGACGGACTGTATGGATGCCTGGACTCACGCCTCCGCAAGACCGCCGGATTTTGTTTGCCACCGGCCCCGGAGGGGAGCCGCGGCAGGCACGAGCGACCCGGTTGCATGCAGCCCTGTCGGCGCGCAAAGGTATTAGTAGCGAAAGATTGCTGCATTGCAAAGCAAAGGGCTTTCATCGTGGTTACTGCCGCAGTTCGCCGTAGAAACAGTGCTTTGCAGCAAAGGCTCCCCTGTCAATATCCTTCAATCTTGTCGATTTGCACTCCGGCAGATGACAGTCACGTGAAGCTGGTCGCGGACAGGTCCCGACAATTTCGGCGCGGCAGGAAACGTCCGTTGGCGGGAAGGGCTCGGATGCCATCCTGCTCCGCATCCTTCGACTGCGAAAAATTCGACAGATACCCCGTATCGCAGGGCGCCGAACGCTTGTGACTTTCCCGAGCTGATTTTATAATTCAAGCCACGCGGTGTCCTGTTGTTTCGGCGCGGGTCGCGGGTAATGCGACCGGATTGCGGACAACGAACGTGAGAATTCAGCTCCTCCTGATTTTTCTGCTGGTAAGCCTGATCTGCTGGGGCGGATTTTTCTGGGCGGCGCGAGACAGCTACAGGAGTGCGCAAGACGTCGGCCTGATGCCAAATCTGCACATCAAGGAACATCTGCGTCTCACCGACGACGAGTTGTAGCGCACGGACTTGTCTCCGGGCCAGTCGCCGGCCTCGGCAGTCTCCCTCAGGCGGAGATCACGACATCGGGCCGGATGCTGCCCTCCCGGACCCTTCGGCCGTTGGGCAGGTCATTGCCATCCAGTTTCCAGACGCGATCTTCGGGCGAGAGATCCTTCCAGCGCTCCTCCAGCCTTGCCCTCAGCACAGTCTCCGGCTCTTCGATCATGACGGTCAGGTCGTAGTGCTGATGCAGGTCACGCCACCGCCCTTCATCGAGTAACAGATAGTTGCCCTCGGCGATGATGTAACGGACAGACTGCGGGATCATGCGCGCCCCGGCGCGCGCGATCTCAATCGCGCGATCGAAGACGGGCACCGCGATCTCAGGCTCCGTGTTGCGGCGAAGGCGCAGCAGCATATGCGCAAAACCCGCTGCGTCGAATGTTTCCGGCGCGCCCTTGCGCGGACGCAGCCCACGCGGCACGAGCAGCATGTCGTCGTAGTGATAGCCATCCATGGGCAACACTGCGGCAGAGCCCGGCTCCGCACCGTTCAGGACATCTGCAATCTTCTCCGCCAGTGTTGACTTGCCGGCACCCGGCGGCCCCGCGACGGCCACGATGACCCTGTTGCCGGAATTCCCCCGGCCGATAATCGCAGCGATGAGCGTTTCCAGCGTTGCAACCGTATCCGTCATGATAGTCCTGTCCCAATCTCGTGACCGGCACGTTCCCTCATCCGGCACGACGAGGCAAGCGCCAGTCCAGTCAAGCAACAGTTTTCAGCTTTCCGGAGCGCCGTCAAAGTTCCATGTCGGCCCCGACATGGAGGCTGACACGGCCGGCTGAAAAGAGCGTGCGGGAATATTGTACCGGCGTGCCGTCGAGATCGGTATTGATCGCCAGGGCCTCCAGTACGATACCGCCCGGCGTGAGGCGCAGCCATTGCCGCTCGCGCTCGTCGGCATGCCGGGCCGATATGTCGGTGGAAATGCGGACGTAATCGGCAAGCCCCATGGCTGCGAAGGACCGTGTGACCGAATGCTCTCGGCGAAAATGCTCGTCTATCCCCGAGAAGCGGGCGGCAGGGAAGTAATGGAAGGCCAATGAGACGGGAACGCCATCGGCAAGGCCAAGCGTTTCCAGCGTGACGCAAGGCGTGGCCGGCGCAATGTGCAGCGCAGCCGCGACGTCCTGGGAAGCGAAAGCCTCGCCCGAGGCGATGTAGACCGATTCCGGCCGACGCGCCTGACCGCCCAGCCCCGATGAAAAGCGGGTGCGCCTCGAGATCGGCATCTTCAGCCGGACATCGGAGAGGATCTCCGTCCCCCTGCCCGGCTTGGCCTTGACGATGCCTTCGTTCTGAAGAGCCGCAATAGCAGCACGAACGGTGTGGCGATTGACGCCGAAGCGCTCCGCCAAAGCCATCTCGCCCGGCAGCTTGCCCGCCTCGCGAAATTCGCCAGCGCCGATGGCGACTCGAATATCGTCTGCAATCTGCCGCCAGAGCGCCACGCCGCTCGTCCTGTCGATTCCCGCCTGCTTCGTTCCAGTCATGAAGATGTCACCCAAATGTCACTCGACAATGCTAGTAACATGGCCTAGGTTTAATTGTCTAGATAAATATACATTTGAGGTTCAGATGCACACCGCAGCGAAGACAGAACCGGCAAGGCCCATGCGCGCCGCCGATGAGGCGCGAAAGCGCAGGATTGAACGCCTCGCCCGCGCAACACCTGACGAAATGGCGCAGGCGCTTGATACCATGGGCGGCGCCCCGGAAGCCGTGAACCTGCGTGGCCCGGAAACGGGTCTTGTCATGATCCGCGGCCGCATGGGCGGTACAGGTTCGCTCTTCAATCTGGGCGAAGCCACCGTCACCCGCGCCACGATCCGCCTCGCCACGGGAGCCGTTGGTCACGGCCAGCGCCTCGGCGGCGACAAGGCCGCGGCGCGTCTTGCTGCCATTCTGGACGCCATGGGCGAGATGCCGGCGCATCGCCCGGCAGTCGAAGCGTTCTGCGCTGAAGTCGCGCTGCGACTGGAAGCTGAAGATGCCAAGCTCGCGGCCGAAACGGCGGCCACGCGGGTCGATTTCTTCACCATGGTTCGGGGAGACGATTGATGTCCTTGCACACGGAAGCTCTTGAGGGCGGTTTCGCCAATCCCGTTCTCGGCGCGCAGGCCACGTTCCGCGCCCTGATGGACGCCATGGCCCGCCCCGGCACGACCGGCGCCTGCGCCGCGGGCACCGCACCGCCGCACCCGATGGGTCGCGCGCAGGGGGCAGTTGCTCTGACACTCGCCGATCACGACACGCCGGTCTGGCTCTCGCCAGCGCTGGCAAATCCGACCCTCAAGGGCTGGATCGGCTTCCACACCGGCGCGGAGATCGTCGCCTCGTCGGCTCATGCGCGCTTCGCCTTCCTCGCCGCTGGCGAGCCGATACCCGATTTCCACGGCTTCACCGCCGGTTCTCAGGATTATCCGGACCGTTCCGCCACGCTCGTCATCGAGCTTCCCGCCTTGACCGGAGGCCCCGAACTCAAGGCCAGCGGTCCCGGCATCAAGAACAGCACGGTCATTGCGCCACAGGGCCTGCCCGCCGATTTCCTGCGCCGCTGGGCCGCCAACCGCGCCTTCTTTCCGCTCGGTCTCGACATCGTCTTCACGGCCGGCACGGAACTGATGGCACTGCCCCGCTCCACCGATCTTCAACCCCTGGGAGGCTGACATGTATGTAGCCGTAAAGGGCGGCGAAGCCGCCATTGCCAATGCGCATCGCCTCCTCGCCGACCGCCGCCGGGGCGACCGCTCGCTTCCCGCGCTTTCCATCGAGCAGATCGTCGCGCAACTCGCGCTCGGCGTCGACCGCATCATGGCCGAAGCCTCGCTTTACGACCGCACGCTCGCAGCGCTCGCCATGCGCCAAGCGCGCGGCGACATGATCGAGGCGATCTTCATCCTGCGCGCCTATCGCACGACGCTGCCGCGCTTCGGCTATACCCGCGCCGTCGATACCGGTGCCATGCTGGTCGAGCGTCGCATTTCCGCGACCTACAAGGACCTGCCGGGCGGCCAGCTGCTCGGCCCGACCTTTGATTACACGCATCGCCTGCTCGACCCCTCGCTGCTCGGCGATCATGTCGTAGCGGATGGCCTCCGGCGTGAAGCAGGTTCCGAGCCGGTCATGCGCGTCTCCGACATTCTCGCCGGCGAAAGCCTGATCGAGATGGAAGAGCCCGATGAGACCGATACGGTTCCCGGCGACATCACCCGCGAGCCGCTGGAATTCCCGCTTGGCCGTGACGAGCGTCTTCAGGCGCTTGCGCGCGGTGACGAGGGCTTCCTTCTCGCGCTCGCCTACTCGACCCAGCGCGGCTATGCCCGTACCCATCCGTTCGCGGGCGAAATCCGCATCGGTCAGGTCGAGGTCGAAATCGACGTTCCGGAACTCGGCTTTGCCGTGTCGCTCGGTCGCGTTCAAGTGACCGAATGCCAGATGGTCAACCAGTTCAAGGGATCGGCCAAGCAGCCGCCGCAGTTCACGCGCGGCTACGGCCTCGTTTTCGGCCAGTCCGAACGCAAGGCCATGGCCATGTCGTTGGTCGACCGGGCGCTTCGGGCTTCCGAATTCGGCGAAGACATTGTGGCACCGGCGCAGGACGAGGAATTCGTCATCTCGCATTCGGACAACGTGCAGGCCACCGGCTTTGTCGAACACCTGAAACTGCCGCATTACGTCGACTTCCAGGCCGAACTCGACCTCGTCCGCCGCATGCGCCGCGAATATGACGCGGCCCAGGAGATCGTTGAAGAGATGAAGGAGGCTGCGGAATGAGTACGCCGGAAACCGAACTCGCAACCTACAATTTCGCCTATCTGGACGAACAGACCAAGCGGATGATCCGCCGGGCGATCCTCAAGGCGATTGCCATTCCTGGCTATCAGGTCCCCTTCGCCTCGCGCGAAATGCCCATGCCCTATGGCTGGGGTACCGGCGGCGTGCAGGTGACGGCCGCCGTCATCGGGCCTGATGACACGCTGAAGGTCATCGACCAGGGCGCCGACGACACGACGAACGCGGTCTCCATCCGCGCCTTCTTCCAGAAGGTCGCCAATGTCGCCGTCACCACCAAGACGCGCGAGGCGACCGTCATCCAGACGCGCCATCGCATTCCGGAAGAGACCCTGACCGAAGGCCAGGTGCTCGTCTATCAGGTGCCGATCCCGGAACCGTTGCGCTTCTTGGAACCGCGCGAGACCGAGACGCGCAAGATGCATGCGCTGGAAGAATACGGCCTCATGCATGTGAAGCTCTACGAGGATATCGCCCGCAACGGCCATATCGCCACGACCTATGCCTATCCGGTCAAGGTCGAGGGCCGCTATGTCATGGACCCTTCGCCGATCCCGAAATTCGACAATCCGAAAATGCACATGTCGGAGGCGCTTCAGCTCTTCGGCGCGGGCCGCGAGAAGCGGATCTACGCGATCCCGCCGCACACGAAGGTCGTCAGCCTCGATTTCGAGGATCATCCGTTTGAGGTCCAGAAATTCGCCAAGCCCTGTGCGCTCTGCGGCGCGCATGGCGTCTATCTCGATGAAGTCATCCTGGATGACAAGGGCGGACGCATGTTCGTCTGCTCCGACACCGATTTCTGCGAGGAACGCCGCGAGGCCGGCCATGTCGGCGAATTGGGCGTGGCCAACAAGGAGGCTGCGGAATGAGCGATCAACCGCTTCTGAAAGTTCACGAACTCTCGAAATTCTATGGATCGCGCATTGGCTGCCGCGATGTCAGTTTCGATCTTTGGCCGGGTGAGGTTCTGGCGATCGTCGGCGAGTCCGGTTCCGGCAAGACGACGCTGCTCAACTGCCTTTCGACCCGCCTCACCGCCGATGTGGGCTGCGTCGAGTATCTGATGCGGGACGGGCAGTATCGCAATCTGGCGACCATGCCGGAGGCCGAGCGCCGCTTCCTCATGCGGACAGACTGGGGCTTCGTCCACCAGAACCCGGCCGACGGGTTGCGCATGACGGTCTCGGCCGGCGCCAATGTCGGCGAGCGACTGATGGCGGTGGGCGAGCGGCACTATGGCCGCATCCGCGAAACCGCCGGCGACTGGCTCGGCCGCGTCGAAATCGGCCTCGACCGTATGGACGACCAGCCGCGCGCCTTTTCCGGCGGCATGCGCCAACGCCTGCAGATCGCCCGCAATCTCGTCACCTCCCCGCGCCTCGTCTTCATGGACGAGCCGACCGGCGGTCTCGACGTTTCGGTGCAGGCCCGCCTGCTCGATCTCATCCGCGGCCTCGTGCAGGACCTCGGTCTCGCGGTCATCGTCGTGACCCACGACCTCGCCGTTGCCCGATTGCTCTCGCATCGCATGATGGTGATGAAGGACGGCCACGTCATCGAACATGGGCTCACCGATCGCGTCCTCGACGACCCGCGCGAACCCTACACCCAGCTTCTCGTCTCCTCGATCCTTCAGGTCTGAGGACAAACAAAGAGATAGGAAGAAATCCATGGCAACGCCGCTTGTCGTTTCCGAAGTCGCGAAATCCTTCACCATGCATTTGCGTGGAGGCACGCTGCTTCCCGTCATCCAGGACGTCAACTTTTCGGTGAAGGCAGGCGAATGCGCCGTGCTCGGCGGTCCCTCGGGCGCCGGCAAGAGCTCGATCCTGAAAATGTTGTTCGGCAACTATTCGGTCGATACCGGCCAGATCCTCGTCAATCACGAGGGCCGTGTCATCGACCTCGCCATCGTCGATCCGCGCACCGTCATCCAAGTCCGGCGCAACACGATCGGCTATGTCAGCCAGTTCCTGCGCGTCGTCCCGCGCGTCTCGGCGCTCGACATCGTCGCTGAACCGCTGACGGCACGCGGCGCACCCCTTCAAGCCGCCCGTGCCCGGGCCGAGGAACTGCTCTCGGCTCTCAACCTGCCGCGCGAACTCTGGTCGCTGCCGCCCGCCACCTTCTCCGGCGGCGAACAGCAGCGCGTCAACATCGCGCGCGGCTTCATCACCGACCACCCGATCCTGCTTCTGGATGAACCGACCGCCTCGCTGGACGCCAAAAACCGGGAAGTCGTGATTGCGATGATCGAAGAAAAGAAGAAGGCCGGCGTCGCCCTTCTCGGCATCTTCCACGACGAGGACGTGCGCGAGCGCGTCGCCGACCGCATCATCGACGTTTCCGGCTTCTCAGCGCGAAAGGCTGCCTGATCCATGACAAAGCTTTCCATCGAGCCTCTGATCGAT
Source organism: Ensifer adhaerens (assembly GCA_900215285.1). NCBI lineage: Bacteria > Pseudomonadati > Pseudomonadota > Alphaproteobacteria > Hyphomicrobiales > Rhizobiaceae > Ensifer > Ensifer adhaerens. The sequence continues at coordinate 213,170 of OCMG01000002.1, forward strand.
CCGACCGCCAAGGTGAAGGACTGCACCCTCGGCCGCTACACCGAAATCGCCGAACTCTGCCGCGTCAGCGAAACGGAGCTGGGCGATTACTCCTATATCGAGCGCGGCAGCATGGTCTGGTGCGCTACAATCGGCAAGTTCGCCAATATCGCCGCCGATGTCCGCATCAATGCCACCAAGCATCCGATGTGGCGTGCAACGCTCCACCACTTCACCTATCGCGCCGGCGATTACTGGCCGGATGCGGAGGATGAGAAGGACTTCTTCTCCTGGCGGCGCGAAAACCGTGTCACAATCGGCCACGACACATGGATCGGCCACGGCGCAATTCTTCTTCCCGGCGTCACAATCGGCAACGGCGCGGTCATCGGCGCAGGCGCTGTCGTCTCCAAGGATGTCGCCCCTTACACCATCGTCGGCGGTGTGCCGGCAGCGCCTATCCGCGAACGTTTCCCCAAGGAAATTGTCGAGCGTTTCGAAGCGCTTGCCTGGTGGGATTGGGAGCACGATGCGCTCCGCGGCGCACTCGAAGATTTCCGCGCGCTCGATGCCGAAGCGTTCCTCGCCAAATACGAATGACGGCGTCACACGCGCTGTCACAAAACTGCAAAATCAAATTCAGAAAACTGCAACAAATCTGACATCGCGGCTTCAAGCTCCCGCAGTAGCGTCTTTCCTAACAAATAATGAAACAGGGACTTGGTTCATGTTCGAGCTCAGAGAAGTGAGCCGTGTGTTCGGCCGCAAGACCGCCGTCGATAGCGTCAGCTTCGCCATTCCCGCCGGGCAGATGGTTGGCGTGATCGGCCGTTCCGGCGCGGGCAAATCGACTCTGATGCGCATGCTCAACCGCCTTACGGACCTGACTTCTGGCTCCATCGTGTTCGACGGCCTGGAGGTCTCCGCTCTCAAGGGCGGTGCGCTGCGCGCCTGGCATCGCGACTGCGCGATGATCTTCCAGCAGTTCAATCTCGTGCCGCGCCTCGACGTCCTGACCAATGTCATGCTGGGCCGCCTCAATCACCGCTCCACAGCCATGAGCGTGCTGGGGCTCTTCACCCGCGAAGAGCGGATCATGGCGATTGCAGCGCTCGAACGCCTCGGTATCGAGCAGACTGCGCTTCAGCCGGCCGGCACCCTCTCCGGCGGCCAGCAGCAGCGCGTGGCGATCGCCCGCGCCCTCATGCAGCAGCCGAAGGTGCTGCTCGCGGACGAACCGATTGCCTCTCTCGACCCGATGAACGCGAAGATCGTGATGGATGCGCTGCGCGACATCAACGAGCGCGAGGGTATCACGGTCATCACCAACCTGCACACGCTCGATACCGCCCGCGCCTATTGCCAGCGCATTATCGGCATGGCCGGCGGCCGCGTCGTTTTCGACGGCACGCCTGCGGACCTGACGACCGAAGCGGTCAACCGCATCTATGGCGCGGACGGCGCCATCGACGAGACGATGACGTCCACGTCCATCAACCCGATCCCGGTCATGAAGCCCGCCGTGGCCGGTGCGCTCATGCCTGCCGTCAACTGACGGCGACAGTTCGCCCGCCAGCGTCAAAGGCAATCGTTGCAGCTTGAAGACTTTCCGGCAGATCGCCGGTTTTACTGGAGAAAACCATGTTCAAGAAAGCCCTGCTTGCCGCTTCGGCGGTTCTCGCGCTCGCCGTCAATGCGGGTGCAGCCGATCTCAAGGAATTTCGCGTCGGCATCCTCGGCGGCGAAAACCAGACGGACCGTCTGCGCAACTTCGCCTGCCTTCAGGACCACCTGAAGAAGGAATTCGGCTTCGAAAAGGTCTCGCTCTTTCCGGCTGCCGACTATGACGGCGTGATCCAGGGCCTCCTGGGCGGCACGCTCGACTTCGCCGAACTCGGCGCATCCGGCTTCGCCAACGTCTACCTGAAGAACCCGAAGGCCGTCACCCCGATCCTGACGACCCAGCAGAACGACGGCTCGACCGGCTACTACTCCATCGGTCTCGCGCTGAAGTCGTCGGGCATCAAGGACATCAAGGATGCCAAGGGCAAGAAGCTCGGCTACGCCGATCCGGACTCCACTTCGGGTTACCTGATCCCGCTCACCCAGATTCCGAAGGACACGGGCGCGCCGAACGACAAATTCTTCTCGGCCACGCAGTTCAACGGCGGCCATGAGAACAACCTGCTCGCCGTCTATGACGGCAAGGTCGACGTTTCCGTGGATGACTCTTCGGGCATTGGCGATTTCGCTGACGGCTACACCTCCGGCACGTTCCACAAGCTCGTCGCCAAGGGCAAGGTCGATCCGTCCAAGCTCGTCGAAGTCTGGCGCTCGCCTCTGATCCCGAATGGCCCGCTCGTCGTTCGCAACGAACTCGGCCAGGAATGGCAGGCCAAGCTCGCCAAGTTCTTCACGGACCTGCCGGCCAAGGACGCCAAGTGCTTCAGCGCCATCGAAGGCGGCGACTTCAAGGGCTACGTTCCGGTAACGGCCGACAACTACAAGGCCATCATCGACGTTCGCAAGCAGGCCATCGGCGGCTGATCGACCGACATCATGAAGGTGGGCGGCTCATCCGGGCCGCCCATTCTCTTGTTCGACCACAGCATGAGACTACCCCCGGAACACCTGACGGAGCTGCGATGAGCGTCGCCCAAACCGAACCGGTCCTCAAAGAGGCCACGCGCGAGATTGTCGATGCCTGGGACAGGACCACATCGAGCCGCAGGCTTTACACGATCATCGGCCTCGTTCTCATTGCCATTGGTTTTGTCGGCTCCGTCCAATATGCCGACGAAGCGAATGCCGGGCATTTTTTCGAGCGCCTGCCGCACCTCTTCGACTTCCTGCAATGGCTAATCCCGAACGACTGGAACGATGTCTGGCGCGCCCTGTTTGGTCGACCGAGCCCGCTTGCCAATGGCAGCGAGGCCTATGACTTCGCCTCCGGCCGCGTCTACATCTGGCGCGATTTCTATATCCCCGAATATTTCGAACTGATGATCACGACACTCAACATCGCGATCTTCTCGACCATTTTCGGCTTTCTCATCGCCGTTCCGCTGGCCTTCATGTCGGCGCGCAACATCACGCCCTCGCCGGCCATCCGGTTCGGCGCGCGGCGTGTCTGCGAATTCCTGCGGGCCTTTCCGGAACTGGTCTTTGCCGGCCTCTTCGCCGCCGTCCTCTCCGCGGGCCCCGTCCCGGCCATCGCCGCCATCCTGCTGCATACGATCGGTGCGCTCGGCAAGCTGTTCTACGAGATCATTGAAAATATCGACATGAAGCCGGACGAAGGCGTCCGCTCGGTCGGCGGCACTCGGCTGGAGCGCATCCGCTTTGCCGCCCTTCCGCAGGTTCTGCCCAATCTGATTTCCTATGGCCTTCTGCGCCTGGAGATCAATGTGCGCGCCTCGACCATCATCGGCGCAGTCGGCGGCGGCGGTATCGGCGAGGAACTGCGTCTGGCAATTGCCCGCGGCTTCGGCGCCAAGACGCTGGCGCTGCTTCTGCTGCTCTTCCTGACGATCATGGCGGTCGATCAGCTTTCGGCCTGGCTGCGCAAGAAGCTCGTCGGCGAACACCAATTCCTGCTGGCGCATTGAGGGATGACCGCGATGACGATGATCAACACCTTCGACCGCCGTGATATCGAGACACGCTTCCCCGAACTCCTGCATCGCACTCGCTGGCAGCGCTTCGGTGCGCCGCTCGTCGTGATCGGGACGCTGCTCTATGTCCTTTATGCCGTCTGGTTCTTCAACCTGCCAAAAATGGTGAACGAGGCCCATTGGGAACGCTTCAGCATCTACCTGCTGCAATGGGTGAGCTACGACGTGCAGCCGCAGTTCCGCGTCAAGGACAACGGCACGATAGACATCCGGTATCCGCGCTTCTCGGTTCTTGGCGACGATCCCAAGCAGCCGGACTGGATCAAGACGGAGACAGACGGCTCCTATACCGTCGCCATGGCGCATGGCGTCCATATCGGACGTGACGAAACGGTGGTGAACGCGCATGGTACCAGCCTGACCATCAAGACATCCGGCGCGGCCCCCGCGGTGGTCGGTGCCCCACCAAGCTGGGTCAACGCAACGGCTGACAATGTGCAGGTTGATCTTGGACTATCCGGATGGCTCAGCATTGATGCCAACCGGGTGAAGGTCGTGAAACGTTTCTTCGGCTGGCCGAATTTCATCTTCGACCCGACATCGCCCTTCTTCGGCAAATCGACCGGCGAGGTTGTCAGCCTGCTCATCTCCGGCGATCGGCTTGATCCAAGCCAGTCGAACCTGTCGCTTGCCTTCGACAATTTCTGGAACAATATGACATGGCAGCATGGCGACGTGCTGACCAAGCTCTTCCAGACCATCGTCATGGCCTTCCTCGGCACGCTGCTCGGCGCTGTCGTCGGCTTCCCGCTAGCGTTCCTGGCCGCGCGCAACATCACGCCGAACCGGCTGCTCAATACGAGCCTCAAGCGCTTCTTCGACTTCATGCGCTCGGTCGACATGCTCATCTGGGGCCTGTTCCTCACCCGCGCCTTCGGCCCCGGCCCCTTGTCCGGCAGTGGCGCCATCTTCCTCATGGAAGTTGGATCGCTCGGCAAGCTCTATGCCGAAGCGCTGGAAAATATCGACAACAAGCCGCGCGAGGGCATCCGTTCGGTCGGGGCCTCACCGATCGCGATCCAGCGTTACGGCGTGCTGCCGCAGGTCATGCCCGTCTTTGCCGGTCAGACGCTCTATCAGTGGGAATCCAACATCCGCGGCGCAACCATCATCGGCGCGATCGGCGCGGGCGGCATCGGCCTGAAGATCTGGGAAGCCATGCGCACCAACGACAACTGGCAGAACGTGGCCTACATGGTCGTTCTGCTGCTCATCGTGGTCTACGTCTTCGACATGATTTCCAACAAGCTGCGCAGCGCGATCGTCGGAGAAAAGATGATCTGACGATGCCGGTTTTCGACCAAAGGACTGTCATAATCGGGGCCTATCTGCGAGGCTTGAGTGCAAGCCACCCGATTCCCCGTTTGCCAGTCCCGATCTGTTCAGTTTGAAGCCAAGGAAGCCTGCCTTGCGTTACGCGATCTATTTCTCCATGGGAGCCAACCATCCGCTCACCCGCGCCGCCGCCGGCTGGCTCGGTCGCGATGCCTTTGGCGAGGACGTGCCCGCCGCCACCGGCCGCGAGGAACTTGTGGCAGATCCGGTCCGATACGGCTTTCACGGTACGCTGAAGGCGCCGTTTCATCTGCGCGGCGGCATCGATCAGGCCAGCCTTTTCGATGCGTTTGACGAATTCTGCGCCGAGACGCCGGCTTTTGAAATTCCGGAGATCGTCATCGGCCAGCTCGGACCGTTCTTCGCTCTTGTGCCCGGCAAGGGCGCCAATGCCGGCATCAATGCGCTCGCCGCCGAATGCGTGAAAACATTTGACCCCTTCCGCGCGCCCTTGAGCGAGGCCGACATCGCGCGGCGCAAGCCCGATGCGCTGCCCGAACGGCAGCGGCAATATCTCCTCGAATGGGGTTACCCTTACGTCTTCGAGGAATTCAGATTTCACATGACATTGACTGGCGCGGTCCCCGAAGCCGACCGAAGCGATGTCAGAAGCAGGCTCGAGATGCATTTCGGCAGCTTTGCCGGAAAGCCGCTCGCCGCCTCGCATCTGGCGCTCTTCGTCGAGCCCGAGCGCGGCGCGCCCTTCCATGTCGAACGGATCAAGCCGCTGAAGACGGCATAAGGAAAGGCACACACCCATGACTGCGGAATTTGTGATCAGAAACGCCCGGATCGTACTTGAAGATCAGGTTCAAGACGGCGCAATCCTCGTGCGTGACGGTCAGATCGCCGACATCTCCGCCGCATCCACAGCGCCGGGCGAGGATTTCGATGGCGATTACGTCATCCCCGGTCTGGTCGAACTCCATACCGACCATCTGGAATCGCATTATTCTCCGCGCCCCGGCGTCCGCTGGAACATGATGTCGGCCATCCAGGCGCATGACGCCCAGATCTCCTCCTCCGGCATCACCACGGTGTTCGATTGCCTGCGCATGGGCGCCGACGAGGATGGCGGTTTCGATGATGGCGAAATGCGCATGATGGCCGATGCCCTGAAGCAGGCCGCTGACGAGGATCGCCTGCGCGCCGACCACTTCATCCACCTGCGTTGCGAAGTCTCGGCGCATAACGTGCTCGACCACTTCAACGCCTTCAGCGACGTCGCCGCCGTCCGCCTCGCCTCGCTGATGGACCACGCGCCCGGCCAGCGCCAGTTCCAGACGATGGACCAGTACACGCTGTATTACAAAACCAAGCGTGGGCTCTCCGACGAGCAGTTCGCGGAATTTGTGCAGCGCCGCCTCGAAGCCTCTGAAAAATATGCCAACAAGCATCGCATCGCCATTGCCGATTCCTGCCACGCGCGGGGCATTTCGATCGCCTCGCATGACGACGCCACGCTCGATCATGTTGAGGAAGCCAAGGGCTTCGGCGTGCGTCTGGCCGAGTTCCCGACCAGCATGGAAGCTGCAAAGGCTTCGCATGAGGCCGGCATGAGCGTGCTGATGGGCGCGCCGAATATCGTGCGCGGCAAGTCGCATTCCGGCAATATCGCCGCCCGCGATCTGGCTGAAAATGGCGTGCTCGACGTACTCTCGTCGGACTATGTGCCGCTCAGCCTCATCCACGCGCCGTTCATTCTCGCCGATACGCATGATGAGATCTCGCTGCCGCAGGCGCTCGCCATGGTGACCTCAACGCCAGCCCGCACCGTCGGCCTCGACGATCGCGGCCGCATTGCGCCGGGCCTGCGCGCCGATCTCGTACGCGTTCGCCGCAATGACGGCGTGCCGGTCGTGCGTGGCGTCTGGCGTCAGGGCCGCCGGGTGGCGTAGCATGAGCAAGGGAACGATCTTCGTCGTCGTCGGCCCGAGCGGCGCGGGCAAGGACAGCGTGATGAACCACGCACGCAGCAGGAAGGCGGGCGATGCGAACGTCCGCTTCGTCCGGCGCTACATCACCCGGCCCAAGGAGGCCGGCGGCGAGGATCATATTCCTGTCGACCATGCGGGGTTCAGTGACCTCGCGGCTTCTGGAAAGCTCGCCCTGCACTGGCAGGCCCATGGCCTCTTCTACGGCATTCCGGCCGACACGCTGGATGATCTCGAAGCCGGCAAGGTGCTTGTCGTCAACGGTTCGCGTGCGGCCCTGCCGGTCTTTCGCGATGTCTATGGAGACAGTCTGAAAGTGGTCCTCGTGACCGCGCCTGCAGCCTTGCTGGCGGAAAGGCTGGCCGCTCGGGGTCGGGAAAGCGCTGAGAGCATCCTCAAGCGGCTGGAGCGCAGCGGCGAACTACGCGACGAAAGCATTGCCGACATCGTGATCGTCAACGACGGCGCGATCGAGGTGGCGGGCGACCGCTTTGCCGATTTCATGCGGGCCTGTCTCGCGACGGCGTGAGCGTCGAAAATCACGGCCCGAGCAGACTGAAGACGCGTGCCACCAATCGTATCGCAAAGCCTTGCAGCATCGGGGGTACGATACTAACTGTGACTGTGCATTGTCCCAGCCGAAAGCCAAGGCACGTAAGCGTTAACGTCAAGCAACGCGGCAAATCCGGCAGCCCCGTTTCCTCCAGATGAATGGCGCTGCCCGCAGGAATCCGGACATGGACATCAAGACACCCACCTCTTCCCAGACCACTCCCAGCATCGAGCGCGTCCGTCACGAGTTGAAGCGGCGCACTTTGACGATTGCCAAAACGGAACGCCTCTCGCCCGGGATGCTGCGCCTCCATCTGACCGGCGAGGATCTCGCGGACTTTACCAGCCTTGCCCCCGACGACCATATCAAGATCTTCATCCCGAACCCGAATGGCGAGCCCTTCATGCGCGACTACACGCCGCGTCGCTTCGACACGACGGCGCGCAGCCTCGTCATCGACTTTGCCGTCCATGACGCAGGACCGGCCACGCTCTGGGCGCTCTCTGCGAAAGTGGGCGACACGCTGGCCATCGGCGGGCCCCGGGGCTCGGCAGTGATAAGAGGTGCGATGGCGCATTGGCTGCTGATCGGCGACGAGGCGGCTTTACCCGCCATCGGCCGCCGGATCGAGGAAACGCCCGCCGGCGTTTCGGTCACCAGCCTCGTCGCGGTCGCGCATGCCGAAGATGAACAGGCATTCGATAGCGCAGCCAGCCATATCGAACGCTGGATTCACCGCCCCCTGTCGGAAGGCGACATGCCCGAGGCGCTCATCAATGCGCTTGAGACAATCGAGATAAAGCCGGGCACTTTTGTGTGGATCGCAGCCGAGGCGCGCGTTGCGAAGGCGCTTCGCATGTACATGACTGAAAAGCGCGGTATTCAGGTCGGCTGGTTCAAGGCTTCCGGCTACTGGCAGAAGGGGGCGGAAGGGGCGCATATCTCGATAGACTGATCGCGCCGCCAATCCCACACTCCGAGACCCGGATCAGGGCGACCGGGTCCAGGTCACGGACTTGCAGACGATCTTGGCAAGTACGCAGCCGCGGGTCGTCATCGAGTTGCCGTCAACGTCGACCTGCAGATTATAGGTCAGGCCCCGCTGCGGGTCCTGCGCCTTGCCCTCATATTTGCCGCTACCGGACGAGACGACATTCATGATGAGCTTGTCGCCGACCTTTTCGCTCGGCGTTCCCGGCTTGATCCAGAGATTGGTCGCGCAAAGGGCTGCGCCGCAGTTATCGATTTTCACGCGTGCCTTGCCGTCGCCACGTGACCATGTGCCCTTCATTGATGCATCTTCGGCAGCAAAGACCGAACTGCTGGCAAGAAAAACAAGGGCTGCGACGGCAATCGGGCGGTTCAACATCGCGAATATCTCCTCAAAAGACTTGATTGTCCAAAGTACGGGCAGAAATTCACGTCGGATTGCTGTGACGCGAAATTCGTAATCCGGAACGCGCAAGCCCCCGTAATGGTTTCCATAGATAGAAATGGAAACGGCCATGAACGCGCTTTCACTGATTGCACCTCTGATCTTCCTGTCGCTGGGCATGGCCGCCGCCTGGGCTGTCCAGCGCAAGACCGGCAATAGCGGCTGGGTCGACATGGCCTGGTCGGCGCTGACGGGACTTGCCGCCATCCTCGGCCTTGCTCTTGCCGGCGCCCTGACGACCGGGCCAGGCATGCTTGCAGCCGTCATTCTGGCTCTGTGGGCAGGGCGTCTTGCGATCCATATCGGCGGCCGCAGCCGCCTCTCGGGCGAAGACCCGCGCTATGCGGCCCTGCTGGAGGAATGGGGCGATAATGCTCCTCAGCAGCTCTTCAAGTTCCTGCAAATCCAGGCGGCGGTATCGTTCATCCTCGTCCTGTCCGTGCTCGCGGCGACGACGGCGGCGCAAACGCTCACTTACCTTCACTATGCCGCGCTCGCCATCGCCGCCATCGCGGTCTTGGGCGAGGCGCTGGCTGACCGCCAGCTTTCAGAGTTCCGTAGCGAGAACAAGGGCTTCAAGGGCATTTGTGACGTTGGGCTGTGGCGCTGGTCGCGCCATCCCAACTATTTCTTCGAATGGCTTTACTGGTGCGCCTGGGCCGTGATGGCACTCTCTTCTGGCAACCCCCTGGCCATCGCCGCCTCGCTGCTGGCACCGGCCCTGATGTATTACCTTCTCGTGCATGTATCCGGCATCCCGCCGCTTGAAAAGCACATGCTGGAATCGCGCGGCGAGCGTTTTCGCCAGTACCAGCAGCGTGTGAATGCCTTTTTCCCCGGCCCACCTCGCCCCCTCAATCTCAAGGAGACCGTGAAATGACCGTGATCGCCAATGTCATCAACGCTGCCGAGCGGGTGAACCTTCCCGACTGGCTGACCGCCGCGGGGGTGGAGTTCCTGGTCGGACGCACCGGCCGCCGCCTGCAGAATGTCGCCGATACCGAGGAGGTCATGTTCTTCGAAACCATGAAGGCCTACCCCATCGCCATCCACACCGACGAGGCAAATCAGCAGCATTATGAAGTGCCAGCGGAATTTTTCGGCCTGGCGCTCGGCGCGCGCCGCAAATATTCCTGCTGTTTCTACGAAAACGCCACAGATACGCTCGATCAGGCGGAAGTCGCCGCGCTGAAGCGCACCGTCGAGAATGCAGGCCTCGTCGACGGCCAGACCATTCTGGAACTGGGCTGCGGCTGGGGTTCGCTGTCACTCTACATGGCCGAGCATTTCCCCAATTCCTGCATCGTTGCGGTTTCGAACTCAGCCTCGCAGCGCGCCTATATCGAGGGTGTTGCAAAGGCGCGGGGCTTCAAGAACCTTGCCGTGCGCACCGCCAATATGACGGAATTCGACCCGCAGGCACAGTTTGACCGCATCGTCTCGGTCGAGATGTTCGAACACATGTCGAACTGGCACGAACTCCTGACCCGCACCCGCTCGTGGCTCAAGCCGGACGGCCGCCTCTTCATGCATATCTTCACCCATCGCGACCGGTCCTACCGCTTCGACCATCGCGACCGGGCCGACTGGATCGCGCAGCATTTCTTCACCGGCGGCATCATGCCCGCGCATGACCTGATCCATCGCTTTTCCGATATCTACAAGGTCGAGCAGGAGTGGCGCTGGTCCGGCCAGCATTACGAAAAGACGGCCATGGACTGGCTCGAGAATTTCGATGCGAATGACGAGGCCGTGCGGCGCGTTCTGGCCGATTGCTACGGCAAGGATGCGCAGGTCTGGCATCGCCGCTGGCGGCTCTTCTTCCTCGCCACCGCCGGCCTCTTCGGCCATAACAACGGCGAGACCTGGGGCGTGTCGCATTACCGGCTATCACCGGCATGACGCTCGCCGTGGACAAAAGCGAGCCACGCGCGCTTGATCCTCTGACATCGGCAGCCATGTCGGTGTCGACGGTGATCGCGTTGAACAAGCCGATTTATCCGCTCTATGTCTGGTGGCTCGCGCCCGACGCGCTCAAGGCGTCGTTCTGGACGGCCGCTTCGTTTCCCATCTGGGTCGCCCTGCCGTTCCTGGCACGGCGCAATCCCTATGCGGCAAGGGTCTCGCTAGTCGCTGTCGGCGCAATAGACACGGCCGCCATCGGCATGGTGCTGGGCGACGGCACAGGCGCCTGGCTCTTCCTCTTTGCGGCGCTCATGCTCGCGGCCATGTCCTTCGAGGCGGCAGAGGTCTGGACGAAGCGCATCGCGATTTCGGCCGTCTTCGTGCTCTTCGGGCTCGCCTATGGGCGCTTCCCGGTCGGACTTTCGGGCGCATTTTCGCCCGAAAGCGTGGCGACGCTGTTCAAGCTCAACGCCTTCGGCGCGGCAGCGCTTCTCGCCTTTATCGGGCTCCGCTATCCCTCCTCACGCTGACGGCGTGAGGACGATCTTTATGTTTTCCTGATGCGGCCTCCCCACCTTCGCAATCGAGACCTGACCTGATGCGGACATAAGATCCGGACCTGTAACAACAGGAGTCCGGACATGTCCGACATCATCTTTCTCGCGCTCGGCATCGGCACGTTCCTCGTGCTGGCCCTTTATGCGCATAGCCTCCAGCGTCTTTGAGGCTCGCCATGATCATTCCCGTCATCGGCTTCATCATTGCCGTCGCTCTCGCCGTCTATCTGGTCGCCACGCTTCTGCGACCGGAGAAATTCTAAAGGTCGGGGAGAATTACCATGACACTTATCGGATGGGTGCAGATCGGCTTTCTGCTGGCGCTCGTGCTGGCATCGATCAAACCGCTCGGCCTCTATATGGCCAAGGTCTTCTCGGGCGAGAAGACAGTCCTCGCCCCGGTCCTTGGGCCGCTTGAGACCGCGATCTACAAACTTTCCGGCATCAACCGCGACAAGGAACAGGGCTGGCTCGGCTATACGCTCGCCATGCTCGCCTTCTCGGTCGCCGGCTTCGTCGTGCTTTACGCGATCATGCGCCTGCAGGCCTGGTTGCCGGTCAATCCGCAGGGCTTTGCCGCTGTTCCCAGCGACCTCGCCTTCAACACCTCTGCCAGCTTCGTGACCAACACCAACTGGCAGAACTATTCCGGCGAAGCGGTGATGAGCAACTTCACCCAGATGGCCGGTCTGGCCGTGCAGAACTTCCTCTCCGCCGCCACCGGCATGGCGCTGGCCATTGCCGTCACGCGCGCCTTCGTGCGTTCCAAGGCGGAAACGGTCGGCAATTTCTGGGTCGATACGACGCGGGCAACGCTTTACGTTCTGCTGCCGCTCGCCATCATCGTGACGATCGCCTTCATCTTCCTCGGCCTGCCGCAGACAATGGATGGCTCGGTCACCGCCACGACGCTCGAAGGCGCCAAGCAGGTGATCACGCTCGGCCCGGTCGCCAGCCAGGAAGCCATCAAGCAGCTCGGCACGAATGGCGGCGGCTTCTTCAATGCCAATGCCGCGCATCCGTTTGAAAATCCGAATGCGATTGCCAACTACATCAACATCTTCGCCATGCTGTCGATTTCGGCGGCCATGGTCTACATGTTCGGCCAGATGACCGGCAACCGCAAGCAGGGCTGGGTTCTCATCAGTGCGATTGCCGTTCTGCTCATCGCCGGCATCGGCATCACCTACTGGGCGGAATCCGCCGGCAACCCGATCCTGACCTCGCTCGGCCTCGACCCCTCCATGGGCAATATGGAAGGCAAGGAAGTCCGCTTCGGCCAGGCCATGTCCACGCTCTATACGGCGGTCACGACCGGTCTTTCTGATGGCGGCGTCAACAGCATGATTGGTTCGTATACCGGTCTCGGCGGTCTCGTCCCGATGTTCCTCATCCACCTTGGCGAAGTTCTGCCGGGCGGTGTGGGCTCCGGCCTCTACGGCCTGATCGTCTTTGCGGTGCTCTCCGTCTTCGTCGCCGGTCTCATGGTCGGACGCACGCCGGAGTTCCTTGGCAAGAAGATCGAAAGCCGCGAGATGAAATTCGCGATGCTCGCCGTTCTCATCCTGCCGCTCGTCATCCTCGGATTCTCCGCGATTTCGGCCGTCCTGCCAGTGGCCGTCGCCCAGATCGGCACGCCCGGCCCGCATGGCCTGTCGGAAATCCTCTATGCCTTCACCTCGGCTGCCGGGAATAACGGCTCGGCCATGGCGGGCCTCAGCGGCAACACGGTCTGGTACAACACGACGCTCGGCATCTCCATGCTTCTCGGCCGCTTCGCCTATGTCGTCCCGGTCATGGCCATTGCCGGCTCGCTTGCCGCGAAACAGAAGATCCCCTCATCCAAGGGCACCTTCCCCACCGACACGCCGCTGTTTGCCGGCCTGCTGATCGGCATCATTCTGATCCTCGGCGGACTGCAATTCTTCCCATCACTGGCACTGGGCCCGATCGTCGAGCACTTCGCCATGATGGCCGGCCAGACTTTCTAAGGTGAGTTCCATGTCCAACAAAACCACATCACCTGCCCTTCTTGACCCTAGCATCGTGTTTCCGGCCATCAAGGACGCCTTCATCAAGCTCGACCCGCGTCAGCTTATCCGCAACCCGGTCATCTTCGTCACCGAAGTCGTCGCCGCCTTCGTGTCGGCGATCTCTATCCGCGATCTGATCGCGGGCGGTGGCGAGGCTGTCTTCTCCGGCCAGATCGCCGCCTGGCTCTGGTTCACCGTGCTCTTCGCCACCTTCGCCGAAGCCGTCGCCGAAGGGCGCGGCCGGGCGCAGGCCGAAAGCCTGAAGAAGACCAAATCCGAACTCGTCGCCCGCCGTCTCAAGGACGGGCGCGAGGAGAAGATCGCCGCCACGCTCCTGAAGCTCGGCGACATCGTTATCGTCGAGGCGGGAGACCTCATCCCCGGTGACGGCGAAGTGATTGAAGGCATTGCCTCGGTCAATGAAAGCGCCATTACCGGCGAATCCGCCCCCGTGATCCGCGAATCCGGCGGCGACCGTTCGGCCGTCACCGGCGGCACGCAGGTCCTGTCCGACTGGATCAAGGTCAAGATCACCGTCCAGCCGGGCTCGAGCTTCGTCGACCGCATGATCGCGCTGATCGAAGGTGCCGAACGCCAGAAGACGCCGAACGAGATCGCGCTGTCGATACTGCTCTCGGGGCTCACGATCGTCTTCCTCATCGTCATCGTCTCGACCTGGGGTCTGGCCGGCTATTCCGGAACGCTGGTCTCGGCCACGGTTCTTGCCGCCCTGCTCGTCACGCTGATCCCGACGACCATCGGCGGCCTGCTCTCGGCCATCGGCATTGCCGGCATGGACCGTCTGCTCCGCTTCAACGTGGTCGCCACCTCCGGCCGCGCCGTGGAAGCCGCCGGCGACGTGGATACGCTGCTGCTCGACAAGACCGGCACGATCACCTTCGGCAACCGCATGGCATCCGAATTCCTGCCCGTTCCCGGCGTCGATGCCCATGAACTGGCCGAAGCCGCTCTTCTCGCCAGCCTGGGTGACGATACGCCGGAAGGCCGCTCCATCGTGGCGCTTGCCAACGGCACCTATGGCGTTGACACGCCGGACATCACGCCCGACCTCGTCGTGCCCTTCGCCGCCGAAACGCGTCTTTCGGGCTGCGATATCGGCACCCGTCGCCTGCGCAAGGGCGCGGTGGACTCCGTGCGCAACTTCACCGGCCTCACCGAAGCCGAATGCCCGCCGGCATTTCGTCAAGCGGTCGACAAGGTCGCCCGCTCGGGCGGCACGCCGCTCGCGGTTGCCTCCGGCAACAAGCTGCTTGGCGTCATCCACCTGAAGGATATCGTCAAGCCGGGCATCAAGGAGCGTTTCGCCGAACTGCGCGCCATGGGCATCCGCACCGTCATGGTGACGGGCGACAACCCGGTCACCGCTGCCGCCATCGCTTCGGAAGCCGGCGTCGACGACTTCCTCGCCGAAGCCAAGCCGGAAGACAAGCTCGCCTATATCCGCGAGCAGCAGCGCGGCGGCCGTCTGGTTGCCATGTGCGGCGACGGCACCAATGACGCCCCGGCGCTCGCCCAGGCCGACGTTGGCGTGGCCATGCAGACCGGGACCCAGGCCGCCCGTGAGGCTGCCAACATGGTGGACCTCGACTCCAGCCCGACCAAGCTCATCGAGATCGTCGAGATCGGCAAGCAGCTGCTGATGACGCGCGGCGCGCTCACCACCTTCTCGATCGCCAACGACGTTGCGAAATATTTCGCGATCATCCCGGCGCTCTTCGTGGTGACCTATCCGCAGCTGGCAGCGCTTAACATCATGGCGCTGGGTTCGCCGAAGTCGGCCATCCTGTCGGCCGTGATCTTCAACGCGCTGATCATCATCGCGCTGATCCCGCTGGCGCTGAAGGGCGTCTCCTACCGTCCGGCTGGGGCTGCCACGCTGCTGCGCCGCAACCTCCTCATCTACGGCCTCGGCGGCATCCTGCTGCCCTTCGCCGGCATCAAGATCATCGACCTCGCGGTCGTCTTCCTCCACCTGGTGTAAGTCCATGTTGAAACATCTTCGCCCCGCATTCTCGCTGGTCATTCTCATGACCCTCGTGACCGGCGTCGCCTATCCCTTTGCCATGACCGGCGTCGCCAAGGTCGCAGCTCCTGCCAAGGCAGACGGTAGCCTCATTGCGAAAGACGGCCAGATCGTCGGCTCCGCGCTGATCGGCCAGAACTTCTCGAGCGACCGCTACTTCTGGCCACGCCCGTCCGCGACCTCGCCGAACCCCTATGACCCGACGGGCTCGGGCGGCTCGAACCTCGGGCCGACCGCAGCCAAGCTCAAGGACCGCGTCGCCGGCGATGTCGACAAGCTCAAGAAGACCGGCGTCGCCACGCCGATCCCGGCCGATGCCGTTACCGCCTCCGGCTCCGGACTCGACCCCGACATCACGCCGCAGAACGCGCTGATGCAGGTCGGGCGCGTAGCACAGGCGCGCGGGCTCGATGTCGGCAAGGTCGCCGATCTCGTCAACGCCCATGTCGAAAAGCGGCTCTTGGGCTTCATCGGCGAACCGCATGTTAACGTGCTTTCGCTCAATATGGCGCTCGACGCCCTCAAGAGCTGACGAGACGCATGGCAGGGAACGGCCAGGAACAGAACAAACGTCCGGACCCTGACGCGCTGCTTGCCCTTGCGGAGAAAGACCGCAGGGGCAAGCTGACGATTTTTCTGGGCGCTGCTCCCGGCGTCGGCAAGACCTATGCCATGCTCCAGCGCGCGCGCCGCCTGCGCGACGCCGGAACCGATATCATCGTCGGGCTGGTCGAAACCCACGGTCGCAGCGAGACAGCCTCGCTGCTGGAGGGTCTCGACATCCTGTCCCGCCGCGAGATCGAATATCGCGGCCGCACCCTTCACGAATTCGATCTCGACGCGGCACTCGCCCGGCGGCCTGCCGTCATCATCGTGGACGAGCTGGCGCACTCCAACCCCGAAGGCAGCCTGCATCCCAAGCGCTATCAGGACATCGACGACCTGCTCGATGCCGGCATCAACGTCTGGACGGCGCTCAATATCCAGCATGTCGAAAGCCTTTCCGACCTCGTGACCCAGATCACCGGCGTCACCATCCGCGAGCGGGTGCCGGACAGCGTCTTGAGCCGCGCCGATGAGATGCTGCTCGTCGACCTTCCGCCCGCCGAACTCATCGAGCGGCTGAAGGAAGGCAAGGTCTATCTGCCCGAGAGCGCCAACCGCGCCGTGGACCGCTTCTTCCGCGTCGGCAATCTGACGGCCTTGCGTGAACTGGCGCTGCGCCGCACCGCCGACCGGGTGGACGACCAGATCGTCGATTATCTGAAACAGAACGCCATAGAAGGCCCCTGGGCGAGCGGCGAGCGGCTGATCGTCTGCGTCGGCGTCGATCCGCTGTCGGAAATCGTGGTGCGGGCCGCAGGGCGTCTGGCTTCGGGGCTCAATGCCCCCTGGGTGGCCGTCCATGTTGAACGCACCGACCGCGAGCGCGACGATGCAGCCGCCATACGGCAGCTCGAGAAAGTCCTGCGTCTCGCCGAAGAACTTGGCGGCGAGGTCAAGCGCATCGCCGGCAACGACTATGTCGAGGAAATCCTGAAATTCGCGGCCGCCGAACATGCAACCCAGATCGTCATCGGCTCCGGTCCGAAACGCGGCTGGGCCTTGTGGCGGCGGCAGTCTCTTCAGGATGCCCTGACGGCGCGAGCGAGCGGGCTGGCGCTCCATGTCGTCACCTCGGACAAGGAACCGGAAAGGCGCAAGAAGCAGCGCCCGCAGCTCGATCTTGCCTCGCTGCGCATGAATGTGGTCATCGGCGTGGCGGCGGTGTTGGCCGCGAGCCTTGTCGGCGAAACAATCGACCATTTCATTCACCTGCCGAACCTCTCCATCATCTTCCTGATGGGCGTTCTGGTCGCCGCCATCTATGGCGGGCTGACGTCGGCGCTATTGGCCTCCGCTCTGTCCACGTTGGCCTACAATTTCCTCTTCATCGAGCCGCGCTACACGCTGACCGTCGCAGAACCTTATGAAGTCTTCGCCCTGATCGCCTATCTCGGTGCGGCCGTGCTCACGGGGAGTCTCGCCGCGCGCAGCCGCGAACAGGCGAAGGCCGCCCGCAGCCGCGCCATTGCCATGCAGGCGCTTTACGACTTTTCCCGCAAGCTTTCCGGCACCGCCAATGTCGAGGAAGTGCTCTGGGCAGCCGTCACGCAGCTGCAATCGGGTCTGAGGAAGAACGTGCTTCTGCTGCTGCCCGTCGAGGGCGATCTGAAGACGCTCGCCGCCTGGCCGCCGGATACGGAACCCGGCGTTGCCGATCTGACCGCTGCGCGCTGGGCCCATGAAAAGCGCGAACAGGCCGGCAAGGGCACCGGCACCCTGCCGAACAGCCATTTCCACTTCCGCCCGCTGATGAGCCCGCATGGCGTCGTCGGCGTCTGCGGCATCGAGCTCGTCGAGGATACGCTGAACCCGACCGACGAGCGGATGCTGACGGCCATTCTCGATCAGACGGCCGTCGCCATCGAT
Organism: Ensifer adhaerens; assembly: GCA_900215285.1. Taxonomy (NCBI): domain Bacteria; kingdom Pseudomonadati; phylum Pseudomonadota; class Alphaproteobacteria; order Hyphomicrobiales; family Rhizobiaceae; genus Ensifer; species Ensifer adhaerens. Next base: position 231,091 of record OCMG01000002.1, read on the forward strand.
CGCGCCCGGCTGTCGCAAGAGAGCGTCGATCAGGCCGCACGTCTGGAGGGCGAGCGCTATCGCGATGCGCTTCTCTCCTCCATCTCCCACGACCTGAAAACGCCGCTGGCTACCATTACCGGTGCTGTCAGCAGCCTGCGTGAATTTGGCGACAGGATGCAGCCGGAAAGCCGCGGCGACCTCCTGCAATCGATCGAGCAGGAAAGTGATCGCCTCTCCCGCTTCGTGGCGAACCTGCTCGACATGAGCCGCATCGAATCCGGCGCGCTGAAATTCACCCGCGACTGGGTCGATGTCGCCGATGTCGTCAGAACGGCCGTTGAGCGGGCCCGCAAATATTTCCCCGGCCGCAGCATCGAGACCGGACTTGCGAGCGACCTGCCGCTGATCGAAGCCGATAGTGTTCTCTTGGGCCAGGTCCTGTTCAATCTCCTCGACAATGCCGTCAAATATGGCGGCACTGAACCGATCAACGTCTATGCCCGCCGCGATGGCGAAGCCGTGATCATCTCCGTCACCGATCTCGGCAGGGGCATTCCGCCGGAAGAGTTGGAACGCGTCTTCGAAAAGTTCTATCGACGCGGCAAGTCGGACGGTCGCGCGCCTGGAACCGGGCTCGGCCTTTCCATCGCACGCGGTTTCATCGAAGCGATGGGCGGCACGATCAGGGCGGAAAGCCCGGCCTTGAAGAAACGGGGAACCCGCATCACCATGAGATTTCCGGTCAAAGCCCCCGGCAGGAGCGACGCATGAGCCTGGACCGTATTCTCGTGGTCGATGACGAACCGCAGATCCAGCGCTTCCTGAAACCTGCGCTGAACGCCGCCGGCTACGATGTGGTGGAAGCCGCGACAGGCGCGGAAGCGCTGAAAGCGGTCGCCACCGCTGCACCCGATGTGGTCATCCTTGACCTCGGCCTGCCTGACATGGACGGCAAGGAGGTCGTGGCGCAATTGCGCGGCTGGTCGGATATCCCGATCATCATCCTGTCCGCCCGCGACCGCGAGAGCGAGAAGATCGCCTCGCTCGACCTGGGTGCCGACGACTATGTTGAAAAGCCCTTCGGCATCGGCGAACTCACCGCCCGCATCCGCACCGCGCTGCGCCGCAAGAACAAGGAAAGCGCCGTTGCCACGCATTTCACGATCGACGGCCTCGACATCGACACGCAGCGGCGGATCGTCTCGCGCGATGGCGCGCCGATCAAGCTGACGCCGAAGGAATATGATCTTCTGGTCCTGCTCTCGCGCCATGCGGGGCGCGTGGTGACACACAAGATGCTGCTGACCTCGGTCTGGGGCCCCGCGCATGGCGAAGACCTGCATTATCTGCGCGTCTTCATCGGCCAATTGCGCCAGAAGATAGAGCGGAACCCCACGGAGCCCGTCATCATCCGTACCGAGCCGGGTGTCGGCTATCGGTTTGCGGAAAGTTCGGTCTAAATCCCCTCGCCAGGTGCCTCAGCGGCCTGGATGCCCATCGAACACCGCCTCACGTCGGACGGCCCTGGATCGTTTCAGTGTTTCATGGAAACGTTGAAACGATCAATCTCTTAGTTTTTGAGCAATTCCGGACGCGAAACCGGTTTCCACTCTCGCTGGAATTGCTCTGATCGGGCGGCTGCCGGCAGGCTTAACTCTGTCTATCCAAAGCAAAATTCGCCAATTCGCTCGAGACGCGTGGACAGCATTCAAAATCGAGTGCTAAAACACCTCACCTGACGAACATCAACTTCCGGTGGGTGTCTCAGGTTGCCAGTTGCATATCGGTGGGGATGATGCACTCCAGGTTCAGCGACAGCGCCGTCGGAGAAAAAAGCTCGACGCGGACAATCATGTCGAGACGCCGGCGTGCCTATGCCGCCGCGATTGTCGCGGCTGCCTGCACCATCGGCATCTGTCTCGTCTTCAAGACCCGCATGAGCGATGCTCTGGCAGCCATGATCCTGGCCATGCCCGTCGTCGCGTCAGCCGCCATCGGCGGCTTCGGGCCGGTGCTGATTGCCGGCCTGCTATCTCTTGCGGCCCTCGTTCTGTTCGACGAACGCGCGGACATCACGATTTCCCTGGGACCGGCGCTCGCCTTTGCCCTGCTGGTCGCCGCGATCGCCCTGCTGGCCGAAGTGCTGAAGCGAACCCGCAGCGCCGGACGGCGATCCCTGGCCGAGATGACGGCGCAGGCCGCACATCTCAAGTCCGTCCTGGATACCGCGCCCGATGCGGCGGTCGTCGCCAACCCGGAGGGCATCATCGTCTCCTTCAATGCGGCCGCCGTACGCCAGTTCGGCTATAGCGAACAGGAGGCGATCGGCCAGAACCTGCGCATTCTCATGCCGGAGCCTTACCGGGCTGAACATGATGGTTACATCGCCCGCTACCGCAATACGGGCGAACGCCGGATCATCGGCATAGACCGCGTCGTTGTCGGCAAGCGCAAGGACGGTTCGACCTTTCCGATGAAACTCGCCGTTGGAGAGACTCATACCGAGGGCAAGCGCTATTTCACCGGCTTCATCCGCGACCTGACGGAACGCGAGGAATCGGAGGCGCGGCTTCAGGCGATCCAGGCTGAACTCGCCCGCCTTGCCCGTCTCAACGAAATGGGCGAAATGGCCTCGACGCTGGCGCATGAGCTCAATCAGCCGCTTTCGGCCATCTCCAACTATGTCCATGGCTGTTCGCGGCTCCTGCGCGACATGGATGACGAACTTGCCAGTCGCATGCGCGATGCGCTCGACGAGGCCGGCCGGCAGGCTCTGCGTGCGGGCCAGATCATCCGGCATCTGCGCGAATTCGTGACCAAGGGCGAAACCGAGAAGAACGCCTACAATGTCCGCAAGCTGATCGAGGAGGCCGGCGCGTTGGCCCTGGTCGGCTCACGCGAAAAGGGCGTACGCGCCGTCTTCGATTTTGCTCCCGACGCCGAACTGGTGATGGTGGATCACGTGCAGATCCAGCAGGTGCTGATCAACCTGATGCGCAACGCGATCGAAGCGATGAAGGATTCGCCTACAAAGGAACTCATCATCCGCACCACGCGTTCGGCCCCAGGAGAGATCAGCATCACGGTCGCCGATACGGGGCCCGGGATCGCCGAGGAAATTTCCGCCCAGCTTTTCAAGCCTTTCACCACGACAAAGCCCGGCGGCATGGGAATCGGACTCTCGATCTCGAAGCGCATCGTCGAGGCCCATGGCGGGCGGATGGAGGTTCATTCCAACGCGGCGGGTGGCGCAACATTCGAATTTGCATTGCCGGAATACAAGGAAACCACCGATGTCGAAGACTGACTTCACGGTGCACATCGTCGATGACGAGGAGGCAGTCAGGAAGTCGCTGGCCTTCATGCTGACGATGAACGGCTTTGCGGTGCGCATGCATCAGTCGGCCACGGAATTCCTGGACTTTGCCCCAGGCGCCCGCGATGCCGTTCTCATCACCGACCTGCGCATGCCCGACATGAGCGGCGTGGAACTGATCCGCAAGCTGGCCAGCGTCAACGGCGCCATCCGGCCGGTGGTGATTACCGGCCATGGCGACGTGCCGATGGCGGTCGAGGCGATGCGCGCGGGCGCGGTCGATTTCATCGAAAAGCCCTTCGACGACACGTTGATCATCGAGGCGATCCATCGCGCGGCCGAAGGCCTGACACCCGCCGCCGAAGGCGAGGACGTCAACTCGGTCAAGGCGCGGATCGAAAACCTGAGCGAACGCGAGCGGCAGGTTCTCGCCGCCGTCGTCGCAGGCCTGCCCAACAAGGCGATCGCCTATGATCTCGACATCAGCCCGCGCACGGTTGAAGTCCACCGTGCCAACGTGATGGCCAAGATGTCGGCCAAGAGCCTGCCGGAACTCGTGCGCATGGCGCTCGCTGCCGGTTTCCATGCTGCGTAATTTTTGACTTAAGACAAAGCGTCCCGACACGGGTTTTCGCACAATGGCCCATTGACGCCGGAATTTCGGCAAAATCATTGTGTTAGCCCATGCCCAAGTCGCGCTCCATTGTCGTCATCGTGCCAGATCAGGCACTGAACAGGTCTCTTGCATTCGCGCTGGAGGCTGACGGCTATCGTGTGTCGAGCTTCGCGTCTGTAGCCTCGGCCCGGACGGCGCTACCGGAAGCACTCTGCATCATCGCCGACGATGGCGTATTGAAAGCGGCGGCAGCACCGAACGATCTCGCCGAATTTGCCGGGCGCACCCTCGTGCTGAGAGAGCACGGCGCCGTCGCCCGACAGGATGCGATGACGGTGCTGACAAAGCCCCTCAGCGGCGCCGACGTGCTCGCCGCCGTGGCCAGATTTGTCCCGGCCAGCCCCGCAGCGGGCCCAGCCTACGTATGACTACGTAGTGGTACAACCGAATTTCGCAACTCCATGCGATCCAGCATAGTCACCTCACAGTCAAACGACGAACAGCAAGACAGAGGTGGTTCAAATGCAGGCTCTCGCACACACTCAGGCCTTTCAGCCCATTCCTGCTTCGCATATCCATGCCGCGAACATTCTGAACGGCCCCGGCGCGCTGACCACCTATTCGGCGGACGAAGAAATCTACGGCCAGGGCGAACGCGCTGGCACGCTCTATGAAGTCCGCTACGGCGCAGTCCGCCTCTATCGCCTTCTGTCCGATGGCCGTCGCCAGGTCGTCGCCTTCCACTTTGCCGGCGAGACCTTCGGCTTCGAGGCGGAAGGCGTGCACAGCTTCTTCGCCGAAGCCATCGTCGAAACGGGCCTGCGCAAGGTCGTCACCCACGCCAACAGCAACATCAATCCGGAAATGCTGGCGCTGGCGCTCCGCGGCATGATCCGCGCCCAGCAGCATCTTCTCGTTGTGGGTCGCCAATGCGCCACGGAGAAGCTCGGCGCCTTTCTGCTCGACCTCGCCGAACGCCAGGGCGATCCGGATCGCATCGACCTACCGATGACGCGCCTCGACATCGGCGACTACCTCGGCATGACGATCGAGACCGTCTCGCGCAGCATTTCCAAACTGAAGGCCGCCGGAATTCTCAAGCTGCACAGCCTGCGCTCCGTCGAAATCCTGAAGCCGGAAAAGCTTCGCCAGATCTGCAATTGAAATGAAGCCGCCGGCGAGCCTCAGCGCTGCGCCGTCTTGCTCTGCAAGGGTATCGCGTCAGCGCCGGTGCAAAGCGGCGTCGGCTTCGGCGGCGGACCGGGATGGTCGTGGCGATATTGCACAATGAGTGGCTCCAGCACATCCTTCGACCAGTAATGCGGGCTGCCGATTTCCTTGATGCAGGAGGAGTTCCAGTACAAGCCGGCCTGTGCCGGGCTCATGCCCCTCTTTTCGGCCTGTTCGACAGCCTTGACCACCGCCGCGTCGGGATAGATGTAAACCGTGGTCGGCGAATCCTTGACCATGTTCATGATCGTCGCGGCATCCGGCTGGTTCCAACTCGTGCAGCCATTGCTGCGTCCACCGGCGTAATCGACCAGCTTGCCGAAAGGCACGTAACCGTCCTTGTTGGCGTGGCTGTCGCCAGGCGCCTTGCGCATGCACACACCCTTGATCGTCACCGCGGCATGGCCGCCGATGGCGCGCTTGCGGGCATTCGCGGTTTCGCCCTCACCATCGAATTGCACGAAGGTCCGCGTCAGCATCTCGATGCGGCTGGAAGAGGCGCGGTAGTAGCCCTTGAACGACGTCTTCTCCTCGCTCGTGAGATACGACCCGCCCATGGTCAGGTCGGAATCGGCCGCGTTGCCGAAATTCTTCACGCATTCGCGACCATTCTGGAAGTTGGCTACTCCCGGCAGATTGCGCCCGCTGCCATGGCCGGACGCCATCACCCGGAACACCTGCTGGCTTTCGCAGATGATATAGAAGCGCCCCGCCGACGTATTGGGCCGCGTCGCATCCATGGCGAAATAGCAGTCGTTGTGAACCTTGCCTTCCCGCACCTTCTCGAAATAGAGCGCCCGCGCCTTGGCGAGCACCGGCGCTGCAATCTGTCCGTCACCCACGCCCACATGGGCCATCAGCCATGCGGGCGTTTCGGCGGACAAGGCCGGAGATGCCGCAAGACCGAGGGTCAGAAGCAGCGAGCGGGAAAGAGAGCCTGAAATGCGCACGAGGAACCTCCGCGAATCGATCCTGATCCGTTATCGGGCGATTATGGCACGGCATGGGCAACAAAACATTGCCGCAAGCGATCGCTTGTCACACGGCTGGCCAACGCGCTATGACCGCAGACGGAAGCGCGCCGGAGATCGCATTTGGCCTTCACCTTGAGACAGTTGCAGTATTTCGTTGCAGTGGCGGAGCAAGGCACGGTTTCGGGCGCCGCGCATGTCATGTCGATCTCGCAATCCTCGATCACCGAGGCGGTGAAGGAACTGGAACAGGATCTCGGCGTCCTCCTGTTCGACCGCCACCCGCGCGGGCTTGCCATCACGCAGCAGGGGCACCAGTTCCTGCGCCACGCGACGAAGATCCTGGCCAGCGTGTCGGAAGCAAGACAGGTTTTCGACACCGACCCGGAAATGCTCAAAGGTTCACTTCAACTCGGCGTGACTTCGCTCGTCGCCGGCTACGTGCTCTCCGACCTCCTCGCCCGCTATCGGCGCGCCTTTCCGGGCGTCGAGGTGAGCACGATCGAAGATGATGGCAACTATCTCGAACACCTGCTGATCGGCGGAGAGATCGACGTCGCCGTTATCCTCCTCAACAATCTGCGCGACCGGCAGGCACTTCAGGTCGAGACGCTGGAAATGTCGCCCTTCAGCCTGTGGCTTCCGGCAGGTCACGACCTCGCCTCGCGGGAATCCATCACGGTGGAAGACATCGCCGAGCAGCCGCTGATCATGTTGACGACCGACGAAATTGAAGAGGCGACGCGCAAGCTGCTCGGCGTCTTCGGTGCGCGGCCCCGCGTGGCCTTCCGCACCCGCTCGGTGGAGGCCGTGCGCTCGCTGGTGGCAACCGGCGCGGGCGTCGCCATCCTGCCTGACATGATCTACCGCCCGTGGTCGCTCGAAGGCGACAGGATCGAAGCGCGCGATGTTTCTGCCTCGCTACCCGCCATCCATGTGGGACTCGTCTGGCGACGGGGTCTGAGCCTATCCCCGCCTCTCAAGAATTTCATAGCCTTGGCTCAGGCGCAGCGTACGCCCCGTTTGAGATAACACTCGACCTATCGGAAATTCCGAAAGCGGCTTTCTGATAAAAGAAATTGCGAAGGCGACCAACCCGCATATCATCCCCTCACAGCATAACGGAAAAATCCGGGCACTCACCGCAAAGGGGAACATCATGAAGTCCATTCTGAACATCACGACTGCGCTTATCCTCGTTCTCGGCTCCACCCTGCCCGCCTTTTCGGCGGAGATGAAGGAAATCGGCAAGGGCGAAGGCGAAGTGAACATCGTCGCCTGGGCCGGCTATATTGAACGCGGCGAAAGCGACAAGAATTATGACTGGGTCACCGGTTTCGAAAAGGAAACTGGCTGCAAGGTCAACGTGAAGACAGCCGCCACATCGGATGAAATGGTGACGCTGATGAACCAGGGCGGCTTCGACCTCGTCACCGCCTCGGGCGATGCGTCGCTCCGCCTTATCGCCGGCAAGAAAGTGCAGCCGATCAACACAAGCCTGATCAAGAATTGGGCGAATGTCGACAAGCGCCTGCAGGATGCACCGTGGCACACGGTCGACGGCAAGCATTACGGCACGCCCTATCAATGGGGTCCGAACGTGCTGATGTATAATACGAAGGCTTTCGGCGACAAGGCGCCCGAAAGCTGGGATGTCGTCTTCAAGGAAATGACGCTGCCCGACGGTAAGTCCAACAAGGGCCGCGTGCAGGCCTATGACGGCCCGATCTACATCGCCGACGCGGCCCTTTACCTGAAGACGGCGAAGCCCGAGCTCGGCATCAAGGACCCCTATCAGCTCAATGAAAAGCAATATGCCGCGGCCATCGATCTCCTGAAGGGCCAGCGTGCGCTCGTCGGCCGCTACTGGCACGACGCGACGGTGCAAACTGACGACTTCAAGAATGAAGGCGTCGTCGCCTCCGGCTCATGGCCCTATCAGGTAAACCTTCTGCAGGCCGACAAGCAGCCGATCGCCTCGACCATCCCGAAGGAAGGCGCGACCGGCTGGGCCGACACGACCATGATGCATGTCGATGCCAAGCATCCGAACTGCGCCTATATGTGGCTCAACCACTCGCTCGACGCCAAGGTGCAGGGCGATGTCGCCGCCTGGTTCGGCTCGGTCCCGGCCGTTCCCGCCGCCTGCAAGGGCAATGCGCTGCTCGGCGACAGCGGCTGCGCCACCAACGGCTTCGACAATTTCGAGAAGATCTCCTTCTGGAAAACCCCGACCGCCAAGTGCGAACAGGGCACCTGCGTTCCCTATTCGAAGTGGGTCAGCGACTACATCGCCGTGATGGGCGGGAAGTAAGCCACCACATTGAGGGGCAGGTTTTCGCCTGCCCCAAATCTCCCCCGAAAGAGTTGAAACGGCCGCCCGTCCGGCCGCATGATGCCGCTATGCCTTGAGGCTGGCGCATACCGGAGACCCACCCATGCCTGCTGCCGTAACCTTCCGCTCCGTGTCGCGCCACTTCGGCGCGGTAAAGGCAGTGGACAGTGTCGATCTCACGATCGCCGAGGGCGAGTTCTTCGCCATGCTGGGGCCGTCCGGCTCCGGAAAGACGACGTGCCTGCGGCTGGTTGCCGGCTTCGAGCAGCCGGATGGCGGCGAGATTTCCATTCTGGGCCAAAGCGCCAACGGCGTTCCGCCATGGAAGCGCAACGTCAACACGGTCTTCCAGGACTACGCTCTCTTCCCGCACATGACGATCCTCGACAATGTCGCCTATGGCCTCATGGTGCGCGGCTTCGACAAGGCAACGCGCCACAAGGCGGCTGAGGAGGCACTGGACCTCGTGAAGCTCGGTGGCTACGGCGGGCGCAAAACCGGTCAGCTGTCAGGCGGCCAGCGGCAGCGCGTGGCGCTCGCCCGCGCGCTCGTCAATAAGCCGAGCGTGCTGCTGCTCGACGAGCCGCTGGGCGCGCTCGACCTCAAGCTGCGCGAGGCGATGCAGGAGGAGTTGAAGGGCCTGCAGAAGCGCCTCGGCATCACCTTCGTTCTCGTCACCCACGACCAGGGCGAAGCGCTCTCCATGGCCGACCGCGTCGCGGTTTTCAACCAGGGCCGCATCGTCCAATCCGGCGCGCCGGAAGACATCTACAATCGCCCGAAGACCCGCTTCGTTGCCGATTTCGTCGGCTCTTCCAACATCCTGCCGCCGCTTCTAAGCGAAAGCTTGGCCGGCACGAAACGCTGGACCAGCCTGCGCCCCGAAGCCTTCACGCTGGAGCCGGGCAACGGTCGACTGTCGCTGGCCGGCCGCGTCGAGGCCTCCAGCTTCATGGGAGCCGTCCGCCGCATTGGCCTGAAGGTGGGCGAAAGCACGATCCACGCGAACCTCCCCGCCGGAGCGCCCATTCCGGCGGAAGGCGAGACCATCACGCTCCACTTCGCACCCGAGGCGCTGAACCCACTGGAGGATGCCGTATGACAGTCAGCGTCTCACCGGTGGGCCCCAAAGCTGACAGCCTTGCCTCGCGCATCTCTGGCGCCCTCTGGCGCTCGCCGAAACTGCTTCTTGCGCTCCTGCTTGCACCGCCACTCCTGTGGCTCGGCGTCGTCTATGTCGGCTCGCTGGCAGCGCTTCTCGCGCAGAGCTTCTTCTCCTTCGACGACTTCACCGCGCAGGTCACCTACGAGCTGACGCTCTCGACCTATGCCGAACTCCTCAGCCCCGCCAATTTCGACATCATCGTGCGCACCGTTACCATGGCAGCGCTGGTGACGATCGCCTCCGCCATCCTCGCCTTTCCGATCGCCTATTATGCAGCGCGCTATGCCAAGGGTCGCTGGAAGGCCTTCTTCTATCTTGGCGTCATGCTGCCGCTGTGGTCGAGCTATCTGGTCAAGATCTATGCCTGGAAGATGATCCTCTCCAAGGAAGGGATCATCAGCTGGGCTGCGGACAAGGTGCACTTGAGCTGGCTGCTCGATGCCTGGCTTTCGCTGCCTGTCGTCGGCGGCAACTCGCTCTCGGTGAGCGCAACCGGCACTTTCCTCGTCTTCCTCTATATCTGGCTGCCCTACATGATCCTGCCGATCCAGGCCGCGCTCGAGCGAGTACCATCGAACCTGATCGAGGCTTCCTACGATCTCGGCGGCGGACCGGGGAAAACCTTCCGTCATGTCCTGCTGCCACTCGCCATGCCGGGCGTCGCCGCAGGCTCCATCTTCACCTTCTCGCTGACGCTGGGCGACTATATCATTCCCGGCATCATCGGCACGTCGCGCCTTTTCATCGGACAGGCGGTCTACACGCAGCAGGGCACCGCCGGCAATATTCCGCTCGCCGCTGCCTTCTCCGTCGTCCCCGTCATCATCATGGCCTTCTATCTCTGGGGCGCCAAGAAACAGGGAGCCTTCGATGCGCTCTGACAAGCACAATCGCGCGCCCTTCCCCCTGACGCTGGCAGCGACCGGCGGCCTGCTCTTCCTGCATCTGCCGCTGCTGCTGATCTTCGCCTATGCGTTCACGACGGAGGACAAGAGCTTCCAGTGGCCGCCGCCGGGCTTCACCACGCGCTGGCTGGCCGTCACCTGGGCGCGGCCGGATGTCTGGCAGGCGCTGACGCTCTCGCTGCAGGTCGCCGCAATTGCAACGGCGCTTGCCCTCGTCCTCGGCACGCTCTGTGCAGCAGCGCTCTCCCGCGCCCGCTTCTTCGGACAGGAGGCTATCACGCTGCTCGTCATCCTGCCGATCGCGCTACCCGGCATCGTCACCGGTATTGCGCTGCGCTCCGCCTTCGGGATGATGAACATCCCCTTCTCCTTCTGGACGATCGTGCTCGGCCACGCGACCTTCTGCATCGTCGTGGTGTACAACAATGCCGTTGCCCGCTTCCGCCGCATGTCGCCCTCGCTGGTCGAGGCGTCCTTCGATCTCGGCGCCAACGGCTTCCAGACCTTCCGGCATGTCATCCTGCCGAATATCGGCACGGCCCTCATGGCCGGCGGCATGCTCGCCTTCGCGCTCTCCTTCGACGAGGTGATCGTGACGACGTTTACGGCCGGCCAGCAGCAGACGCTGCCGATCTGGATGCTGGAAGAACTCATCCGCCCGCATGAGCGGCCGGTGACCAATGTGGTCGCCATGGCGGTCGTGCTGGTCACGCTTATCCCCATTCTCGGGGCCTATTATCTCACCCGCGACGGCGCAGAAACCGCCGGCAGCGGCAAATGACAGACGGAAAGGGAACGATCATGGAAACGCAAATGCTCATCGGCTCGGCCTTCCTCAAGGGTGAGGAGCAGGAGGAAACGATCCTCAACCCGCGCAACGCCGAGACCATCCTGAACCTGCCCGAAGCCTCGCCAGCGCAGATCGAGGCGGCCGTGGCCGCCGCGCGGGGGGCCTTCACCACCTGGTCGCGCACGACGCCCGCCGAGCGCTCGGCCTATCTCCTCAAGATCGCCGACGCGATCGAGGCGGATGCGGACGCCTTTGCCGCCCTGGAGGCGCTGAATTGCGGCAAGCCGATCAATGCCGTCCGCAATGATGAAATTCCAGCCATTGTCGATTGCTACCGCTTCTTCGCCGGCGCGATCCGCAACCAGCACGGCACGATTGCCGGCGAATATCTGCCCGGCTTCACCTCGATGATCCGCCGCGACGCGGTCGGCGTCATCGGTTCGATTGCGCCGTGGAACTATCCGCTGATGATGATGGCCTGGAAGCTCGCACCTGCGATTGCCGGCGGCAACACGGTCGTCTTCAAGCCGTCGGAACAGACGCCACTCACGGCGCTGAAAATGGCAAAGCTGCTCGCGAGCATCTTGCCCGAAGGCGTCGTCAACGTCATCCTCGGCCGCGGCGAAAGCGTCGGCAATACGCTGATCAACCATCCCGGCATCGACATGGTGTCGATCACCGGCGATATTGCCACCGGCAAGAAGGTGCTGCAGGCCGCCTCCAAGTCGGTGAAGCGCACGCATCTGGAACTCGGCGGCAAAGCTCCTGTCATCGTATTCGGCGATGCCGATATCGACGCTGCCGTGTCCGGCATCCGCGCCTTCGGCTTCTACAATGCCGGCCAGGACTGCACCGCCGCCTGCCGCATCTATGCGCACAAGTCGGTCTATGACCGCTTCGTTGCGGACCTCAGCAGCGCCGTCTCCTCCATCCGCTACAATCTGGCAGACGACAGCGAAAACGAAATCGGCCCGCTGATCTCGCGCCGCCAGCGCGACCGCGTGGCGAGTTTCGTCCAACGTGCGGCGGAAACCGGGCATGTGGAGATCGCCGCCGGCGGCGCGATCCCGGACGGCTCGGGCTTCTACTATCAGCCGACCGTGGTGGCCGGCGCATTGCAAAATGATGAGATTGTCCGTCGCGAGGTCTTCGGCCCCGTCGTCTCCGTCACGCCATTCGGCGATGATGACGACGTCATTGGCTGGGCGAATGATTCCGACTACGGCCTCGCCTCCTCCGTCTGGACCAAGGACATCTCGAAGGCCATGGCCGCCACGGCCGGCCTTCGCTACGGCTGCACCTGGGTCAACACGCATTTCATGCTCTGCAACGAAATGCCCCATGGCGGCCTGAAACAGTCCGGCTACGGCAAGGACATGTCGATCTACGCGCTGGAGGACTACACTGTCGTGCGCCATGTGATGATCGCGCACGGATAACGAGACGGTGCCCTGTCAGGGACGAAGCCCGCCCTCGCCTTTCCTGAAGGCGAGCGGCGTCATGCCCGACCATTTCTGAAAGGCGCGATGAAACGCGCTGGGCTCCGTATAGCCGAGCGCCGCTCCAATCTGCGCCACGCTCTGCCTGCCTTCGCGCAGCAATCGTTGCGCCGCCGCATAGCGGATTTCATCGCGGATCGCGACGAAGCTCTGCCCCTCCGCCTTCAAACGTCGACGCAACGTGGCCGGCGAGAGCTTCATATGCACCGCCACGGTGTCGAAATCCGGCCAGCTGTCAGGACTGATCGCCAGCAATCGATGCCGAACGCCGGCCGTGAAGCCCTGGTCATGGCGGTAACGGAGAAGAATATTGGCCGGCGCCGCACGAAGAAACGTCTTCAGCGCCTTTTCATCCCGGATGATGGGCAGCTTGAGATAGTCTGCCCGGAAAGCAATGCGGCTCTGCGGCTCGCCGAAATGCACCGGCGCGCCGAAAAACTGGTGATATTCCTGCCGGTTGTCCGGCGCCTGACAGGAAAAATCCACCCGGCTCAAGGGAATCCGCCGGCCGATCAGCCAGCAGGCAATGCCGAGCAGAATGAGCCAATAGGTCCGGTAGGCAAAGGCGGAGCGCGGGACGGCCTGATCCCTCAGTACGATTTCGGCGAGCCCGCCCGACTGTCGCAGTTCCCCGCTGGGATCGTCCAGAACGATGTTCAGGAACGTGAGCGCGCGGCGCAACGCCCGCTCCAGCGTGCCTGCGTGAATCACCGTGTAGCACAGTAGCCGAAACGCGCCGGGCCGCATCGGATGCGCCGCCTGTCCGAAGAATTCATCGCCCGACAGCGCCGCGATTGCGAGCCACAACGCGCCATATTGTTCATTTGTCACCGGCCCCGGCTGATCGGCCTCTATACCGACGCTTTTCAGGACGGGGCCCGGGTCGATGTCTTTTCGGCGCAGGCTCTCCAGCGCGTCTTCGACAAAGCCCGGCGAGATCATCCGGCTCTTCATGCATTATCCAGAATTGACATTTCCGATCAGCAATTCTGCTTTTCATTGTCATTGTTTGCAAGTCCGGCGTGGCTATGATCATGGAACGCTCTCGAGGAGACGCCGTTGGCGGAGAGCGCATGTGAGGAGCCCATGATGACAGAGACAACCGTTCGAGCGACACGGCCGCGCTATGATGACGCCGTTGCCAGATTCCGGATCGAGGACGCGATCGCGCGGCTTGAGGGCGACCTCATGGGCAAGGTCAATGTCTGTGTCGAATGCTGCGACCGCCATTGCGGCGAAAACCGGCTGGCGCTTCGCTGGATCGGCACCGACGGCCGGCTCGAGACCTTCACCTTCGAAGACCTGCGCGCCATGTCTGCCCGCGTCGCCAACATGTTGAAATCCGAGGGGGTGGGCCCGGGCGACGTCGTCGCGGGCCTTATGCCGCGCATGCCCGAACTCATCGGATTCATTCTTGGGGCCTGGCGCGTTGGCGCGGTCTATCAGCCACTCTTCACCGCTTTCGGTCCCAAGGCCATCGAGCATCGTTTCCAGACCGGATCGACAAAACTGGTCGCCACCAACAGCGCAAACCGCTCCAAACTGGCCGATATCGCCAATGGTCCGAAGATCGCGACGCTGGTCTCCGCCGGCGAAGACCTGCCCGCCGGCGACATCGATTTCCGCAAGGCGCTCGCCGAAGGCTCGGATCAGTTCGAGCCGGTCATGCGCCATGGCGACGACCTCATGATGATGATGTCGACCTCAGGCACGACGGGCCTGCCGAAAGGTGTGCCGGTGCCGATCCGCGCGCTGCTCTCCTTTGCCGCCTATATGAGCGATGCCATCGATCTTCAGGACACCGACGTCTTCTGGAACATCGCCGATCCCGGCTGGGCCTATGGGCTCTATTATGCCGTGACCGGTCCTTTGCTGCTCGGCCAGGCGACCACCTTCTATGAAGGCGGCTTTACCGCCGAGAGCACCTATCAGATCATCGAACGCCTTGGCGTTACCAGCCTCGCCGGTTCGCCGACCGCCTATCGCATGCTGATTGCCGCCGGCGAGGACGCCGCAAAGCCGCTGAAGGGCAAGCTGCGCGTCGTCAGTAGCGCCGGCGAGCCGCTGAACCCGGAAATCATCCGCTGGTTCGAAGCCCATCTCGCCGCCCCCATCCACGATCACTACGGCCAGACGGAAACCGGCATGGTGGTGAACAACCATCACGGGTTGGAACATCCGGTGCGCCACGGTTCGGCCGGCTTTGCCATGCCCGGCTACCGCGTCGTCGTGCTGGACGAGGCAGGCAAGGAGCTGGGGCCGAACCAGCCCGGCATGCTGGCCGTCGACATCAAGCACTCGCCGCTCATGTGGTTCACGGGCTACTACAAGAAGGACACGCCCTCGATTGCCAATGGCTATTACAGCACCGGCGACAGCGTGGAATTCGAGCCGGACGGGTCGATCAGCTTCATCGGCCGCTCGGACGATGTGATCACGTCTTCCGGATACCGCATCGGGCCGTTCGACGTGGAAAGCGCGCTGATCGAGCATCCCGCAGTGGTCGAAGCTGCCGTGGTCGGCGTTCCCGACCCGGAACGGACCGAAATCGTCAAGGCTTTCGTCATTCTGTCAGCCGGCCATGAAGGCACGCCGGAGTTGGCCGGAGAGTTGCAGCAGCATGTGCGCAAGCAGCTCTCGGCGCATGCCTATCCCCGCCTTTTGGAATTCGTGAAGGAGCTGCCGAAGACACCAAGCGGCAAGATCCAGCGCTTCATCCTGCGCAAGGCGGAAGTCGAAAAACAGGCAAAGAATTAAACCCCGAGCATAAGGGAAAGAAATCACATGCAAATCAAGGACCGGGTATTTCTCGTCACGGGTGCGGCTTCAGGGCTTGGCGCTGGCGTCGCGAAAATGATCGTGGAGGCTGGCGGCAAGGTCATGCTGCTCGACGTCAATGCCGATGCGCTGAAGGCCCTGGCAGCCGAACTTGGCGATGCTGCGCACTTTTTGCGCACTGATGTCACGAGTGAAGAAGACGGGAAGGCCGCTGTCGCGACAGCCAAGGCGGCTTATGGTCATATCGACGGTCTGGTCAACTGCGCCGGCGTCGCACCGGGTGAACGCATCGTCGGTCGCGATGGCCCGCATAAGCTTGAAAGCTTTGCGCGCACCGTCTCGATCAACCTCATCGGAACGTTCAACATGTTGCGCCTGGCCGCCGAAGCGATGGCCGGCAATGAACCGGGAGAAAGCGGCGAGCGTGGCGTGATCATCAACACCGCCTCCGTCGCCGCCTTCGACGGCCAGATCGGCCAGGCCGCCTATTCCGCCTCCAAGGGTGGCGTGGCTGCCATGACGCTGCCGGCAGCGCGTGAACTCGCCCGCACCGGCATCCGCGTTCTCGCGATTGCGCCCGGCATTTTCGGCACGCCGATGCTCTATGCCATGCCGCAGGAAGTACAGGATTCGCTCGGCGCCTCCGTGCCCTTCCCCTCGCGCCTCGGCCGGCCGGATGAATTCGCATCGCTGGTGCGCCACATCATCGAAAACCAGATGCTGAACGGCGAAGTCATCCGCCTCGATGGCGCCATCCGCATGGCGCCGCGCTGAAGGCAGACAAGGAGCAAACCATGACGCAGTCCGATCCCATCGTCATCGCCGGCATGGCCCGCACGCCCATGGGCGGCTTTCAGGGCGATCTCTCCGGCGCGACCGCCAGCGAACTCGGCGCGGTGGCGATTTCTAACGCCGTGTCACGCGCGGGCCTGACCGCCGACCAGATCGAAGAGGTGATCTTCGGCTGCGTATTGCCGGCTGGCCAGGGTCAGGCACCGGCCCGGCAGGCCGCACTCGGCGCGGGCCTGCCGCTTTCAACTTGTGCCACGACCGTCAACAAGATGTGCGGCTCCGGCATGAAAGCGGCGATGATGGCGCACGACACGATCCTCGCGGGCGCCTCGACCATCGTGGTCGCCGGCGGCATGGAAAGCATGACCAACGCGCCTTATCTCCTGCCCAAGGCGCGCGGCGGCTATCGCATGGGCCATGGCCAGATCATCGACCATATGTTCATGGACGGCCTGGAAGACGCCTATGACAAGGGCCGGCTGATGGGCACCTTCGCCGAGGATTGCGCCGAGGCCTTCCAGTTTACCCGCGGCGAACAGGACGCCTATGCGATTGCCTCGCTGGAGCGCGCGCAGAAGGCGATCGCAAACGGCCACTTTGCCGGCGAGATCGCAGCCGTGACCGTCAAGGGCCGCAAGGGCGACGTTGAGGTCTCAATCGACGAGCAGCCGGGCAAGGCGCAGATCGACAAGATCCCGACGCTCAAGCCCGCCTTCCGCAAGGACGGCACCGTGACGGCCGCCAACTCATCCTCGATCTCGGATGGCGCGGCGGCCCTCGTCCTGATGCGCCGCTCGGAAGCGGAAAAGCGTGGCCTCACGCCGCTGGCCACCATCGTTGGCCATGCCAGCCACGCGCATGAACCGAACCTCTTCCCGACCGCACCCATCCACGCCATGCGCAAGCTCTCCGACAAGACCGGCTGGGCGCTTTCCGATGTCGATCTCTTCGAGATCAACGAGGCCTTCGCGGTCGTCGCCATGGCCTCCATGCGCGAACTCGGCCTTCCGCATGACAAGGTCAACATCCATGGCGGCGCCTGCGCGCTCGGCCACCCGATCGGGGCCTCCGGCGCACGCATCATGGTGACGCTGCTCGCAGCGCTTCAGACCCACGGCCTGAAACGCGGCATTGCGTCCATCTGCATCGGCGGCGGCGAAGCAACCGCAGTTGCCATCGAAAGGATGTCCTGATGATCCTCGATGAAACCGTCGAACAGATCCGCGACGCCGTGCGCGATTTCGCGCACGAGCGTCTGGCGCCGGGCGCTGCGGAGCGCGACGTGACCTCGCGCTTCCCCCGCGAAGAGCTGACCGAAATGGGCGCGCTTGGCTTCCTCGGCATGCTGGTGCCGGAAGCCTATGGCGGTTCCGATCTCGGCACGGTCGCCTATGCACTCGCGCTTGAGGAGATTGCGGCAGCGGATGGCGCTTGCTCGACCATCATGTCGGTGCATTCCTCCGTCGGCTGCGTGCCGATCCTGCGCTTCGGGACGGAGGAGCAGAAGCAACGCTTCCTGCCCAGGCTCGCAAGCGGCGAATGGATCGGCGGCTTCGCGCTCACCGAACCGCAGGCCGGCTCCGACGCCTCCGCCATCCGCACGAAGGCACGGCGCGAAGGCGACCATTACATCATCGACGGGGCGAAGCAGTTCATCACGTCCGGCAAGAACGGCAACATGATCATCGTCTTCGCCGTCACCGATCCAAGCGCCGGCAAGAAGGGGATTTCGGCCTTCATCGTGCCGACCGACACGCCAGGCTACAAGGTGGTGACGGTTGAGAAGAAGCTGGGGCTGCACTCCTCCGACACCTGCGCGCTCGCCTTTGACGGCATGCGGGTTCCGGTCGAAAACCGTCTCGGCGAGGAAGGCGAAGGCTACAAGATTGCGCTCGCCAATCTGGAAGGCGGCCGCATCGGCATCGCCTCGCAATCCGTCGGCATGGCCCGCGCCGCCTTCGAGGCCGCCCGCGTCTATGCGCATGAGCGCAAGGCCTTCGGCAAGCCGATCATCGAGCAGCAGGCCATCGCCTTCAAGCTCGCCGACATGGCAACCCAGATCGAGGCGGCCCGGCACATGGTGCTGCATGCGGCAAGCCTCAAGGACGCCGGCAAGCCCTGTCTCACGGAAGCCTCCATGGCCAAGCTCTTCGCCTCGGAAATGGCTGAAAAGGTCTGCTCCGACGCCATCCAGATCCATGGCGGTTACGGCTATCTGTCGGACTATCCGGTCGAACGCATCTATCGCGACGTCCGCATCTGCCAGATCTATGAGGGCACGAGCGAGGTCCAGCGGCTGGTGATCGCGCGGGGGCTCTGGAGTTATTGAGCGGCCTTTCGGCCGCTCAGTTCTTCGCGATCTTCACTTGCATCACGTCGATGCTGCCAACGCTGAAACCGGCGGCGCAATAGTGAAGATAATAGCGCCACATGCGCTTGAACCGTTCGTCGAACCCCATCTCGCGAATCCGCTCCCAGTTGGCCGAGAAATCCTTGTCCCAGATCATCAGCGTCTTCGCATAATGCGTGCCGAAGGCCGCCCAGTCCTTGACGGCGAGCCCCGCGTTATGGGCTGCGTCCCGGAAGGTCGAGAAGGACGGCAACATGCCGCCGGGGAAGATATAGGTCTGGATGTAATCGGCGTTGCGCCGGTAATCGTCGAAGCGGTGATCCTCGATGGTAATCGTCTGGATCATCGCGCGCCCGCCCTGTTTCAGTCGGTCGCGGACCGTCTCGAAATAGCGCGGCCAGTTCTCCTCGCCCACGGCCTCGAACATTTCGATCGAGACGATGCGGTCATAGCTCCCCTTCGTGTCGCGATAATCCTCGATGCGGATCTCGGTGCGATCGGCAAGGCCTGCCTTTGCCAGACGTTCGGTGGCGAATTTCGCCTGCTCGGCGGAGAGCGTGATCCCGGTCACATGGCAGCCGGTCGTGGAGGCCGCATATTCCGCAAACCCGCCCCAGCCGCATCCGATTTCGAGCACCCGATCGTTCGGGCCGATCTCCAGTTCCTTGATGATGCGATCGTATTTCGCATTCTGCGCTTCCGCCAACGAGGCGTCCGGATGCTGGTAGAAGGCCGATGAATAGGTCATCGTCTCGTCCAGCCACAGGCTGTAAAATTCATTGCCCAGATCGTAGTGATAGGCGATGTTCTTGCGGCTGCCGCGTCTGGTGTTTGCGTGGAAACGGTGCTTCAGATAGGCGAGCTTGCCCCAGACGGCAGACGTGCGGGTGACCGGTGAAAGCGCCTTTTCGTTTTCCAGCGCCAGTTTCATCAGCGCACCGATATCGGGACTGTCCCAGTCACCATCGATATAGGAGCGCGCGAAACCGAGATCGCCCGATGTCGCAAGCCGCCAGATCGGCCGGGGATTCTTCAGGAAAAGCTCTGCCGCCGTTCCCCCATTCTGACGGTCCACGTGATAGTAGCCTCCCTTCGGGAAGGTCAGCGTGAGACTGCCCGTCTGGATGCGGTCCGCCATGCGGCAGACGGCGCGCTCCCAGAGCGTCAGACGCCTGGATTTTCCAGTCATGGATGCGGAAGAGTTCGTAACGTCCAGCATGCTCTATTCCCCCGGCTTGACGGCGCCTACGAGAGAGCTGTCGACAACCTTCTCCGCAGGACTGTGCCGATAGATTTTCAGGCCCTTGATCCAGAGGCGGACGGCTTCAATGTGGATGGCAGCCGTGACCTTCATGGTCATGAGCGGATATTTCACAAACGCGCGCAACAGGCTGCGATCCGTCATCGGCCGCCTCTCCCCGGCGAAGGACGCGAACAACATCTTGCCGTCAGGCCCGGTTTCCGTAATCCTGATCGCAGTTCTGTCTTCAGGTTTCAGTATATCGAAATGATATTCGCAGTCCATCGGCATGAAGGGCGAAACATAGAAAGTCTTTGCGCAGCTATGCCGCACCGGTCCCTCTTCGCCCGCCGTCGGAATGATATAGGTGTGGCGCTCGTGAAAAGTGTTGCAGACCTCATAAAGCACGGTCTTCAGCACGCCCTCCGGCCCGTAGCAGAAATAGACCGTGAGCGGATTGAAAGTGTAGCCGAAGATGCGGGGATAGCAGAGCACTTCGACTCGCATGCCCCGAGTATCAAAACCGGCCTCCGCGACATGGGTCAGCGCCCATTCCTTCAGACTCTCCCCGCGCTTCAGGTTGCCGTGATCCTTGTTGAAGAAGCTGAATAGCGCGAAGCGGTCGACACCGAAGAACCGGAGCTTTGACGACAAGGCGTCCAGCTCATCAAGATCGATCAGCAGCGAGAAGACACGGTAGTTGAGCGTGTGCGTCTTCGGAGCAAAGCGCCGGTGCACGACGTGACCTTCATATATGGCGGATCGAAAATTCATTCTGCGGCCGCCAGCGTCTCCGGAAGGTGGATACGTGCGGATTCACCGGCCACCTGCCACGGACGCTTGCCACCCGTCAGACTCTCGGCGACAGCCAGACCGGACTGCAGACCGTCTTCGTGGAAGCCGCTGCCGAAATGCGCGCCGCAATACCAGACGCCGCCCTGCCCCTGGATCGACCACAACCGCTTCTGCGCGTCGAGCGCCGCCGTATCAAACAGCGGATGCGTATAGTCGAATGAGGCGTGGACCATGTAGCTCTTGATCTGACGGCACGGATTGAGTGTCACAAAGACTGGCGTCTTTGTCGGTATATTCTGAAGCTTGTTCATCCAGTATGTCACGCAAAGCTGCTCGTCGCCGGAGCCTCCACGCTCGCCGATATAGTTCCAGCTGGACCAGACACGCTTGCGCTTCGGCATCAGGCCCGGATCGCTGTGCAGCACGGCGGTGTTGTGCGTGTACTTGAAGGCACCAAGGAGCGCGCGTTCCCGCTCGCTCGCGTCGCTGCGCATGGCAAGCGCCTGGTCCGCATGGGTGGCGATCACGACATCGTCGAAAAGCTCCGGACCCTGACCGCAATCCACCAGCACGCCTTCGGCCGTGCGGCGGACGGAACGTACCGGCGAGTCAAGCCGAACCTCGCCGTCAAAATCCTGCAGGAGGCGCTCGATATAATGCTTGCTGCCACCGCTGACCGTGCGCCAGACCGGACGATTGAGAATGGAAAGCAGGCCGTGGCTTTCGAAGAAGCGGATGAAAGCAACGAGCGGATAGGATCGCATCTCCTTCGCCGTGGTCGACCAGATCGCGGCGCCCATCGGCAGGATATGGTTGTCCACGAAGCTTCTGGAATAGCCCTCGCGATCGAGGAACTCGCCGAGCGTCATCTCGCGCGCATCGGCGCGCTTCGCGGCCACCGGCGCCTCACGGTAGAAGCGAAGAATGTCGCTCACCATCTGCCAGAAACGGATGCGCACGATATTGGTCTTCTGGCCGATCATCGAGAGAAAATTCGTGCCGGAATATTCGAAAGCGCCATTGTTGATGGAAGCCGAGAAGGACATGTCGGAGGCCTCGGTCTTGACGCCGAGGGTCTGGAACAGCCGCACGAGATTGGGATAATTCCACTCGTTATAGACAATGAAGCCCGTATCCACGGGAACAGGACCGCTCTCGGTGGCAACATCCACAGTGTTGGAGTGACCACCCGGACGATTGTCGGCCTCTATCAAAGTCACCCTGCAATGCTTCGCGATCAGCCATGCGGCGCTGAGGCCGGATATGCCGCTGCCGATGACGGCGACATGGCGGTTCCCCTGCGGCTTCTGGGGTTTCAACGTGTTGAGCATCGAGAGTTCCTTTCGTTTTGAAATTCAATACGCTCGATAGAGGTTTGCGGATTGAAATGATGCCAAATTTCTTCGATGCTGTGATCCGGCAGCGAAACGGTCGCGTAGTTTGCGACATGGACACAGTTGCTTCGACGATTGCATCAAGAGATTTCCGCCCTCAGCCATCCTGGCCGGCGGATAAGAATGGCGTGGTTTCCTCAAAGGTTCGCGTCCGCAAGTTGGAAAAGACTGTGAAAGAACCGGATAAGGAAGAATTGTCAGCATGCCTGCTCGCAGTGGGCGCCAGGAAGGATATTCAGGCATTTGAAGTCCTTTTCCGGCATTTCGGCCCAAAGATCAGAGCCTTCATGCTGAAGCGCGGCGGAAATCGCCAGCAGGCTGAAGAGTTGATGCAAGAAACGATGATGATGATCTGGAACAAGGCTGCATTGTTCGATCCGACGCGCGGGTCGGTGTCCAGCTGGATATTTACCGTGGCGCGAAATGTGCGTATCGACGCCTTCCGCAAGACGAATCGTCCCGAATTCGACCCAAACGACCCCGCATTCGTCCCGGATCCCGAGCCGTCGGCAGACCATGTCGTCGAGGCTGACCAGGAGGCCGAGCGCTTGCGCGGCGCGATGGTGAAGCTCCCCCCCGAACAGGCAGATCTGCTTCGCATGTCCTTTTACGAAGAAATCTCTCATAGCGCGATTGCAGAGCGGATGAACCTGCCGCTCGGCACGGTGAAGTCGCGTATTCGCCTCGCCTTCTCCCGTCTTCGCGAAATCCTGGGAGATGCAGCATGAACATCAACCATCATATCAGCGACGAACTGCTCTTCGACTATGCGAACGGCGCGCTTGAAGAAGGCTGGAGCATTGCGGTAGCCACGCATCTTGCCATGTGTCCAAGCTGCCGCAAGCGGCTTTCCGTGATGGAAGCTGCCGGCGGCCTTGCTCTCGAAGCGATCGAGGTGGAGCCCGCAGCAGCGACGACCGAGAATTTCTCTTGGGAGGCCATGCTCTCTCGGATTGATAACGCAAAGCCGGTGACAGAGGTTCCGGCGGCGGCAGCAAACATTTTGGTAAAGCCGATATCGCTGCCCGAGCCGCTTCGCTCCTATATCGGCGGCGACGTCGATGCGATCCGATGGAAGCCGTTGGGCCTCGGCGCCTACCATTTCCCGATCAAGACGTCGGACGATGATATTTCGGTCCGTCTGCTGCGCATTCCGGCCGGCAAGCCGGTGCCGGAACATACCCATGGCGGACGCGAACTGACGCTAGTGCTCAAGGGCAGTTTCAGCGACATCAGCGGCCGGTTCGGGCCGGGCGATTTCGAGGAAACCGACGAGACCGTGGATCATCAGCCGGTGGCAGATCCCGGCGAGGACTGCATTTGTCTCGCCGTGACGGATGCGCCGCTGAAGTTCAAGAGCCGCATCGTGCGGATGATACAGCCACTGCTCGGCATCTGACCTGAATCAAAGGATTCATAACCATGCGCAAAGCCTTGATCGCGTTCGCCAGTCTGGCGATCGCCTTCCTCGTCATTGATTCGATCTGGCTCGGCGTGATCGCCGTTGACTTCTACAAGGCGACGATCGGACACCTGCTCGCGCCGAAGCCGGATTTCGTCGCGGCCGCCTTCTTCTATGTGATCTATCTGGGCGGCGTGGTGCATTTTGTCGTGCTGCCCGCCGTCTCGGCAGACAGCATTGCCAGGGCCGCCAGACAGGGCGCTCTCTTCGGCCTGGTCGCCTACGCGACCTATGACCTGACGAACATGGCCACCATGCGCGACTGGCCGCTTTCGGTCACGCTGGCAGATCTCGCCTGGGGCGCATTCATCACCGCCGTGTCGAGCGCGATCAGCACACTGGCCGTCCGCCGGTTCGCCTGACTGACCAGCCACTCTGCGCGAAAGACAGAAAAACCCGCCGGCGAGACTTTCGCCGGCGGGTTTTTGCCATTCGCAAGGCGCGATTACTTGCCTGCCACGTCCTGCCCGGCAGCATAGCCGCCACCAACCGCGACGTTGAGCGCGATATAGTCCAGCGCCGACTGACGGATCGCCGCCGCGAGGCTCTGCTGAGCCGTCGCAACCGAGCGCTGGGCATCGAGAACGTCAAGCAGCGACGATGCACCGTTCTTGTAGTTGGTCATCGAAAGGCTGAGCGCTTCCTGGTAGTTCTTGACCGAAGCGCGGAGAGCCGAAACCGTGGCGCGATCGCGATTATAGGCGACCATGGCGTTCTCGGTGTCTTCGACGGCCTGCAGGACCGATGCCTTCCAGGCCAGATAGGCGGAGCGCGCGGCCGATTCAGAGCTCTTCACATTCGCGCGCAGCGCACCGCCATCGAAAATCGGCAGCGTCAGGGACGGACCAAAGGACCAGGAGGCGCCGCTACCGGTCAAGGGCGACGAGGCGACATAGAGCGGCGAGATCGAACCGCTGAGCTGGATGCTCGGATAGAGCTTCGCCTCGGCCACGCCGATATTGGCAACAGCAGCAGCCAGCTGACGCTCGGCCTTGCGGACATCCGGTCGGTTGCGCAGAAGGTCCGCCGGGATGCCGGACTTGATACGGTCGCGCGCAACAGGCTGAGGGGCGCTGCGCTGCATGTCGGCGAGCAGGCTCGGCGCGGGCACGCCGAGAAGCGTCGACAGGTGGTTCACCTGCTGGCGGAAGCTGGTTTCCAGACCCGGAATGTCAGACAGCGTCGAGTTGACCAGGCCTTCGGCCTGAACCACGTCGAGACGCGATGCAGCGCCGGCATCGAGCTGCGCCTTGGTGAGGTCGAGCGTATCGCGGCGGGACTTCAGGTTCTCTCGCGCAATGGCAAGCAGCTCCTGATAGTAGCGCGCATTCACATAATAGGTCGCGACATTGGAAATCACGGTCAGGCGGGCGACGTCGGCGCTGGCATAGGAGGCGTCGAGGCTCGCATTCGCGCTTTCCTTGGCGCGGCGATACTGACCAAACAGATCGAACAGCCAGGAGGCAGAGAGCGTTCCGCTGGAGGTTGACACACGAGGCTTGGCGTTGACGCCATTCGATTGGCTCACCGTCTCCGCCGCGCTGCCTGCAATGCTCGGAAGCGAGCCGGCTCCGGCCACAACCACGCCCTGCCGGGCCTGCTCGATGGCTTCAAGCGCCTGCAGAACGGTCAGGTTCTCCGACATACCCTGAGTCACGAGATGATTGAGGCGCGGATCGGAAAAGGCCGTCCACCACGTCGCGGTGGTGACGTCGCCGTTACTGGTCTTGCCGCCCTCGGAAAACTTCACCGGGATCGTCGTTTCGGGCGCCTGCATGTCCGGGCCGACCATGCAGCCCGAGAGGATCAACATCATCGCCAGCGGCACTGCGGTATGGAGAGTTGGTTTCATAAGATGGGGCACTCGGGTTATGGTTACCGAAAAATTACTTCTATCGACTTACTATGGGCCGCCCGACACAGAAAAGCCCCAAAATTGACAGGCCCGGGTTTCGTCACAACAAACTGCTGACAAACCCAGAATGAACGCCTTCCAGCGGTTACGCCTGCCCCTTCCTGAACCGAGACACCGGGTCAGTTAAGCATGCCTCAGGACGGTGAAAAGTTAAAACACATTAATAAGTGCGTTATCAACGAACGATCGTTCGGAATGCTGGCAAAATTGCCACGCCTCCCGCGGACCGGAGGCGCGGCAAGAAGTGTCATGCCTTGATGCGTTGCATCCCCGGATCGTAGAGCGGGCCGAGATGGATATCTGCCGCGATCTTTTCCATCGCGACGACAAGCTCGTAGCGACCCGCCTTCAGCCAGACATGATCAAGGCCCGTTGCGTTTCGGACATAGCCATAACCGATATTCTTGCCGATCGTGTATCCATAACCGCCGCTGGTGAGGTAGCCGACCGGCTCGCCATCGCGCAGGATCGTCTCGCGACCGAGGAGCACGATGGAAGGGTCGTCCACGGTGAAGCAGCAAAGCGATTTGGAAAGCGGCAGCCCCTGCCTCTCGACCAGCGCCTTGCGCCCGACGAAATCCGTGTCCTTCTTGAGCTTCACCGCCCAGCCAAGCCCCGCCTCTAAAGGCGTGTCGTTCGGCGTGATATCGGAGCCCCAGGCGCGATAGCCCTTTTCGAGCCGCAGCGACTCGATGGCGCGATAGCCGGTGGGGCGGATGCCATGAGGCTTGCCGGCCGCCATCAGCGCGTCGAATACGTCGCCCGTCGCTGCGATCGGCACATGCAGTTCCCAGCCGAGTTCGCCGACATAGGTCACGCGCAGCGCCCGTACCGTATGGCCGGCGATCTCGATCTCCCGGACATGGCCGAACGGGAAAGACGCGTTGGACACATCCGCATCGGTGACCTTTTCCAGCACATCACGCGCCTTCGGCCCCATCAGCGACAACGTGCCGAACTCTTCCGTCACATCCGCGAACGTCACGCGGCTTCCCTTCGGCAAGTGATCCTCAATCCAGCCAAAGTCGTGTGTGCGAAAGCCCGTTCCGGTGACGATATAGAACTTGTCGTCCGCCAGCCGCGCCACCGTAAGGTCCGCCTCGATGCCGCCGCGTGTATTGAGCAACTGCGTATAGGTCAATCGGCCGACGGGCTTTGCCACGTCATTGGCGCAGATCCAGTCGAGCGCGCGGCCCGCGTCCGGCCCTGATAACTCGAACTTTGCGAAGGAGGACTGGTCGAAGACGCCGACCGCTTCCCGAACATGCTTGTGCTCCTCGCCGACCGCCTCAAACCAGTTCTGCCGGCCCATCGAATAGACGTCGTGGCCCTGACGCCCCTCGCCCGCAAACCAGTTCGGCCGCTCCCATCCGAGCTTTGAGCCGAAGACCGCGCCGTGATTTTTCAGCCGCTCGTAAAGCGGCGACACGAGGCGCGGGCGGCCGCTTTCGTATTCCTCGTGCGGGAACGCCACGGTGTAATGCTTGCCATAGGCTTCCAGCGTGCGGTCGCAGACCCATTGCCGATCGCGATGGAGCCCGGAGAAGCGGCGGATATCGACCACCCAAAGATCGAGCGGCGCTTCGCCATCGACGACCCATTGGGCCAGAACCCAGCCAGCCCCGCCGCCCGAAGCAATGCCGAAGGCGTTGAAGCCCGCGCCGACGAACATGTTCTTGCATTCCGGCGCAGCCCCCAGGATGAAATTGCCATCGGGCGTGAAGCTTTCCGGCCCGTTGATCATCTGCTTGACGCCGACATTTTCCAGCGCCGGCACGCGCTCGATCGCCTGCACCATATGCTGCTCGAAATGGTCGAAATCGTCATCGAACAGTCGGAAAGCCCAGTCGTTCGGCACGTCGCCCGTCGTCCAGGCTTGCGGGTTCGGCTCGTAGCCGCCCATGACGAGGCCGCCGACCTCCTCCTTGAAATAGGTGCGCCGGTCCGGATCGCGAATGGTCGGCGCATCGAGCGCGAGACCCGGCACCTTTTCGGTGATGATATACTGATGCTTGACCGGCTGCAGCGGCACATTGATGCCCGCCATCGCCCCCACCTGCCGCGCCCATTGGCCGGCGCAGTTGATGACCTTCTCGCAACTGATGTCGCCCTGATCCGTCTTCACGGCGGTGATCACGCCATCCTTGATGTCGAAGCCGGTGACACGGACATTTTCGAAGAGCTTGGCGCCATGCATCCGTGCGCCGCGGGCCAGCGACTGCGTGATGTCGGAGGGGCTCGCCTGCCCGTCGGTCGGCAGCCAGCTGGCGCCGATCAGGTCACTCGTTTCCATCAGCGGCCACATCTTCTTGACCTCTTCGGCTGAGATCAGGTGCATGTCCATGCCGAAACTCTTGGCGGTGGTGGCCGTGCGTTTGAACTCCGTCCAGCGGTCCTCGTTGGTCGCCAGCCGCAGGCAGCCGGTCATCTTCCAGCCGGTCGCCAGCCCAGTCTCGGCCTCCAGCCCTTTGTAAAGTTCGACCGAATATTTCAGCACGCGGGTGATCGAGGCAGACGAGCGTAGCTGGCCGACAAGGCCGGCGGCATGCCAGGTCGAGCCTGAGGTGAGCCCGCCCATTTCCAGCAGCACGACATCCGCCTTGTGGTCTTTCGCCAGATGATAGGCCGTCGAACAGCCGATGATGCCGCCGCCGATGATGACGATCTGGGCGTGGGAAGGAAGCGTCATGATCAAAGCTTTCCGTAGGTTGACTGATGGTGTTGAAGCGCGGTCTCAAGCCGCGCCAGATTGTCGTCCGTGTAGCTCTCGTAGTCGGCACCCGGCGCGGAGAGGTGGATTTCCGAGACCATGCTCCACATCGCCTCGCGCAAGAGCGAGGCGCATTGCATGGCCGAATGTGAGCGGCCGAGTTCGAGAGGTGGAGCACCGCCAAAGTAGGCAGCCAGAAATTCGTCTGTCTCTTGTTGGGAAAATCCCGCATTCGAAGTCGTCCCGGCCAGATCGAACATGGCAGTGGAGAACCCTGCATATTCGAAATCGATCAGCCAGAGACGGTCACCGTCGTCCAGGATATTGGCCGGCAGGAGATCGTTGTGGCCAAAGACGATGGGCAGCGGCGCCTGGATCGCCTCGAGCGACCGGCAGAGTTCCAGATAGCGCGGCAAGTGACCGATCATCCGGCTTTTACCGGCCTCCAGCGTGCGTGCGTAATCGCGGATGACATGGAACGGCCAGAACATGAAGCCGGGACCGGAGACATGCGTGGGCATCGTCTCGTGGAACCGGCGCAGCACTCCGGCAACGCGTGCCGCATTGGACCGCACATCGTCGGCCACGAAGGTCCGCGCCAGCAGGAATGCGGAGACCATGATGCCCGGCGCGGAATGCTCGACCCTCGGCCCGAAACCGGCCTGGTGAGCGGCGCGCGCCGTCATGATCTCACGGTCGCGCATCACATGGTGAAACGGGTAGTCCTTGCCGAAGCGCACGACATGTCGGCCCGCAGCGTCGCTGACGAGATAGCTCTCATTGGAAATCCCGCCCTTGAGCGGCTCGATCTCGATCCGGCCGACCCAACAGCCAAGGCCCGCAATCCTGTCTTCAACGCTTGCCTGCACCAGCGCCTCCAGTTCTTCGCGAGAGCGGTTCCCTTTGTTTTTCCGTCACTCGTCGTGACCGGAATTCAATCACGATCCGGGCGGGAGTCAATCCGAATTTGTGGCTTTATGTGTCTTTATGCCCGATTTTGACTGTTTATATCGCAGACTGATTGCCATTTTGCCCGCATTGGCCTAGTTTCCGCAAGGAGCGACACACACGTGGAACCGCAGATGCTGGCCTCGAAACGACATGGCGACATTCTGAAACTGCTGGAAATCGACGGCTCGATGGCCGTCTCGGATCTGGCGGAACGCCTTGGCGTGTCGCTGGAGACTATCCGGCGCGACATCAAGCCGCTCGCCGAAAGCGGTGCCGTTCTGCGCATGCATGGCGGCGTCGCCCTGCCCTCCGCGCTTGGCGAAGCCCCCTTCGAGAAACGCATGCGCGAGATGAGCGCTGCCAAGAAGAAGATTGCCGAATGTGTCGCCCGCACGATTACGGATGGCGAGAGCCTGATGCTGGATACCGGCACCACCACCAGCTACCTCGCCCGCGAACTGCTGGGCCACCGACGGCTGACGGTGATCACGAATTCTTCCGACATCGCGCGGGTTCTGGCCAGCGTGAATGGCAATCGCGTCTACATGGCCGGCGGCGAAATCCGGCCGGACAGCGGCGCCGTCTTCGGCCTCTCGGCCATCGAATTCATCGCCCGCTTCTCGGTGGACCATTCCATCATCTCGGCGGGCGCGGTCGACCCGTCGGGCATCCTCGATTATGCGCTCGACGAGGCAGAATTCGCCCGCACGGTTCTGTCACGGGGGCGGCGCAAGCTTGTGGTGACGGACAGTTCAAAGTTCACGCGCAGCGGCCTCATCCAGGTGTGCAGCTTTGGCGATCTTTCGGAGATCGTCACCGAAGCCGTCCCGCCCGCCGACATTGCCGACGCGATCCGTGCGGCGCAGACGACACTCAACGTCGCGGTTTAAGCCCGCTCGAAAGCGACGACAACGATACGGGGACTGAGGCACCAGACAAGCTGGACGCTCCGCCCCGTGTTTGTGCGTCCCTGACCGGCAGACAAGTCGATGACGACATCCTCGAAGCCGAGGATGACCTGATCGCGCGGGAACACTGCCTTGTAGACGGCCTCCTTGGCGGCGAAAAGAAGTCGTGTCGCCAGCGTTTCATCAACGCCGTCAAGTACATCGCCGTCAATCTTTACGATATTCGCGACATCTGCTGGCAGCGGCTTGGCGGGCTCGATATCGATCCCGAGTCCCGAGATCGACGCCGCAGCAGCAACAGCGGCAGTGGCGAACTCATCGTCATGCGCCAGCGAACCGACCACGTCCGCCGGCCAGACCGGTGCGCCGCTCGCGGCCCGGACAACGGGCACGCCCGAAAGTCCCATCTCCGCCAGCAATCCGCGCGCCACCTGCCGCGCCGCCCCACTGGCGTCGCGCATGCTGTCTTTTAGCGATGAAATGGAAGTAGCCTCGTCGGGCATCAGCAGCGCCCGGTCACCCTGCCGGATGGCCCGGCAGGCAACGCGAATTCCGGGTGGGAGAATGCCGGCAACGGCGGCGTCAAGCATCCGTTCGGCACGTGAGGGATCAGCCGTGCCGCTCATGAGCGCCCGGCATCGACGCGTCCCGCCAATGCGTTTCGGGGAGCGAGCGCGGCGATCATCTCACCATCCTCGTCCAGCCCCTCCTCGACGAAACCAGCCTTGGCATAGAGGCGTCGGGCCGGTTCGTTCTCGGGTTCGTAGCAGATGGAAATGCGGGTCACGTCCCCAAGGGCGGCAACGTCGTCCAGAAAGGCCTGCAGCCCGGCGCGGCCATAGCCCCGCCCCTGCTGCGTCGCATCGATCATGAAGCGATAGAGCCGCACGTCGCTTCGGTCGGACGCATCATACATCAGAAAGCCGACAAGCGCCTCGCCCGCCATGATCGCCCGGGGCGACGCATCGGGATCCTCATCGGCCTCCGCCAGAGAGGCGGCATTGCTCGCAACGAAATGCGCCTGCCCCTTTTCCACCCTCAAGGCAGCGATCGCGGCGCGATTGCGCGCCGTAACCGGTGCAAGATGAACGCCGGGACGGAGATCGCTCGCGTCCGCCATGGCAATCAACCCTTGGTGCGCGCGGCACCCTCCTTGATCGGCGTGATGATGCTCTGCAGCTTGGCCGGGTTGCCGCGCCAGATCGTATTGGGCTCCAGCGCCTCGCCCTTCATGACGAAGCTGTCGGTGTCGGCGATCGAACCCTCACCCATGACAACGCCATAGTGGACGAAGGCAGCCGGGCCGAGCGTGCAGCCCTTGCCGATACGGATATAGTCGGACTTGAACGCGCCCTCTTCCAGCGAGTGCGCCTGGATGACGCAACCCTCGTTCAGCGTCACGTCGTCGCCGATCTGAACCAGCGAGCGTTCCGTGAGGTTGGCGCCGCCATCATAGACGCGCTTGCCCATCTTGACCCCGACCGCACGCAGGATGAGCGGGCGGAACGGCGTGCCGGCAAAGAGATACATGATCGGCGAGTCGGAGAGCTTCCAATGGCGCTCATGCCGCCAGAAACGTTCCTCGTAGATCGTCGTCGTCATCGGCTTGAGCTTGCCGAAGCCAAGGCTCGCCCGCTCGATGAGGATATACATGATGATCTCGAACGTCGTCACGATCACGGTGGCGATGAACAAACCCGTGCCGCCCCACTCCGTATAGTAGTTGAGCGCGCGGTCCCAGATCGCGAAAGCCAGGAACAGGGCCAGGAACTGCGCGCCGAGGAACAGGAGGCTGGTCCAGAGATTGTACATGTTCTTGCGCGGCAGGCGTGCGCGGCGATCCTCTTCACTGACCCCCTGGATGAGGTCGAGGTCGCGCTTCACCATACGCGGGATTTCGAACGGCGGAGAGCCAAGAAGGCCGATGTTCTCGCGCACCGGTCCCTCGATCGGAACCATGACCTTCGTGCCCAGCAGACAGTTGTTCCCCGTCTTGCCGTCCGGCGGATAATAGATGTTGTTGCCGAAGTAGTTGTCGTCACCGATCCGCGTCGGGGCAAGGCTGAAGGAGGAGGCCGACTTGTGCACGTTGATCATGTAGAGGCCATCCGACACCATGGTCCGGCTGCCGAGGTCGCACATGAACGGATTGTCGTGCTGCGTGTTGGTTCCGAAATTCGACCCGGTCTGGACCACGCTGTTGAGATTCCAGCCGATCGCGCGGATGTAGTGCACGATCGCCGAGCTGTCACCGAACAGCAGGTTCATCAGCCGCGAGTTGCTGACCGTTTCGGTCACTGACTGCATGAAATAGTGAACACCGTAGAGCGAATAGGTCTTGCCCGGCTCCAGGAAGCGGCGGAAGAGCCGCGGCACCCCGACGGCGAGCAACAGCGCAAGGCCGAAGCCGCCGAGTTCGACGACCAAGGCACCGATGGCCACGAGGCCGATCGTTTCCTGATAGCCGTCACCGACATTTTCCCAATAGGTCTGGATGATAAGCGGCAGCGGGGTCAGCACGGTGAACAGGAAGATGAGCTGCACGGCTTCATAGACGATGCGACGGGCGCGCGACAGGGTGACGCCGCGGACCTTGGAATAGTCTGCATTCGACTTCACGGCGGGCGAACCGTGCCAGTGCTCGCCATCCGGAATGACCTGGCCGCGCTGCAGCGAGGAGCCGTGGCCAAGCTGGGAGCCGTTGCCGATGCGGGTGTCGATATCGAGCGCGCTGCCGACGCCGACGAAGGCATCGCGGCCGATGGTGATGCGGCCGGTGTGGATATAGCCGGCTTCGGCACGGAAGCCGGGCAGCAGCGTTTCCTTGCGCAGGATGCTGTTCTCGCCGATCGAGATCAGGTCGGTGCAGACGGGAACAGACTTGCTTTCGATCGCCGTGCTCGACCCGAGCTTGGCACCGAGAAGCCTCAGATAGAGGCTATAGAGCGGGCTGCCGCGGAAGAGAACCACGGGGGCCGTGCGGATCAGGGTCTTGACGACCCAGAAGCGGTAATAGCGCCAGCTCCAGATCGGGAAGATTTCCTCCTTCCACCGTCCGACCAGTATCCACTTGGCGGCCACGGCAAAGCCGGTCATGGCGAAGAAGACCGCGCCGGAGAGGATGACGCAGCGGATGTAGAGCGCCAGCGGCTCGTCCAGCTTCTCGTAAAGCCACATCAGGCCATAGTTGAATAGCCAGAGGCCGACATAGGCGTAGACGCCATAGAAGGCGAGCTGGGCTGCCCCCGTCGTCCAGTAGGCAAGACTGGAGGCGCGATGCGTGAGTACGATCTCGTCGGCCAGCGGCTCCTCGGTCGTGGCCGTGCCGAAATGCTGGATCAGCTGCGCGATGCTCGGATTGGCGTAGATGTCGCGCATGGAGGTTGCGGCCCATTCCTTGCGGGTGCGGACCCGCGAACAGAAGTGAGCGAGAAGCAGCGAGTTGGCGCCGAGATCGTCGAAGAAATTGTCCTCGACATAGACTTCGTCGGCCTTCAGCACGTCGGCCAGCGCTGCTGCCAGGAAGCGCTCATCATCGGTGCTCGGCAGAAACTTCGACCGGTTGTCGGACACGCGCCCCATGGTCGGCTTCGGCAACCGGCGCGTGTCGATCTTGTCGGACACCGTCATCGGAAGCGCGTCGAGCTGTTCCAGGAACGTCGGCACCATGTAGTCCGGCAGACGGCGCTTCATCTCGCGCGACAGCGTCAGCCGGTCCAGCTCGCCGACACCCGACTTGAGCGCATAATAACCCACGAGTTCCACGCGGCCGGGCTGGACCTCAAACGTGGTAACGGCGGCCTGGGCGATTTGCGGCTGGTCAAGCAGGATCGCCTCGATTTCGCCGGTCTCGATGCGATAGCCGCGGATCTTCACCTGTGTGTCGATGCGGCCATGATACTCGACTTCGCCATCGGCGTTGATGACGCAAAGGTCGCCGGTGCGATAGATGCGGTGCGAGGGGTTGTTCGGCAGGTCGAGGAAGTCGTGGATGAACTTCTCGTCCGTCAGCTCGGGCCGATTGAGATAGCCAACCGCGACACCGATCCCGGCAATGCCCAGTTCGCCCATCTCGCCCACAGGCATCAGTTCCGGCTTTTCCGGATGAAGGATAGCGACCGAATAGGTGGGAAGCGGCTTGCCGATCGTCACCGGCTTGCCCGCCGTCAGCACGCCCATGGTCGCGGTCACGGTCGCTTCGGTCGGACCGTAGGTGTTGAGAATCTTGCGTTTGCCGGTTGCCCAGCGTGCGACGAGGTTCTGCGGGCAGGCCTCGCCGCCGACGAGGATCAGGCGCAGGCTCGGCACGTCGCTTTCCATCGAGGACAGAAGCGTGGGGCTGGACGCCATGCAGGTGATTTCGTGTTCGCGCAGGAACTCGGCCAGCTCCTCGCCGACCAGCGTCATCTGGCCGGCTGCGGGAACGATCGTTGCCCCGGCCGCGAAGGGAACCCAGATTTCCTCAGTGGAGAAGTCGAAGGCGATCGTCATGCCCTGATAGACCCGGTCCCCCGGCTTGTAGCCATAGGAATGGGCGGCAACGCGCACGAAGTTGCAGATGCTCTGGTGGCGGATGACAACGCCCTTGGGCTTGCCCGTCGTGCCGGATGTATAAAGAATGTAGCAGGTGTCATCGGTGGAGGTGGCAACCTCCGAAGCGGTCAACGGCGAGGCATCCTTGGTGTCCACCTCTTCGCCGGCGCGATCGATCAGCAGATTGTCGATCGAAAGCTGGCTGGCCTTCTCGAGATAACCCTCGATCGTGAGGACGAGACGAATGCCGGCGTCCTCGACGATCAGCATCATGCGTTCCGGCGGGAAGGCCGTTGCCAGGGGTACAAAGGCAGCACCCGCCTTCATGACAGCCAGAACCGCGATATAGGTCTCGGCGGAACGGTCGAGCAGGAGCGCCACGCGGTCGCCGGCACGCACGCCCTTTTCGATCAGCAGACGCGCCAGCTGGTTGGCCCGGCGATCCATTTCGCCATAGGTCCAGATGCGGCCCGAGGAGATGACTGCGGGATGGTCTGCAGACGTTTCGGCTCGCTGCGAGAAGACGCGATCCAGGCGCTCTCCGGGACGGCCCTCGTCGGTAAAGTTGTCGCCGAGAAGGACCTGCTTGTCCCCAAGCCACCCACGCTCGTTCTTTTCAGCGCTTGATCGGGTTGCCGACGTCATGGTGCATAACTCCAAAAGGCTTCTTCAAGCCAAAGGACCCTCTGCACACGCGGGCAGCAGCCCCGGCACATGTCGGTCGTCAATATTGTGATAATCGGCGTTGCATTACTCCGATTTCGAAGGCATGCAAGCAAAATCGGTGCTCGCAAGATCTGTGTGACCAAACCTTCACGTTCTCGATTCGCCCGCCCCGACTGTCTCGTCAAACTATGACAATGGGGCGATTGTCCGGCAACGGAGACCATGACGGGCAAACTTTTTTGTGATGGTTGCTTTGCCGGCACCACCGGAGCCTACAAAAGAAAGACCGGGACGTGTTTCCACATCCCGGTCTCCGGTCCGCCTCATGAGGTTCCCGCGGAGCGGGCCGCCTCAGGTCGAGCGTTCGATCACTTCTTCTGCCAGCTCTTCACCAGTTCGTCATAGTTGACGGTGATGGGCTTTTCCTTCTCGTCGGCAATCTTCAGCTGCGGAGCCAGATTGCCCTTTGAGACGGCGTCCTTGTTCCAGTAGTTGATATCATGCTGTTCGGCGAGCTTCGGGCCGATATCGCCCTGCACGCCGGACTTCTCGATGCGGGCCATGACCTTTTCCTGCGCTTCGCAGAGCGAGTCCATGGCCTGCTGGGCCGTCTTGGCGCCCGATGCGGCATCGCCGATCGCCTGCCACCACAGCTGTGCCAGCTTCGGATAGTCCGGAACGTTCGTGCCCGTCGGCGACCATTGCACGCGGGCCGGCGAGCGGTAGAACTCGACCAGACCGCCGAGCTTCGGCGCGCGCTCCGTGAAGGACTTGTCCTGGATGGTGGACTCGCGGATGAAGGTGAGACCGACATGGCTCTTCTTCACGTCCACGGTCTTGGAGGTCACGAACTGCGCATAGAGCCATGCGGCCTTGGCGCGGTCGAGCGGAGTCGACTTCATCAGCGTCCAGGAACCCACGTCCTGATAGCCAAGTTTCATGCCCTCTTTCCAGTAGACGCCATGCGGGCTGGGGGCCATGCGCCATTTCGGCAGGCCGTCCGCACCGACGACCGGCAGGCCGTCCTTCACCATGTCGGCGGTGAAGGCCGTGTACCAGAATATCTGCTGGGCCACGGCCCCCTGAGCCGGCACGGGGCCGGATTCCGAGAAGGTCATGCCCTGCGCTTCGGCCGGGGCATAGGCCTTCAGCCAGTCGAGATATTTCTGGATCGAGTAGACGGCGGCCGGACCGTTGGTGTCGCCACCGCGCGCCGTGCAAGAGCCGACCGGCTGGGACTTCTCGTTGACCTTGATGCCCCATTCGTCGACCGGCAGGCCGTTCGGCAGGCCCTTGTCACCGTTGCCAGCCATCGAAAGCCACGCATCGGTGAAGCGCCAGCCGAGCGACGGGTCCTTCTTGCCGTAGTCCATGTGGCCATAGACCTTCTTGCCGTCGATCTCGCGGCCGGTGAAGAAGGCCGCGATGTCCTCATAGGCCGACCAGTTGACCGGAACGCCGAGCTCGTAGCCATACTTGGCCTTGAAGTCCGCCTTGTTCTTCGGATCGTTGAACCAGTCGTAGCGGAACCAGTAGAGGTTGGCGAACTGCTGGTCGGGAAGCTGGTAAAGCTTCTTGTCCGGAGCCGTCGTGAAGGACGTGCCGATGAAGTCCTTCAGGTCGAGACCGGGGTTGGTCACGTCCTTGCCTTCGCCGGCCATGAAGTCGGTCAGGTTGCGGACCTGCTGGTAACGCCAATGCGTGCCGATGAGGTCAGAGTCATTGACCCAGCCGTCATAGAGGTTCTGCCCCGTCTGCATCTGGGTCTGGATCTTTTCCACGACATCACCTTCCTGGATGATGTCATGGACGACCTTGATGCCGGTGATCTTGGTGAACCACGGCGCCAGCGTCTTCGATTCATAGGCATGCGTGGTCAGAGATTCTGAAACGACGCGGATTTCCATGCCGGCAAACGGCTTGGCGGCGTCAATGAACCACTGCATTTCCTTTTCCTGATCGGCACGCGACAGGGACGAAAGGTCCTTGATTTCGGTGTCGAGGAACTGCTTGGCTTCGTCCATGCCCGCGAAGGCCTGGCCGCCCAGCGCCATCAGCGCCAGAGCCGTTGTTGTCAGAAGTTGCTTTCGCATAATTACCCTCCCATTGGTCAGCGATTGCATGTTGCTCGCGATAACGCCCCCTCCAGGACGCAACGCAATTCCGGGTATTCGGCGTGTTCACGCCGCGGCGCATGGCCTCACACGAACAGGAAGACGCAGATTGCGTAGCCCGCGGAGAGGAGAAGCGCCCACCACAGGCTTGCGTCCGTCAGACCAAGCCATGCGATATGGATGAAGGCTGCACCGAGCAGCGAAATGAAGAGCCGGTCCCCGCGCGTCGTCTCGAAGCGCAGGATGCCGACGCGCGGATTGCCGCCAGGCGACACATATTCCCACACGCCCATGCAGACGATGAGGAAGAGGACGCCCAAGAAGAAGCCAGCGGTCGGCCATGTCCAGGCCATCCAGGAAAAGTCGAGATGCATCGCTTACACCCTCCCCAGTGCGAAGCCCTTGGCGATGTAGTTGCGCACGAAATAGATGACGAGCGCGCCGGGAACGAGCGTCAGCACGCCGGCCGCCGCCAGCAGCCCCCAGTCCATGCCCGCAGCAGACACGGTGCGCGTCATGGTCGCCGCAATCGGCTTGGCGTCCGTTGTCGTCAGCGTGCGGGCAATCAGCAGTTCTACCCACGAGAACATGAAGCAGAAGAAGGCGGCCACCCCGACGCCCGAGGCAATCAGCGGCATGAAGATCTTGAAGAAGAAGCGCGGGAACGAATAGCCGTCGATATAGGCCGTCTCGTCGATCTCCTTCGGCACGCCCGACATGAAGCCTTCGAGGATCCAGACCGCCAGCGGCACGTTGAACAGGCAGTGGGCCAGCGCGACGGCAATATGCGTATCGATCAGGCCGAAGGCCGAATAGAGCTGGAAGAAGGGCAGCGCGAAGACTGCCGGCGGCGCCATGCGGTTGGTCAAGAGCCAGAAGAACAGGTGCTTGTCGCCGAGGAACCGGTAGCGCGAGAACGCATAGGCCGCAGGCAGTGCGACTGCGACGGATATCACCGTGTTCTGAACCACATAGATGATCGAGTTGATGTAGCCGGAATACCACGAGCTGTCGGTGAAGATCGTCTTGTAATTCGCAAGCGTCGGCGCATGGGGATAGATCGTCATCGTCGAGATGATTTCCTCGTTCGTCTTGAAGCTCATGTTGACGAGCCAGTAGATCGGCAGGAGCAGGAAGACGATGTAGAGCGTCGGCACGAGGAAGGAGAGGCGTGCAGCGGTGGATGTATTGGACTTGCTCATTGTCTAGCCTCCCCTCAGCTCTGCGCGTCGCTTGCGGTCATCACGGTGTAGAAGATCCATGACAGCAGCAGGATGATCAGGAAGTAGACGATGGACATCGCCGCCGCCGGACCAAGGTCGAACTGGCCAAGCGCCATCTTCACGAGATCGATGGACAGGAACGTGGTCGAGTTGCCGGGACCGCCGCCGGTGACGACGAAGGGCTCCGTATAGATCATGAAACTGTCCATGAAGCGTAGCAGGATCGCGATCGTCAGCACGCGCCGCATCTTCGGCAGCTGGATGTAGCGGAAGACCGCAAGCCGCGAGGCGCCATCGATCTTTGCCGCCTGATAATAGGCGTCGGGGATCGAGACGAGGCTGGCATAGCAGAGCAGCACGACGAGGCTCGTCCAGTGCCACACGTCCATGACGATGACCGTCATCCACGCATCGACCGGGTCCTGCACATAGTTGTAGTCGAAGCCGAGCGCATTGGCGACATATCCGAAGAGGCCGATATCGGTGCGGCCGAAGATCTGCCAGATCGTGCCCACCACGTTCCACGGAATGAGCAGTGGCAGCGCCATCAGCACGAGGCAGACCGAGACCCAGACGCCCTTCTTCGGCATGTTGAGCGCAATCAGGATGCCGAGGGGGATTTCCAGCGCCAGGATGATCCCTGAGAAAATCAGGTTTCGGCTGAGCGAGTCCCAGAAGCGCTGCGAGCGCAAGAGGTCGCTGAACCATTGGGTGCCGTTCCAGAAGAACTCGTTGTTGCCGAACGTATCCTGAACCGAATAGTTGACCACCGTCATCAGCGGGATCACGGCGGAGAAGGCGACCAGCACCAGCACCGGCAGCACCATGAACCAGGCCTTGTTGTTCCAGGTCTTTTCCATAATCAAGCCTCTATGCCCACGCGCCAGGAATTGGCATAGATGCCGATTGCGCCCGGCTCGAACCGCGCGCCGGCATCCGCCGGGATTTCCTGATCCTCATCCAGCACAATGGAGAGCGCATGCCCCGCAAAGCGTGCTCGCACGATCTTCTGGCGGCCGATATCCTCCACCTTGTCGATGGCAATCGGCATGCCGCCACGCTCAAGGCGAACGAATTCCGGGCGAATGCCCAGCTCGATGCGGCCTTCGCCGCCAAGCTTCGGCGCGCCGGCCAGCGCAATCTCCTGGCCGCCGATAACGGCCTTGTTGCCCTGAATCTCAGCCGGCATGACGTTCATGCCCGGCGAGCCGATGAAGTAGCCGACGAATGTGTGGCTCGGCCGCTCGAAGAGTTCGGTCGGCGTGCCGATCTGCACGATCTCGCCGTCATACATGACGACGACCTTGTCGGCGAAGGTGAGCGCTTCCGTCTGGTCATGCGTCACATAGACCATGGTGAAGCCGGAGCTGCGATGCAGCTGCTTCAGCTGCGAGCGCAGCATCCATTTCAGATGCGGGTCGATGACCGTCAGCGGTTCATCGAAGAGGATGGCATTGACGTCGGCACGGACGAGGCCGCGGGCGAGCGAAATCTTCTGCTTCTGATCGGCCGTAAGCCCCCGCGCCCGCTGCCTGGCCATGCTTTCGAGATCGGTCATGGCGAGGATTTCGCGAACCCGCTTGTCGACCTGAGCCTCCGGCACATGCCGGTTGCGCAATGGGAAGGCCAGGTTGTCATAAACCGTCATCGTGTCGTAGACGACCGGGAACTGGAAGACCTGCGCGATGTTGCGCGCCTCGGTCGGCAGGTCGGTGACATCCACGCCGTTGAAGGCGATCCGCCCACCCGACGGGCGGATGAGGCCCGAGATGATGTTGAGCAGCGTGGTCTTGCCGCAGCCGGAAGGGCCGAGCAGCGCATAGGCGCCGCCATCTTCCCATTCGTGATGCACTTCCTTCAGCGCATAGTCGCCGCGGGCTTCCGCTTCGGGGCTGTAGGCGTGGCGGATATGATCGAGCGTGATGCGTGCCATGTCGTCTCTCCCCTCACCCTTCCGCCGGCGCCGGCGCGCCGATCGCCCGGCCACCTGAGTCGAACGCCATCAGATGACGCGTGTCGAGATAGACCCGCATGTCGAGATCGGGCTCGAATTCATGCACGCCGCGGGCCAGCATGACCCAGCGTTCCGAACCGAAATCGATATGAATGAAGCTCTCCGAACCCGCGATTTCCGAGATTGCGGTCTTCACGGAGATCGGCTGCTTCGCGTGAACAGTGGGCGCCGGAAAGAGATGATGCGGCTGGAAGCCGATCGTGACTAGGCCATCTGGAATGGCAGCCAGATGCGCCGGAACATCGACAAGGCCCCTGTCGTCAACGAGGAACTGACCACCCCGGCGAACCACCTCGGCGATATTGAGCGGTGGATCCGCAAAGGTGCGGGCCGTCAGGAGGTCTGCCGGTCGACGATATACATCGATTGTCCGGCCGAATTGGGTGATACGGCCTTCGCTCAGAGTCGCCGTATTGCCGCCGAGAAGCAGCGCTTCGGACGGCTCGGTCGTGGCGTAGACGAAGATTGCGCCGGACTCGGCAAAGATCTTCGGCAATTCGTCGCGCAGTTCCTCGCGCAGCTTGTAGTCGAGATTCGCCAGTGGCTCGTCGAGCAGAACGAGGCTGGCCCTCTTGACGATGGCGCGGGCCAGCGCCGTGCGCTGCTGCTGGCCACCGGAGAGATTGAGCGGCGTACGCTCCAGATAGGGCGTGAGCTTGAGGATTTCCGCGGCCTTGCGGACTTCTCGGTCGATGGTTGCAGCATCGGCGCCGGAGATCCGCATCGGCGAAGCGATGTTCTCATAGACCGTGAGGAGCGGATAGTTGATGAACTGCTGGTAGACCATCGCGACATTGCGCTTCTGCACGGGCGCACCCGTCACATCGGCACCATCGAACAGGATCGCGCCTTCGGTCGGCCGATCAAGCCCGGCCATGAGCCGCATGAGCGATGTCTTGCCCGAAAGCGTCGGGCCAAGCAGCACGTTCAGCGTCCCCCGCTGAAGCGTCAGGCTTGTCGGATGGATATGGATATCCTTCCCGACGCGCTTCGATACATTGCGTAATTCCAGCATTAAATCCAGCC
Organism: Ensifer adhaerens; assembly: GCA_900215285.1. Classification (NCBI taxonomy): domain Bacteria; kingdom Pseudomonadati; phylum Pseudomonadota; class Alphaproteobacteria; order Hyphomicrobiales; family Rhizobiaceae; genus Ensifer; species Ensifer adhaerens. The sequence goes on from OCMG01000002.1 coordinate 272,771, forward strand.
CCCTCCCCGGGCGGGATCAGCTGGCAGCCTTGACACGGCTGCCCGCAACTCCCTCCAGATAGTGTTCAAGTGCTGCGACCGCTTCCGGTCCCAGATGCAAGCCCTGCTTGGTGCGCCGCCACAGGATATCCTGCGCCGTATGCGCCCACTCATTGTCGACCAGGAACCGCACTTCCGCTTCGTAAAGCGTTCCTCCGAAGTGCTGCCCGAGATCGGCAATGCTGCTGGCCTTGCCAAGAATGTCCGCGGCGCGTGTGCCGTAGCAGCGCACGAGGCGCTCGGCATGGCCGCGGGAAATGAATGAATACGCCTTCTGCAGGGCATCAGCCTGAGCCGCAGCACCCTGCGCCGAGAACTTGCCGCCCGGCAAATGCGAGCCGGCCGTCCAGGGCTTGCCCTTCGCGCCGATGGCGTCGCTGATCTTTTCAAGCGCATGTTCGGCGAGACGCCGGTAGGTCGTCAGCTTGCCGCCGAAGACGTTGAGAAGCGGCGCATTTCCGCCCTCTCCGTCAACCTTCAGCACGTAGTCCCGCGTGGCTTCCTGCGCCTTCGAGGCGCCGTCATCAAAGAGCGGACGCACGCCGGAATAGGTCCAGACGATATCCTCACGGCGAACCGGCTCGGCGAAATATTCGCTGGCCGCATTGCACAGATAGTCGGTCTCTTCTTCGCTGATCGCCGCCTCGCGCGGATCACCTCTGAAGTCGCGGTCCGTGGTCCCGATGAGCGTGAAGTCCTGCTCGTAAGGGATTGCAAAGATGATGCGATTGTCCGGGTTCTGGAAGAAATAGGCGCGCGGATCGGAGAATTTCTTACGCACGACGATATGGCTGCCCTGCACGAGGCGCACATTCTTCGCGTCGTTGCGGCCGACCACACCGGCGAGTACCTTGTCCACCCAGGGGCCGGCGGCATTCACCAGCATGCGGGCCCGCCAGGTCTGGCGTTCATCGCTGTCGACATTGCGCGTCTCGATCAGCCAGAGGCCCTGTTCGCGGCGCGCGTTCAGCACTTCCGTGCGATTGAAGATCAGAGCGCCGCGATCTGCTGCATCGCGGGCATTGAGCACGACCATGCGCGCATCGTCCACCCAGCCGTCGGAATATTCGAAGGCCTTGGCGAAGAGCGGCTTCAGCGGCTTGCCGGCCGGGTCGCGACGCAGATCCAGCGTCTTGGTCGCCGGCAAGAGCTTCCGACCGCCAAGGTGATCGTAGATGAAGAGGCCGAGGCGAATGAGCCAAGCCGGGCGGATGCCGCCCTTCTGGAACGGCAGGACAAAGCGCATCGGCCAGATGACATGCGGCGCCATGGCCCAGAGAATTTCGCGCTCCATCAGTGCTTCGCGCACAAGCCGGAACTCGTAATATTCCAGATAGCGAAGGCCGCCATGGATGAGCTTGGTCGAGCCTGAGGACGTTCCGGAGGCGAAATCGCCCTTTTCGGCCAGCACGACCGAATAGCCGCGGCCGACAGCATCCCGCGCAATGCCGCATCCGTTGATGCCGCCGCCGATAACGAAGATGTCGTGAACCTGACCGCCTGCCATTTCCAACCCCGTCTTTCGCACCGCAACAATTTATTGCATTCGCGAAATCTATTATATAGGAAACGAAATTGAAACGAATGTCAAACGAAAGTTTAATGACTTTCGCTGTCCACAGCACGCGTTTCGATCAGGCGTACGTCGTTCTCCGCGCAAATCTCGCGGATGCGGGCAATGGGACAGTGATCGGTGATGAACGTGTTGATCTGCGAGATATGCCCTATCCGCACCGGAGCGGTGCGCTCGAACTTCGCGGAATCGGTGACGAGGATCACATGCCGGGCATTGGCGATGATGGCCTGGGCAACCTTCACCTCACGATAATCGAAGTCGAGAAGCGCGCCATCCTCATCTATTGCAGAGACCCCGATGACAGCGAAATCCACCTTGAACTGGCGGATGAAGTCAACGGCCGCCTCGCCGACGATGCCGCCATCCGATCCTCGCACGACACCGCCCGCGATCACCACCTCTATGGCCGGATAGACCCGCAAGCGATTGGCAACATTGATGTTGTTCGTGATCACCATCAGCTCGTGATGGTCGCTCAGCGCCTCGCCCACCGCTTCCGTCGTGGTGCCGATATTGATGAAGAGCGAGGCATTGTCGGGAATGAGAGCGGCGGCGGCGCGGCCGATATCCTGCTTCTCGATGGCCGCCATGGCGCGGCGGGCTTCGTATTTCAGGTTCTCGGTGCCGCTGGGGAAGAGTGCGCCGCCATGGATACGGGTCAACACCCTTGCGTCGCACAGGTCGTTCAGGTCCTTGCGGATCGTCTGCGGGGTGACGGAAAAGAGCGTCGCCAGTTCCTCGACATAGATGCGGCCCCTGGATTTGGCAAGCGCCACGATCTCATCCTGCCGTGCCGAGAATATCATGCAAGCACCCTCCCCTTTCGTTTTGCTTCAGATTACAGATTTTCGAACGCAATTCAAAGCATCTCGGATTTCACATGAAAAGGCCGCGGTGGTGGAGGAATGCCGCGGCCCTGCCAGTCGTGACGCGCGCAGCCTCAGCCCTGTGCGGGCTTCGGCTCGCGAATGCGGAAGGCGGCGACATAGAGCGCCGGCAGGAAGAGCAGCGTCAGCGCCGTGCCGATGATGATGCCGCCGATCATCGCATAGGCCATCGGTCCCCAGAACACTTCCTCGGCGATCGGGATGAGGCCCAGGCTGGCGGCGAGCGCCGTGAGCATGATCGGCCGCAGGCGATGGATGGATGCGTTGAGCACTGCATCCCAGGCATTCATGCCGCCCTTGCGCAGGTCCTCGATCTGGACGATCAGGATGACCGAGTTGCGGATCAGGATGCCGATCAGCGCCAACACGCCAAGGATCGCCACGAAGCCCAGCGGCGCGCCGCTCGGAAGAAGCGCAGCCACGACACCGATGAGGCCGAGCGGTGCGACCGCGATGACCAGGAACAGCCGGCTGAAGCTCTGCAACTGCAGCATCAGCACCGTGAACATGACCAGCAGCATCACCGGCAGAACGGCAATGATCGGCTCCTGCGATTCCTGGCTGTTCTCCACCACGCCACCCGTGGTTACCTCGTAGCCGGCCGGCAGAGCGCTGGCGAACTTCTTCACTGAAGGCTCGAGATCCTGGACCACGTTCAGCGCCTCGCGATCGCCCTGGATCGCAGCCGAAACGGTGATGGTCGGCAGCCTGTCGCGCCGCCAGATGACCGGCTGTTCTTCAGTATATTCAAACCGGGCGATCGATGACAGCGGGATGGAGTTGCCCGTTGCGTTTGGCAACTGCAGGTTCTCCAGAGCATCGATGGACGAACGCTCGGACTTGTCAGCACGCACCATGACATTGATCAGGTAGATCGAATCGCGCAGTTGCGTGACCGTCATGCCGCCGACAATCCCGTTGAGCGAGGTGGCAATGTCCTTCGAGCTGACGCCGAGCTGGCGCGCGCGGTCCTGGAGGACGTCGACCTTGACGACGCGGGTCGGCTCCATCCAGTCAAAGACGATCTTGGCAAGATAAGGATCCTTGCTCAGTTCCGTCTTCAGCTGCATCGCATAGTCGCGCACCTTGTCGACATTCGGACCGCTGACGCGATACTGCACCGGCCGACCGACCGGCGGCCCGAGTTCGAGAAGCTTCACCAGGCTGTCCGTACCGGGGAAGGTCTTGTCGAGATAGTCCTGGAATTGCGTCTTCAGCTTGTCACGGGTCACGATGTCCTTCGTGATGACGACGATCTGCCCGAAATAGGAAGACGGCTGCTTCACGTCGAAGGCCAGCACGAAGCGCGGTGCGCCGGAGCCTATATAGGTCGACCAGTGCTCGACGCCGTCGTTGCCCTTCAGCATGTCGTTTTCGAACTTCGTCATCTGCGCCGTTGTCTCGGCCATGGATGAGTTGTTCGGGAGAGAGAAGTCGATCACCAGTTCCGTGCGGTCCGACGAGGGGAAGAACTGCTGCTGCACGAAAGTCAATCCGTACACCGAGACGCCGAAGACCGCGAATGTGGCGATGATCGTCACCCAGCGATTGCGCATGCAGCCTTGGAGCGCGCGCCGGAAAAGCCGCATGGAACGGCTCTCATGACCCTCTTCATGGTGCTTCTTCCATTTTTCAGGCAGGATCGTCACCCCGATCAGCGGCGTGAACAGAACAGCCACGATCCATGACACGAGAAGCGACACGGCAATGACGACGAACATCGTGAACGTGTATTCACCGGCCGCACTGCTGTTGAGCCCGATCGGGATGAAGCCGGAGACCGTGACCAGCGTGCCCGTGAGCATGGGGAATGCGGTGGACGTGTAGACGGCCGTCGCTGCCTTCTTCAACGGATCGCCGGCCTCAAGCCGCGCGATCATCATCTCGACCGCGATCATGGCGTCATCGACCAGGAGGCCGAGGGCGATGATCAAAGCGCCGAGCGAGATGCGCTGCAGGGTAATGCCGGAATATTCCATCACCATGAAGGTGATGGCCAGCACGAGCGGAATGGCGATCGCCACGACGACGCCGGCCCGCATGCCAAGGCTGACGAAGCTGACGGCGAGAACGATGACGATGGCTTCGAACAGCGCCTTGGTGAAGCCACCAACGGCCGCCTTCACGATTTTCGGCTGATCGGCGACCAGGTGGATGTCGACCCCGACAGGAAGCGTCTTCTGGATCTGCGCCAGACGATCGTCCAGCGCCTTGCCGAAGTTCAGGAGGTTCGCACCCGGCTTCATGCCCACGGCCAATGCAATGGCGTTCTTGCCGTTGAAGCGGAACACGGAGGTCGGCGGATCGACGTAGGTCCGCGTCACGGTCGCCACGTCGCTCAGACGGAAGAAGCGGTCGTTGATATGGAAGTTGATGTTGCGCAGGCTGTCTTCCGAGGTGAATTGCCCGGTGACGCGCAAGGCGATGCGCTCAGGCCCGCTGTTGATCACGCCCGACGGCGCGATCGCATTCTGCTCCTGCAGCGCACTCAGCATGGCCTGCTGGTCGATGCCGAAAGCGGCGAGCTTGCGCGGCGAGAATTCGAGATAGACCACCTCATCCTGCGCACCGATGACGTCGACCTTGCCGATATCGCGAACCGAAAGGATGCTCGAACGTGCGTTCTCCACATAGTCCCTGAGCTGCCGGTAGCTCAGCCCGTCGCCGGTGAACGCGTAGATATTGCCGAATACGTCACCGAACGTGTCCTGGTAGAACGGCCCCACGACGCCCTGCGGAAAGCTCGTCGAGATATCGTTGATCATGTTGCGGACGCGGAACCAGACGCTCTGGACGTCGCGCGCCTTCGTGGTCGCCAGAAGCTCCACGAAGACCGTCGCCTTGCCGGGCTCGGTCATCGACTTCGTGTAGTGCAGTTCGGGAAGCTCCTGCAGCTTCTTCTCGATCCGGTCCGTGACCTGATCGGCAGTCTCGGCAGCCGTTGCTCCCGGCCATTGCGCCTGAATGACCATCGTCTTGATGGTGAAGGAGGGGTCCTCTTCGCGACCGAGATTGATGAACGAGAAGACGCCTGCGACCAGCGAGACGATCATGAAGTACCAGACGAGCGAGCGATGCTCGAGGGCCCAGTCAGACAGATTGAATTTTTTCATCGGGCGGCTTCCTCGACGAGCTTGACCTGCTGGCCATCCTTGAGAGCATGAATTCCGGCAACCGCGACCAGGTCGCCGCCTTTGAGGCCGGACTTGACGACATAGCTCGTCCCGGGCCCCTCGGCCGCCGTGATGTCGGTTCTGACGACCTTCGATCCGGCTCGATCGAACTTCCAGACCGAAAGCTTGCCGTCATCCGACATGACGGCATCAGACGGGACGAGGACGATCTCGCCACCGGTCTTGCGCGCACTGGCCTCGATCGTCGTGCCTATCCGGAAGGTTTCCGGCGCATTGCCGATCGAAATCTTGACGCGCACGGTATGGGTGAGCTTGTCGGCGCTCGGCGCGATCTCGCGGACCTTGCCCTCGATTTTCCTGTCCGGCTGGAAGAGCGTCGACACGTCGAAGATATCGCCGGTGGAGATGCGCCCGACGACATCATCGGGGACGTCGATGACCGCGTCGCGCAGGTCGGGCCTTGCAATCGTGATGGCCGGCGCCCCTGCGGCAACGGTCTCGCCCACTTCGATCGACGAGGCGGTGACGATGCCGTCGTAATCGGCGATCAGCTGCGCATAGCCCAGCTGCTCGCGGGCCTTTTCCAACTGCGCCTGGGCGCTTTCCAGATTGGCATTGGAGGCGGCAAGGTTCTGGCTGGCGCTTTCGAGCTGCGCCGGCGAGGCGAAACCCTCCTTCGCAAGGGCATTGGCGCGGTCGTTAACCGATTGCGCATTGCTCAACTGCGACTGCGCGCCGGTGACGCTGGCTTCCGCCGAGCGCACCCCTTCCTTCAACTGAGCCGTATCGAGCACGGCCAGCACGTCTCCCTTGTGGACCGTATCGCCAACATTGACATTGCGGGCCACCACCTGGCCGGCGACGCGGAAGGCCTTTTGCGTCGAGATCTGCGGCTCGATCGTTCCGGGGAAGTCCAGGACGAATTCGGGCCGTGACTGCACGACCGCGGTCAGGATGGGCCGCTCCTCGGCAGGAGCCTGCGCCTTCTTCTCATCGCAGGCCGACACGATCATGGCGACAGCCACAAGCGCAAGTCCGGTGAGGGAGAGTTTCAGGGCCTTCATTGCGCGGCCTCCGTATACTTGACCACCAGACCGGGGCTCAGGAAGATGCCCCCCTTGATCACGACAAGGTCCCCCTCCTTCAGATCACCCGATACGACCATGGTCTGGCCTATATATTGGAGAAGATTGACCTTTCGCGCGACAGCCTTGTTCGTCGCAGGATCGACGACCCAGACGATCGGCGCGCCATCGGCGCGCGAAAGCGCGCTATAGGGCAGCGCGAAGCCGGAAATGGGCTGACTGCTCCCTGTCCCGGCCACCGCAGCACCCAACGTCATGCGCGCCGGGGGATCGATGATGTCGGCCTTGATGCGGACCGTGCCGGTCTTCACATTCACCGTGGGCGAAATTTCGGCGAGTTGCGCCCGCGCCTTCACGGAAGGGTCGGCGACCAGGAAGATCTCGGCCTTCTTGATTTCCGAACTTGCAATCAGTGCATCGGAGACGTCGAACACAGCTTGCTTGGCGTTCCCGTTGGCGATCGTCACCACCGCCTGTCCGGCCTGGACAACCTGGCCGATCTCGACATTCACAGCCGTCACCACGCCATCCGACCCGGCCTTCAGGTCAGCGTAGGACAGATTGTCCTGGGCGATCTGCAGCTGGCTCTGGGCGATATTAAGCTGCGCCTGCGCGACATCCACCGACTTGTCGGCTTGCTCATAGGCGGAGCGCGTGGTGAAGCCCTTGTCGAGAAGCGATTTCTGCCGGGCAAGATCGGAGGTTGCCAGATCGAGCGTCGCCCTGGCGGAGGCGACACCGGCCGTTGCCGCCGTGATATTGGCCTGGAGTTCCGCCGTGCCGAGCCGTGCGAGCACTTGGCCTGCCTTGACGACATCGCCCGTCTGCACCAGCCGCTCGACCACCGTGCCACCGACGCGGAAGGCCAAGTCGCTGCTCTTGGCCGCCGCAATCGTGCCTGTCACGTTGAGAGGCTTGGACGCCTCGGACTTATGAGCCTTCTGAACGACCACCTGCAGCGTGTATTCCCCGGTCTCGGCTGCATGCGCAAGCCCGGCCCCGAATGACGGGAAGGCGATCAACGCCGCGCCCAAGACGCGACCTGGCCAGTTTCGGAATTTCCTATCCATCAAGACGTCTCCGGCGTGGGATCGAATCGCGTTGCGTATATGCAGGATCGCCTTTTATCTCGTAACGTTTAAGACGCGTACCCGCAACCGCAACAGGTGTAGCAATCCGGCGATCGGGCGGGAGAGATATAGTGAAAACTAAAACAAGGCAAGGTCTGCCCCAAAGCGCTGGCGCCGCGGAACGACATGTCCTCCCCTCGATCCTGGGGAAGCGCCGAGAAGCCCGCGGTTCGCGCGGGCACGCTCCGCAGGCCGATCATTCAAGGCGTCGGGAAGAGCGATCAAGGCACGCCAAAACCCTCGGGTAAAAACCTCTCCCGAGTTCGCCTCCGGTCCTATCGCTCTTGCCCTTTTCTCCGGGCATCGGCTTCCGGAGAGCCACGCTGACGCGCCGCCCTGATTGAGTATTAAAAAAACGGCGGAGCGCCAGCGCGACCCGTCGAGATCTGCAAGGCAGGACCGCATCCGATCCTGATCCTCAAGCGCGGGCCGCCTCGCTAAACCGTCTGCGGAGGCAGACGGGTTCTCTGGCACAGCCAGGCCGCCGAGCTATTCGCAGCCCATCGGGGGAGTCGTTTCGTTGGATGTTGTTTCATCCACCGCCGCCCGCGCCCCCTGACACAATGTCCCGCACGTTACGAAACACCGCACCAGGCTCTCCTCCCGCCTGAACCAACCGTCGTTGGCCCATCCGGTGACGGGAGGATGTTAGGATAAGTGAGGTTGGTGAGAGCGGGGAAATAGGGGGATGTTTTTTTTGCTGTGACTGCCGCCGCTCAGGGCGAGCCTGATGCAACTAACCTTCTGGTGTCACAAGCGAAACATCCGGAAAATACGTGCGATAGCGCCGCGCATCGCGGGTCAGAAGAGGCAAACTTTCCGCCGCCGCATGCGCGCCAATGAAGAAATCGGAGAGGACGCCGGTCCGCGTGCCACCACGCTGGCGATACATGCCGAAGGCTTTTGCGGCGAGAAACAGCGCCGATTTCGAGATCGGCAAAAGCTGGAGTCCTGCCCTGGCGACAAAATCATCAAGGTCTTCGATCCGCTCGTAGCGAACCGCCAACTCAGCATAAACAATATCGTTGATCAAAACGGCGCCTGCATCAGCGGCGGCAGAAAGCTTTGACAGCGACCACACCGCCCAACGCTCGTCGCGCGTCGCAATATCCAACAGAACATTCGTATCGACGAGGATCACACTTCACCGCGTGTCATGTCCATGATCTCGTCGGTGCTGGGCCCCGGTCCCGCATGTCCCAATAAATCCCTGAAACGCCCGGCATTTTTCCGATCTTCCTCGCCCACAAATTCGATCGTGCCGTCAGCGTGGCGGCGAAAATCGACCTTGCTGCCGGGACCGATGCCAAGTTGGTCGAGAACATCCTTGGGGATGGTAACTTGCCCGTTCGCTGTGACGATGATGCTCATGACAAGGCTCCGCTCCTGGTGTCAGGTCCATAAAATATGCCCTGCGCCCGCCCCGCGCAAGCATGCTCGCCGGAGCCTGAGAGGACGTCGCGACGGCAACCCGCTTGACGCCTCCCGTCAAACGACCCTAACATGCGCGTATTCACCAGGGGGGTCCCGCGAAGGGGCTGAGATTCTGCTGGGCGATCCCTCCATCAGAGGGAAAGCAGCGCAGTGACCCGTTGAACCTGATCCAGTTCATACTGGCGTAGGGACGGTGCGAGCGCTGCAAGAAACGGAGTCCATCCAGGAATCCGTTTGGCGTCTTTCCATCATTCCGGCTTCGAACTGGGTCTCCAATGTCAAACCTTGGAGCCTCAAGAATGAATATTGCCGCAACCAACCTCACCCCCGTCGTCACCCAAGGGCCGCTTCCGGCCTCGCAAAAGGTCTTCCACGCCGGGGACATTCACCCCTGCGTCCGGGTCCCGATGCGCGAAATCTCGGTGCACCCGACCGCCGGCGAACCGCCGGTCACGGTCTATGATTCCTCGGGCCCCTATACGGACCCGGCGCAGGTGATCGACATCGAGAAAGGCCTGCCGCGCCTGCGCGAGACCTGGATTGCCGCGCGCGGCGATACCGAGACCTACGAAGGCCGCGTCGTGAAGCCGGAGGACAATGGCTTTGCGGAGGGCACACGCCTGACGCCGCAATTCCCGAACCTGCCCAAGCCTCGCCGTGCTGCCGGCGGCAAGGCCGTCACGCAGATGGCCTATGCGCGGGCCGGCATCATCACGCCGGAAATGGAATTCGTCTCCATCCGCGAGAACATGGGCCGCAAGGCTGCGATTGCCTCCCATGGAGGGGAGAATTTCGGCGCCTCCATCCCGGAATTCGTGACGCCCGAATTCGTCCGCGAGGAAATCGCGCGCGGGCGCGCCATCATCCCCTCCAATATCAACCATCCGGAAGCCGAGCCGATGGTCATCGGCCGCAATTTCCTGGTCAAGATCAACGCCAATATCGGCAATTCCGCCGTCACCTCCTCCATGGCGGAAGAGGTCGAGAAGATGGTCTGGGCGACGCGCTGGGGCGCGGACACAGTCATGGACCTTTCCACCGGCCGCAACATCCACAATATCCGCGAATGGATCATCCGCAATTCGCCCGTGCCGATCGGCACCGTGCCCCTCTATCAGGCGCTGGAAAAGGTAAACGGCATTGCCGAGGACCTGTCCTGGGAGGTGTTCCGCGACACGCTGATCGAACAGGCCGAACAGGGCGTCGACTATTTCACCATCCATGCCGGCGTGCGGCTGGCCTACATCCCGCTCACCGTCAACCGCGTCACCGGCATCGTCTCGCGCGGCGGCTCGATCATGGCCAAGTGGTGTCTGGCGCATCATCGCGAGAGCTTCCTCTACGAGCATTTCGAGGAAATCTGCGACATCTGCCGCGCTTACGACGTCTCCTTCTCGCTGGGCGATGGCCTGCGCCCCGGCTCGCTGGCGGATGCCAATGACGCCGCACAATTTGCCGAACTGGAGACGCTCGGCGAACTGACGCAGATCGCTTGGGCGAAAGATTGCCAGGTGATGATCGAAGGCCCCGGCCATGTGCCGATGCACAAGATCAAGGAGAACATGGACAAGCAGTTGGCGCATTGCGGCGAGGCCCCGTTCTACACGCTCGGGCCGCTGACGACCGATATCGCACCGGGCTATGACCATATCACGAGCGCAATCGGAGCTGCCATGATCGGGTGGTTTGGTACCGCCATGCTCTGCTATGTCACGCCGAAGGAGCATCTGGGGCTGCCCGACCGCAACGACGTGAAGACGGGCGTCATCACCTACAAGATCGCAGCGCATGCCGCCGACCTCGCCAAGGGTCATCCGGGCGCACGTCTGCGCGACGACGCGCTGTCCCGCGCCCGCTTCGAGTTCCGCTGGGAGGACCAGTTCAACCTCTCGCTCGACCCCGAAACCGCGCGCTCCATGCATGACGAAACGCTTCCCAAGGAAGCCCACAAGGTCGCCCATTTCTGCTCCATGTGCGGCCCGAAATTCTGCTCCATGCGGATTTCCCACGATATCCGCGCCGAGGCACAGAAGGAGGGGATGGAGGCCATGGCCGCCAAGTTCCGCGAGGGTGGGGAATTGTACATGCCATTGGAGGGTGAAGCGTGATGGACCTGCGTCTGACGCAAGTCCCCCTCTGGCTGCCGCCATCTCCCCCACAAGGGGGGAGACGGTCAAAGGCACGGCCCCACCCTGCGTTGCCCGTTGCAACAAGGATCATGGCACAGCGCCCGCTCTCCCTCCCCCTTGTGGGGAGGGTTGGGGAGGGGCGATCCTTGCTCAGGTTCGGAAGGAGCGCCTGATGACCATCCTCATCAAAGGCGCAGGCGTCGCCGGCCTCACCGCCGCCTTCGCCCTCGCCCGGCGCGGCCACCCCGTCACCCTAGTCGATCCCAATGCCCCCGGCATGGGCGCATCCCATTACGCCGGCGGGATGCTCGCACCGTGGTGCGAGGGCGAAACGGCGCCGGAGGTGGTCGTCGAGGCAGGCATTGAGGCCATAGGCTGGTGGGAGGACGCGCTGCCCGGTCTGGTCGAACAAAAGGGAACGCTCGTCGTTGCCCCGCCGCGCGATCTGAGCGAGCTGGAGCGCTTCGCCCGCCGGACCAACCGCCAGGAGTGGGTGGATGAGGCCGGCATTGCCGAGCTCGAACCGGCGCTGGCGGGGCGCTTCCGGCGCGGACTGTTCTTCCGGGACGAAGCGCATTTGAACCCGCGCAAAGCACTGGCGGGCCTGGTAGATGCACTGACAGGCCTGGGCGTGAAACTCCTGCGCGAAGCCGACGAGCGAGCCTTCAGCCATATCATCGACTGCACCGGCCGCGCAGCGATTACTCCCGGATCACAACTACGCGGCGTGCGCGGCGAAATGCTCTATCTCAATACCAGTGAAGTCGCCCTCTCCCGTCCGGTTCGCCTGCTGCATCCGCGCATCCCGCTCTATGTCGTGCCGCGCGGCGAGGGACGCTTCATGGTCGGAGCAACCATGATCGAGAGCGAGCATGACGGGGCCATTTCGGCGCGCTCGCTGATGGAACTGCTCAACGCCGCCTATACGCTGCACCCCGCCTTCGGCGAGGCGGAGGTCATCGAAACCGGCACCGGCATCCGCCCCGCCTATCCCGACAATATCCCGCGCATCACCGGTTCGGGCCGGCATCTCGCGATCAACGGCATGTATCGCCATGGCTACCTGATGGCGCCGGCTCTGGCCGAAGAGTTGGCAGCCCGGCTTGAAGCGGAGCCGCAACGAAGGAGTGCAACCGCATGAAACTGATCATCAATGGCGAGCAGCAGGAGGTCGAGGCCGGTACGCTCGCCGCCCTCCTCACAGCCCTCGACTACGAAGGCGACTGGCTGGCGACCGCCCTCAATGGCGATCTCGTGCCACGCGCCGAGCGCGCTCAGACTGCGCTCAACGATGGTGATCGCATCGAAATTCTCGCGCCGAAACAGGGAGGCTGACCATGCTCACGCTTTACGGCACCCAACTCACCTCACGCCTGCTGCTCGGCACGGCGCGCTACCCGTCGCCCGCCATCATGGAGGAGGCGATCCGGGCGTCGGGGACGCAAATCGTCACCGTGTCTCTGCGCCGCGAGACGGCCGGCGGCGGGCGCGGCGGACAGTTCTTCGAGACGATCCGCAGCCTTGGCGTCCACATCCTGCCCAATACGGCCGGTTGCCACACGGCACGAGAGGCCGTGCTGACGGCCCGCATGGCGCGCGATCTCTTCGCCACCGACTGGGTGAAGCTTGAGGTCATCGGTCATCACGACACGCTGCAGCCCGATGTCTTCGCGCTGGTCGAAGCGGCGCGGGAACTCTGCGCTGACGGGTTCGAGGTATTTCCCTACACGACCGCCGATCTGGTGGTCGCCGAGAAGCTACTGGAAGTGGGCTGCGAAGTTCTGATGCCCTGGGCCTCGCCCATCGGCTCGGCGCGCGGGCTGGTCGATCCGGCAGCGCTTGTCTCGATGCGGGCGCATTTTCAGGATGTGCCGCTGATCATCGATGCCGGGCTCGGCCGGCCGTCGCATGCCGCACAGGCGATGGAACTTGGCTATGACGCCGTGCTGCTCAACACCGCCGTCGCCGGTGCAGCCGACCCCATCGCCATGGCACGCGCCTTCTCCGCAGCCATCGAAGCCGGCCATGCTGGCTACCACGCCGGGCTGCTCGAGCCCCGCGACATGGCCGTCCCCTCCACCCCCGTCATCGGAAAGGCAGTCTTCGCATGAAGCTCGACCCCTTCTACCTCATCGTCGACAGCGCTGACTGGATCGAGCGGCTTGTGCCGATCGGCGTGAAGCTCGTGCAATTGCGCATGAAGGACCAGCCGGAAGACGCGCTGCGCGCCCATATCCGCCGGGCAAAGACTGTCTGCGCTTCGTATGGCTGCCAGTTGATAATCAACGATTACTGGCAGATCGCCATCGAGGAGGGCTGCAATTTCGTCCATCTCGGGCAGGAGGATCTCGCCGACGCCGACCTTGCCGCCATCCGCGCAGCCGGGCTGAAACTCGGTCTTTCTACCCACGACGAAGCGGAGCTGGAAACGGCGCTGGCCGCAAAGCCGGATTATGTGGCGCTGGGGCCTATCTACCCGACTATTCTCAAGCAGATGAAATGGGGTCCCCAGGGGCTGGAGCGTATCCGCGTCTGGAAGGACAAGGTCGCGCCTTTGCCGCTCGTCGCCATTGGCGGGCTGAGACCGGAGCGGCTGGACGGCGTCTTTGGGCAGGGCGCCGACAGCGCCGCCGTGGTAACCGACATCACCTTGAATGCCGATCCGGAAGCCCGCACGCGGGAATGGATTGCAAAGACGGATCGCTGGCGGTGAGCGTGCCACGAGTTCTCATCATTGCCGGCTCGGACTCCTCTGGCGGGGCCGGCATCGTCCGCGATGTCGAGACGGTAACGACCTTCGGGCTCAAGGCCGCCGTCGCGGTGACGGCCGTAACGGCGCAATCGGATCGACGAGTGACGGCGGTTCAGGCCATGGAGCCGGGACTTGTCGCCGCCCAGATGGAGGCAGCTCTGGAGGGCGGCTTGGTCGGCGCAGTCAAGATCGGCATGCTGGCCGATGCCGCGATCGTGGCGGCCGTTTCGGATGTGCTGGAGCGGCATCCGGGCTTGCCCGTCGTCCTCGACCCCGTTCTGGCCTCGACCTCTGGCAGGGTGCTGCTCGAGCCGGATGGCGTGCGCATCATGCTCGAGCGCCTGCTGCCGCGCGCCGAACTTGTGACGCCGAACCTGCCGGAGCTGGCATTGTTGACCGGCGGCAAGGATTTCGCAGCGTCTGTTGAAGCGCTGGCGCAACTCGGTATCCGCGCTGCTCTAATCAAGGGCGGGCACGCAAACGACGTCGTTCAGGCAAGGTTGACCATTGGCGAGGGGACGCAGCACTCTCCCCCTTCTCCCTTCGGGGAGAAGTGCCGAGCGCAGCGAGGCGATGAGGGGGCTGCCGCTTGCTCCGAATATGTGGCCTCCCCCTCATCCGACCCTTCGGGCCACCTTCTCCCCGAGGGGAGAAGCGGGCGTGCGGCGCACCCTCCATCGTTCCAATCTAACTCCGGCATTTGCAGCGACCTGCTCATTCGTCCAGGTCAGCCGGCTCTCCCCTTCAACAGCCCCCGCCTGCCCGGGACATTGCGCGGCACGGGCTGCATGCTCGCCTCCGCAATTGCCTGCGGTCTGGCAAGCGGGCGCGACCTTGAGGCATCCATCCGCGTAGCGAAAGGCTATGTCACGGCGGCTTTCAAGGACAGTCAGCGAGAGGCAATCAGTCCCGAGACACGATCGACCGCGGATTGAAGCGGCTCGGCGCAATCGACAGGAATGGCGTTTTCGTCCGGTCCGGGCGGCTCGAGCGTTGCAAGCTGGCTGTCCAGCAGTGACGCAGGCATGAAGTGGCCGGGCCGATGCTGCATGCGCGACAGAAGCAGCGCGCGGCTGCCATGAAGGTGGACGAAGATGACGCCCTCGCCCGCCTCGCGCCGCAGCACGTCGCGATAAACCCGCCTGAGCGAAGAACAGGACACGACGGCCCCACCCTCCGGCTCGGCCAGGGCCTCGCCGACACGCTTGAGCCAGGGCCAGCGATCTTCATCGGTCAGCGGCGTGCCACCCGCCATCTTGGCAACATTTTCCGGCGGATGCAGCGCATCGCCCTCGATGAAGGGCAGGCCGAGCCGATGCGCCAGCACTTGGCCGAGAGACGACTTGCCGCAGCCGCTCACGCCCATGACGACGATGCGCGATCCGGCCATCTCAAAGGCTCGCCGTGATTCCGCCGTCGACATGCAGCGTCTCGCCATTGACGAAGGACGAAGCCTTCGAGGCGAGAAACACGGCCGCGCCGATCAGTTCGTCGACATCGCCCCAGCGCCCCGCCGGCGTGCGCTTTTCCAGCCAGGCATTGAATTCGGGATTGTCCATCAGGGCCTGATTGAGCGGCGTGCGGAAATAGCCGGGAGCAATTGCATTGACCTGCAAGCCGTAACGCGCCCAGTCGGTGCACATGCCCTTGGTCAGGTTCTTCACCGCGCCCTTGGTTGCGGTATAGGGCGCGATCGAGGGCCGGGCGAGTTCGCTCTGCACCGAGGCAATATTGATGATCTTGCCCTCACCGCGCTTGATCATGTGCCGCGCGACCGCCTGCCCGACAAGGAAGACGCTTGTCACGTTCGTCTTGAACAGAAGCTCGAACTTGTCGGCCGGAAAGTCTTCCAGCGGCGTGCGGAATTGCATGCCGGCATTGTTGACGAGGATATCGATCGCGCCGATCTCCGCCTCGATTTTCGCCACTCCGACATCAACGGCGTCCTTGTCGGTCACGTCGAAGACGGCAGGTGTCGCGCTGAAACCCTGGCCTGCGAGCGTGCGGCAGGCCTCATCCACCCGGGCCGCGTCCCGCCCGTTGATCAAGACGGCGGCGCCCTGGCGCGCGAGACCGGCGGCAAGCGCCAGACCGATACCCTGGCTGGAGCCGGTGATCAGCGCGCGACGTCCGGAGAGATCAAACAGGTCCGACATGGGGGTTCTCCAAGATATTTCGAAAGCAAGGGGGCGACGCGACGGGCGAATGGCAACGGGCGCGGCGCAGCGATGGCTATTTGTTAGCGATCCGTCTATCACTTCGTCAATCGACGGACGAACACCAATCAGGGAGGCATAGCATGTTTGGCGAGATCGAGGGCACGGGATACGAGATTCTGGACCCGCGTTTCAAGACCTGCATCATCGGCCACGCCAAGGTGGAGCGTCTGTGGACCGGCGGCCGCTGGCTGGAGGGGCCAGCCTGGTTTGCGGCCGGCCGCTATCTCGTCTTTTCCGACATCCCGGAAAACCGCATGATGCGCTTCGACGAAACGAGCGGCACCGTGAGCACCTTTCGCCAGCCGTCAAACAACAGCAACGGCAACACGGTCGACAATTTCGGACGGCTTGTCACCTGCGAGCATCAGACGCGCCGCGTGACCCGCACCGAATTCGACGGCTCGGTCAACGTGCTCGCCGACACGTTCATGGGCAAGCGCTTCAACTCCCCCAATGATGTCGTGGTGAAGTCGGACGGGACCATCTGGTTCACCGACCCCACCTACGGAATCCTGAGCGATTACGAAGGCGACCGCGCCGCCGAGGAAATCGGAGCCTGCCGCGTCTGGCGCCACGACCCGTCGACTGGCGAGACAATTCCGCTGTTCCACGATTTCGTCAAGCCGAACGGGATTGCCTTCTCCCCGGACGAAAGCCTGCTCTATGTCGCCGATACCGGCGCATCGCATCTGGATGGCGGGCCGCGCCACATTCGGAAGTTCGCGATCGATCCCGATGGCAAGACGCACGATCTGGGGGTCTTCGCCACCTGCACGGCAGGCCTGTTCGACGGGTTCCGCATCGACCGGGCCGGCCGGCTCTGGACGAGCGTGGGCGATGGCGTGCACTGCTATGCACCCGACGGCAAACTGATCGGCAAGATCCTCATTCCGGAAATCGTCTCCAACGTGACATTCGGCGGCCCCAAGCGGAACCGCCTGTTCATCACGGCGACGACATCACTTTATGCGGTCTATCTGACTGTCAACGGCAGCAAGCTCGGCTGAACACGTCCGCACGACCTCGACAACATGAGGGCAGGACACGCGCGCGCGAGAGGAGAGAGGCCCGTCCGGGATATTCACGGCCGCGCCCATCGCCACGGCCCGGCTCTGTGCCCTGCCAGCCGCCAGCGCCTACCGGCGGTCTCCGGTCAGTGCATTGCGCGGGTAGACCAGCCTCGTCACCTCATCGATGACTGCATCGACAGGGCGCGTGGCATCGACCGAATGCCAGGTGACATTCGTCACGCCTTTCGCAAGTTGCCTTTCCAGGACATCGGGCGTCGCATCGGACTGTCCGCCCCGTCGCGCGGCAACACGCGCCCGCAGGACCTCAGCGGGCGCGTCGAGCCAGATGCCCGTGAACGGGACCTTGACTGCGCGCGCCGCAGCCTCGATCTCGGCACGCCTTTCGGGGCGATCGTGAACGGCATCCGCCACCACGCTTGCTCCCGCACGCAAGACCGCTCCGGCTCGGCTCGCCATCTCGCCATAGACCCGCGCCGACATGTCCGGGCTATAGGCAACCGGATCCAGATGCGTTTCCGCGGAGACCCCATGCAGAGCCTTGCGCACGCGGTCGCTTTCGATCAGCCGAGCACCCGGCGGCGGGCCGAGATGGGCAGCAAGCCCGTCCGCGACCGTAGACTTGCCGGAACCGCTGAAGCCGCCAATGGCGACGAGCCGGGGGCCAACGTCATCCAAGGTGCGGACAGCCAGCGCATGATAGGCGCGCGCTGCGGCAGCAAGCCCCTCATCGCCACCGGCCTCCTCCGCCTGCGTCGCCGTGACATGAGCGCGTACGGCCGCGCGCAGCGCCGTAAAGAACGGAAGCAGCGCGTATCCTTCCTCCTCGCCCGCAACGTCGCAATACCGATTGGCGACCAGATTGGCATGGTCCTTCAGGCCGCGATGCCACAGATCCATGACCAGGAAAGCGAGGTCGTAGAGCACGTCGACGGTGGCAATCCGGTCGTTGAAGTCGATACAGTCGAAGAGACGCGGCCTGCCGTCGAGAAGGCAGAGATTGCGCAGGTGCAGGTCGCCGTGGCACAGCCGGACCTTGCCAGCCCGGGCGCGCCGGTCGAGATGGGCGGCGATCCCATCCAGTTTCGTGCGGAAAAGTGTATCGATGACCGCCTGCTCGGCGTGAGAAAAGACACTGCTGGTCGCAAATCCGGCCTTGTTGATGTCAAGCACGCCCGCAATGTTGTCCGCCCCGCCCTCGCCCTTCGCCACCGGCGCACCGGCATGAAAGGCCGCAATCATCCGCGCCACCTCGGTCATGAGGTCAGATGTCAGCTCCGCCTCCGTGGCCATGCGGTCAAGAAGCGCCGACTGGTCGAAGCGCTTCATCTCGACCACCGCATCAACCACCGGGCCCCGCGGCGCAAACGCACAATTCCCGGCCTCGTCACGATAGATGCGGCGTATGCCGAGATAGAGCTCGGGCGTGGTGCGGGCATTCAGCGCCCTCTCCTTCTCGCAGGCCGCAACGCGAAGCTCGGGCGTCGAGAAATCAACATAGGGCAGTTTCACCGCTCGCTTCATCTTGAAGGCGCGGTCGGCGACGAGAAAGATCCGCGAGATATGCGTCTCCATCATCTCGACCGGCCCGGCAAGCCCGTAGGATGAGGCATCGCTGAGGAACGTCGTGACAGCCTTCTGTTCGTCGGTGATCATGCGTCCTCCGCTGCTGGCCAATCCTGACATCGTGACAGGCCTTGCAGTCGGAAATCTGGCAGAGAGCAGATTTAGTCACCTTGACGCATGTCAAGCGTCAGCGGATTGCGTTCACCACATCCATGAAACGCTTGACGCGGGCGGTTTCGACCTTGTTCCAGGTGTTGCCGTCAAATTTGAAATGCGTGCCGATCACGACGCCGCTGGCACAGGAGAGAATGTCTGTGACATTATCCTTGTTGACGCCGGTATTGGCGAAAACCGGGACGTCGGTCACCACTTCGCAGACCTTGCGCAGGCCGGACTGATCCACCGGCTGGCCGGTGAGCGGGCCGGAGACGAGGATGGCATCGGCCATCGACGAGAAGACGGCGCTCTTGGCACGCAGCTCGATCGGGCGCTGGTCGAGCGAATGGGCAAATTCGGCATTGATGTTGAACAGCATCTTCATGTCGGTGCGGCCGAGCCGGGCGCGCAGCCGCGCCGGCGTCGCGCAATCGGGCGCCCATACGCCCATGTCGGAGGCAAAGACACCGGTGAAGATTTCACGCACGAAGCTCGCGCCGGTGGCGGCACCGATCGCCACGCTGGCGGTCGGATCCCAGAGATAGTTGACGCCGAAGGGCACCTTCAGCTCGGCCTTGGCGGCCTGGACGATGGCGGTCATGGCCGCAATGCCTTCCGGCGGGGCCTTCAGTTCGTAAGGTCGGTCGTTTTCGTTGCCGAACATGATGGCATCGACACCGCCCTCCTGGAGCGCGCGGATATCCGCCAGCACATCATCGATGAGCTTCGAGACGCCGCCCTTGGCATCATAGTTCGGAGAGCCTGGAAGCGCGCCGATATGCGCCATGGCGATGATGACCTTCTTCTTGTCACCAAAAAAATCAAAAACCATCGAATGCTCCGAAGTGGGCGTTGGAAAAACAGGCTTTCGCAAACCGTCAGTTTCAGGATGCGCCGGCGATCATCACCTCGACCTTGGCCGCCTCCAGCGCAGCAGCCAGCTTCGGCGGCGGAGGCGCGTTGGTGATCAGGAGGTCGAATTGCGACAGCGGCGCGATATGGACAAGCGACATGCAATCGAATTTCGAGGCGTCGCAGAGAACGACTTTCTTCGTCGCGCGGCGCAGATAGACGCGCTTCATTTCCGTGTCGTCGAAGGAATAGTCATAGATGCCATCGGGCGTCAGCCCGGAGACGCCGACAAAGGCAATGTCGAACCAGAGTGCCTCGAACTGCGAAATCGCCGTGGCGTTGGAGATCGACAACTCGTCGTTGCGCATGCGGCCACCCGGCAGATAGACCTCCGCCAGACCTTCGCCAAGCTGCGTGGCGTTGCGCACGCTGTTGGTGAAGAACTTCACATGCTGCTGCCCGGCCATGAGGCGGGCGAGAAGAAAGGTCGTGGTGCCGACGTCGAGCGCAACGGTGCGAAGCCCGGAGGCCACCTGAGCCGCGGCTTCCGCAATCAGGCGCTTCGGCAAGGCATTCTTGGCAAGGCGGGCCTGGAAGGTCGGCTCGTTGAGGCGCGAGGTCATCGTAGACAGGCCGGGATCGACGCTGGCCGTCAATTCCGTGCTCACCGCGCCGCCATGGGTGCGGGCAAGCCGGCCTTCCTTTTCCAGTTCGGTCAGGTCGCGGCGCACGGTCATTTCGGAAACGCCGAGCTGCGCGGCGATTTCGGTGACGGAAACAGCGCCCGTTTCGGCCAACGCATCCAGAATGAAGGCGTGGCGCGTGCGCGCCAGAACCTTCGTCTTCTCCATTGTCAGCGTTTCGGCTTCGCTCATGATCCGTCTTTCATTCTCTTTGGGCACTTCGACGCATTTTGCAGCGACGCAGGGCCCATTCCTCCCATTGCATGATCAGTGCTTAACGCAGAAAGCGAACAAATTCAAACATAAATTTCGATTGATTTGTAAGTTTTTGTTGCTATATGATCGCCGTGTTGTTTTGGCCGGAGATATGGTTCGTGTCACATCCGAAGTTTGCGGAACTCGAGGGAAAGAAGGCGATCGTCACCGGCGGCGCCACGGGAATTGGCCGCGCGATCGCATTGGCGCTGGCCGCTCAGGGTGTGAAAATCACCATCTGCGACATCAATCCCGAGGCTGCGAACACAGTCGCACAATCGATTGGCGGCCACGCGCTGGAGATCGACGTTCGCAAGCGCCCCTCCGTCGACAAGACGTTCGCGCAGGCCGTCGAGATCATGGGCGGCTGCGATATCCTCATTGCCAATGCGGGCGTGTCCACCATGCAGCATGCGCTGGAGATCACCGACGAGGAGTGGGACTTCAATTTCGACGTCAACACCCGCGGCATTTTTCTCTCCAACCAGATCGCGGCGCGCAAGTTCGTCGCGCAAGGCCATGGCACGATCGTCAACACCGCATCACTCGCCGCCAAGGTCGGCGCGCCGCTGCTCGCCCATTACTCCGCCAGCAAGTTCGCCGTTCTCGGCTGGACGCAGGCGCTCGCCCGCGAACTGGCGCCGAAGGGCATCCGCGTCAACGCCGTCTGCCCCGGTTTCGTCAAGACCGGCATGCAGGAGCGCGAAATCCTCTGGGAAGCGAAATTGCGCGGCGTGACGCCGGAGCGCGTCATGGAAGATTACATCGCCCAGACCCCGCTCGGACGGATCGAAACGCCTGAGGACGTTGCAGATGTCGTCGTCTTCCTCTGCTCGAATTCCGCCCGCTTCATGACCGGCCAGGGCATCAATGTCACGGGCGGCGTCTACATGACCTGACCGGCCTCCCAACCGGTCGAGCCTCACACAATCGGAGATACAATGGCGTCCATCGTCTTTGAGGGAGTGCAAAAGCGTTATCCGGACGGATATGCGGCCATCCAGCATCTCGACCTCACCATTGAGGATGGCGAGTTTCTGGTTCTTGTCGGCCCGAGCGGTTGCGGGAAGTCGACGGCGCTCAGGATGATCGCCGGCCTTGAGGACATTACCGGCGGCCGGCTGCTGATCGGCGATACGCTCGCCAACGGCCTTGCGCCCCGCGACCGCGACATCGCCATGGTTTTCCAGTCCTACGCGCTCTATCCGCATATGTCGGTGGCCGAGAATATCGGCTTCGGCCTGTCCGTGCGCGGCACCGACAAGGCGGAGATCGACCGCAAGGTGAAGGAGACCGCAAAGCTCCTCGAACTCGACGCCTATCTCCATCGCAAGCCCGGCCAGCTTTCCGGCGGCCAGCGGCAGCGCGTAGCGATGGGGCGGGCGCTGGTGCGCGCGCCGAAAGCCTTTTTGATGGACGAGCCCTTGAGCAATCTCGATGCGCGCCTGCGCGGCCAGATGCGCGCCGAAATCGCCCGCCTGCAGAAGCTGAGCGGCATCACCACGGTCTATGTCACGCATGACCAGATCGAGGCCATGACCATGGGCGACCGCGTCGCGGTCATGCGCGCCGGGGTGCTCCAACAGCTGGGAACGCCACGCTCGCTCTACGATACACCCGCCAATCTCTTTGTGGCCGGCTTCATCGGTACGCCGTCGATGAACTTCCTGAAAGCGAAGCTGGAGCGCGGTGACGGTGGTCTCGTCGCTGCCGCCGGCGGCTTCAGCCTGCCGGTGCCGGAGGCCGTCATCGCAGCCCGCCCGGCGCTTGCGCGCCATGTCGGCAAGGACATTGTTGTCGGGGTCCGCGCAGAAGCGCTGATTGCGTCGGACGCAGCCAATCCAGGCCACGGCCGCATCGGTGGCACGATCGCCTTCATCGAGGATTTCGGCGCGACGAAACTCGTGCATCTCGATATCGGCGGGGCCGGCAAGCTGGAAGAGGTGACGGCCGAAGAGGACGAAGTGTCCCTCTCCGGTCCACGCCTGCGCGCCTCAGTACCGGCCACGCACCCGCTGCGGCTTGGCGAAGCTCTCACCCTCTCCGTCAATCCGGCGGAACTCCATTTCTTCGACGCCGAGACCGAAAACGCGATCCGCGACTGAGCACAGAAAGGTCTCCACAATGCCCGTGTTCATCGGCATCGATATCGGCACGACCTCGACGATTGCGGTGGCGATGTCCGAGACGGGCGCGCCGCTTGCCTCCGCCTCGCGCCCCTCCCGCCTGTCTTCGCCGCAGCCCGGCTTTGCCGAGGCCGATCCGGCGCAATGGTGGGCCAATACAAAAGACGTTGTTCGAGAAATGCTCGCGGCGCTTCCCGAAGGCAGTGCCCTTTCGGGCGTCAGCGTGACTGGCATGCTGCCGGCCGTTGTCCTCCTCGACAAGGATCGCAACGTGCTGCGCCCGAGCATCCAACAGAGCGATGCCCGCTGTGGCGCGGAGGTCGAGGCGATGAAGGTGGCGCTCGATGAAGCAGATTACCTTTCACGCACCGGACAGGGGCTCACGCAACAACTCGTTGCCCCCAAGCTGCAATGGCTGAAGGCGCATGAGCCGGAGGTCTATGGCCGGATCGCCCATGTCTTCGGCTCCTACGATTTCATCAACATGCACCTCACCGGCCGGCTCACCGTCGAGCGCAACTGGGCGCTGGAGGCAGGCTTCGTCGATCTCGCCGATCACCGGATTGCGGACGATCTCGTGGCGCTTTCCGGGCTTTCCGCCGGCGTCCTGCCCTCGCTGGTCGCCTCGCATGAGGTGATCGGGGCAGTCACCGCAGAAGCGGCAAAGCTGACGGGCCTGCCTGAAGGACTACCGGTTTTCGGCGGGGCGGCGGACCATATTGCCTCGGCGTTGGCGGCGGGCCTCACGCAGGCCGGCGATGTTCTCCTGAAATTCGGCGGCGCCGGCGACATCATCGCGATCACGGGAAAGCCGGAGCCGGATCGTCGACTCTTTCTCGATTACCATCTCGTGCCGGGCCTTTATGCGCCAAACGGCTGCATGGCCTCGTCCGGCTCGTTGCTGCGCTGGCTGGCCGGTCTGATCGGCGGGGCGGAGAGCGACGAGGTCCTGAAGCAGCTCGACCAGGAGGCCGCCGCCGTGCCGGCCGGCGCCGACGGCGTGCGCGCACTCCCCTATTTCCTCGGCGAGAAGACACCGATCCACGATCCGCTGGCCCGCGGCACGATCACGGGCCTCAGCCTCGGCCACACGCGCGGTCACATCTGGCGCGCCGTGCTGGAGGCCATTGCCTGCGGTTTCCGCCATCATCTCGATGTGCTGGCAGAGACCGGCCGTCCGGCAACGCGGCTGATCGCGTCGGATGGCGGCAGCCGCAGCCGCATCTGGATGCAGATCGTCGCCGATATCTGCGGCCAGCCGGTGCATGTTCTCTCCGACGCCTTCGGCTCCTCTATCGGTGCGGCCTGGGTTGCGGCCGCCGGCTCTGGCCTTGCCCGCTGGGACGATGTCGCAGCCTCCGTCAGGATCGGCGCAGTCCTTCAGCCCTCGCCCGAAGGCATCGCCGCCGGAAACCAGATCTATGCCGATTACCGCGATCTCTATGGATCGCTGAAACCCTTCTTCGCGCGCGGAGACCAATCATGATCAAGGCGATCGCCTGGGATATCGACGGGACGCTGATCGACAGCGAACCGGTGCATCACAAGGCGCTGATGGCCGTCTCGGCGCGCTATGGCGTCCACATTGCCGCCGATGACGAGCGCTTTATCGGCGTGGCAATGAGCGATGTCTGGACCGTACTCGCACCGCTTTATCCGGCGAGCCTCGACAACCGGACATGGCTTGTCGAGATCGTCGAGGCCTACATCGACCGGGTCGCCGAACTTCGGCCGATCCCCGGCGCGCCGGAAACCGTGCTGGCGCTGGCCGCCGCCGGGATCGTGCAATGCGCCGTCTCCAATTCCTCGCGCCGCATCGTTGAGGCCAATCTGAAGGCCATGGGGCTCGATCATGTGATGTCCTTTGCGATCGCCCGCGAAGACGTGATCGAGGGTAAGCCGGACCCGGAACCCTATCGCTTGGCCTGCACCCGTTTGGGACTCGATCCATCGGAAGTCCAGGCAGTGGAGGATAGTGCCGTCGGCGCCCAATCTGCCAAGGCTGCCGGCATGCTGGTTCTCCGCTATGGCTTGGATTTCAAAGACTTCTCGGCCATTCTTGATCTTGTTGAAGAGCGGAGGCTTCGCGCATGAGCGACTTCTGGCCCTGCACGCCACCGGAAAAGCCCGGCAAGGCCGCTCTCGTCGTGATCGACATGCAGGTGGATTTCTGTGCGCCGGGCGGCTGGGTTGATCAATTGGGCGAGGATGTCAACAACACCCGCTCCGTCATTCCCGCTGTCGCCGAAGCGCTGAAAATCGCGCGTGGCGGCGGCCTTTCGGTCTATCACACCCGCGAGGGCCACAAGCCGGACCTCTCAGACCTGCCCGCCAACAAGCAGTGGCGGACCCGCGTGCACGGTCTCGGCATCGGCGACGAAGGCGCTGCGGGGCGCATCCTTGTGCGCGGCGAGCCGGGCTTCGAGATTGTCCCGGAAGTCGCCGCACTGCCGGGCGAGACGGTGATCGACAAGCCGGGCAAGTCGAGCTTCCACGCCACCGATTTCGATGCGCGGTTGAAGGCAGCCGGCATCACGCATCTCATCGTCATCGGCGTGACGTCAGATTGCTGCGTGCAGTCGACCTTCCGAGACGGTTTCGAACGTGGCTATGAATGCGTGATCCTCGAAGATTGCACGGCCGCCGTCGAGACGCCCAATCATCAGGCGACGATGGATATCCTGAAGGCCTTTGGCGGGCGCTGGGGTACGGTCTCCGATCTCGCCGGCTTCCGCGCTGCCGTGGAGGCGCTTCATGGTTGAGCCCTTCGCAAGCATCGATGCCACGCCTTATTCCTGGCCCTTCGACGGGCACTGGGACGCCGACGATAGCGCGCTGCTTATCCTCGGCTTCCAGAACGGCATGGTCGCCGCCCTTGAAGCGCAGCCGGAACTGGCGGTCGCCGCAAGCCTGGTCAGTGCAGCTCAGGCCACTGGCCTCCCCATCATCGCCAGCCGTCGCGGACGCGCCGATACGCTGTCTCCGGTCGCCGTCCGCCGCGCCGCGATGGGCCCCAACATGGGCGATCCGGTTTTTCCGCCGCACACGCCCGAATGGCAGCTTGCCGGGGCACTGGGCCTGCCGGTGGATGCGCCGATCTTCGACCATCCGGGCGACAACGCCCTTTACTCGACCGGGCTTGAGGCGTGGCTGCGCGCGCGTGGCATCCGCAATCTCGTGCTGGCGGGCCTGCCGACCGAGGGCCTCCTGCACGCGACCCAGCGCGCCGCCAACGACATGGGCTTCGAATGCATCGCCGTCTCCGATGCCTGCAAGGGCACCACAGATGCGCGCCATCAAAGCCAATTGCGCATCACCGCCTTCGGCAACGGGCTTTTCGGCACCGTGGCCAAGTCGAATCAAATCATCGGGGCGCTGAACCCGTCCTGACTGCTTGTTTTCACCTGAAGAGGATCGACATGTCCGAGTTCCATTGGCCGGCCGAGACCGGAAGCCTCGATTTTCACACGCTCAGCGAAGCCTATGCCTCCGGCAGGCTTACGCCCTCCACTGTCGTCAATGCGATCTACGATCGGATCGCGGCGCGCGGCAACGATCATGTCTGGATCCATCTTGTGCCGCGCGAGGACGCGCTGAAGGCCGCAGCGGAACTCGAAAAGACCGGTTATGACGGCCGGCCGCTCTGGGGCATTCCCTTCTCCATCAAGGACTGCAACGACGTCATCGGCCTGCCGACGACCAATGCCCTGAAGGAAGGCGCCTACATTGCCGACAGCACGGGGCAGGCCGTTACGCGGCTTTTCGACAATGGCGCGATCCTTATCGGCAAGACGAACATGGATCAGTTCGGCATCGGCCTTGTCGGTATGCGCACGCCCTATGGCGCCTGCTCGTCCGTCTTTAATGACGACTACATTTCCGGCGGCTCCAGTTCCGGTTCGGCCGTTTCGGTGGCGGCCGGGCTCTCCAGTTTCTCGATTGCCAATGATGCGGCCGGTTCGGGGCGCGTGCCGGCTGGCTTCAACAATATCGTCGGCATCAAGCCGACGCCGGGCATTGTCAGCAATGCCTGCGTCTCTGGCGGCGGCTGCGTCAAGACGATCGAGACCGTCTCGGTCTTTGCGCTCACCGTCGAGGACGGTATGGCCGTCATGCGCGTCATCACCGGCTACGATCCCTCCTATCCCTTCTCGAAGCCTGAAGCCGATCACGTTCCAC